>CAIXWN010000193.1 GCA_903923135.1 uncultured Caulobacteraceae bacterium | reverse complement strand
TGGTATCCGGGCGAGCCCCTGCCGCGCTGGGCCCTGTCGGTGTTCTGGCGCAAGGACGGCCTGCCGATCTGGCGCGGTCCTGTCCCCCGCACGGACACAACCCCCACGGCGACGGCCGCCGACGCGGCGACCCTGATCGGCAAGCTTGCGGCGCGGCTGCAGGTGGACCCGGCCCTGGTGCTCGAGGCGCGGGAGGACCCGCTCTACTGGATCAAGGCCGAGAGCGACCTGCCCGAGAACATCACCCTGGACGACCTGACCCTCGACGACCCAAAAGGCCGCGCCACCCTGGTCAAGGCGATCTCCGGCGGCCTGGCCAAGGCGGTGGGCTATGTGCTGCCACTGCGTCGCGCCTTCGGCGGGGCCGAGGGCGAGGGCTGGATCAGCGAGGCGTGGCGGTTCCGGCGCGGCGGTCTCTATCTTGCGCCCGGCGACTCGCCGGTGGGCCTTCGGCTGCCGTTCGACGGCCTGCCGGTCCTGGCGCCCGAGGACTATCCGCAAATCACCCCGCCCGATCCCTCCGTGGCGGTGGGTCCGGCGCCCAGTTTCGACGACATCTACCAGGATGCCGAGCCGCCGCCGACGACCCCCGCGCGCAAGGCCGCCGCAACGGACGAGCCGGGACGCGTGCTCGCCGTGCGCACCGCCCTGTCCGTCGAGGCCCGGCAGGGCTGGATCTATGTGTTCATGCCGCCGGTGGCGCGGATCGAGGACTATCTGGAGCTGGTCGCCCAGGTCGAGGCAGCCGCCGCCGGCGCGCCGGTGCGCATCGAGGGCTATCCGCCGCCCGACGACAGCCGCCTGGTCGTGCTCAAGGTCACCCCCGACCCCGGCGTCATCGAGGTCAATGTCCAGCCGGCGGCCAGCTGGCGGGAGGCGGTGGACATCACCATCGGCCTCTACGAGGACGCCCGCACGGGCCGCCTGACCGCCGACAAATTCATGATCGACGGCCGTCACACCGGCACGGGAGGCGGGGCGCACGTGGTTGTCGGCGGCGCGACGCCCGCGGATTCGCCGTTCCTGCGCCGCCCCGACCTGATCCGGAGCCTGCTGATCTACTGGCAGCGCCACCCGGCCCTGTCCTACCTGTTTTCCGGCCTGTTCATCGGCCCGACCAGCCAGGCCCCGCGCGTGGACGAGGCGCGGCATGACGCCCTGTATGAACTCGACATCGCCCTGTCGATGATCACCGCGCCGGACGAGGGCGAACCGGCGGCGCCCTGGCTGGTGGACCGGCTGCTGCGAAACCTGCTGATCGACGTGGCCGGCAACACCCATCGCACCGAGATCTGCATCGACAAGCTGTTTTCGCCCGACGGACCCGCCGGACGCCTGGGGCTGCTGGAGTTCCGCGGATTCGAGATGCCGCCGGACGCGCGGATGAACCTGGCCCAGCAGCTGCTGATCCGCGCCATGATCGCCTGGTTCTGGCGCGAGCCCCAGACGGGCCCGCTGGTGCGCTGGGGAACCACCCTGCACGACCGGTTCATGCTCGAGCATTTCGTCTGGCAGGATTTTCAGGCGGTGCTCAGCGATCTGGCCGAGGCGGGCTACGCCTTCGATCGCCGATGGTTCGAGGCGCAGCGGGCGTTCCGCTTCCCCGTGCATGGCGTCGTTCACTACGGCGGCGTGACCCTGGAGCTCCGCCACGCCCTGGAACCCTGGCACGTGATGGGCGACGAGCCCACGGCGGGCGGGACGGTCCGCTTCGTCGACTCTTCGGTCGAACGCCTGCAGGTCAGGGTGTCGGGCTTCCACCCCGACCGGCATCTGATCACCTGCAACGGCCGGGCCCTGCCGATGACCCCGACCGGCGTGTCCATGGAAGCGGTGGCCGGCGTGCGCTTCAAGGCCTGGAAGCTGATCAGCGGGCTGCATCCCACCCTGCCGATCGACGCGCCCCTGACCTTCGACATCATCGACCGCGGCGCCCGTCGCGCCCTCGGCGGCTGCGTGTATCATGTCGCCCACCCGGGCGGGCGCAACTATGAGACCGTGCCGGTGAACGCCTATGAGGCCGAAGCCCGCCGCAAGGCGCGCTTCGAGCCACACGGCCACACGCCCGGCCGGGTGACCCTGCCGCCCGACGAGCCCACGGGCGAGTTCCCGATGACGCTGGACCTGAGGACCGGCCAGCGATGACGGCGCGCCGCACCTCGCCCTGCCGCCGGGCCAAGGAGGCGCGGCATGGCTGATTTCGCCGGCGTGGCCTCGCGGCGGCCTTCGCTCGATCCGGCCGGCGCTGACCGGCTCAGCGCCTGGCTGCGAGACTATCGCACCCTGCCGGGCATTCCCGACGAGCTGTTCGACGCCACCGGACGTCCACGCGACTACTGGCTGCACTTCCTGGGCGATCTGGCGGACTATCCGGCCGGCCAGATCAAGAGCCGTTTCAATCTGGCCACCCGTCACATCCGCGACACCGGCGTCTCCTACCGGATCTACGGCGAGGAGAGTGAGCGCACCTGGCCGATCAATCCGGTGCCGCTCATTCTGGATCAGACCGAGTGGGCGAAGATTTCCGCCGCCGTCGAACAGCGCGCCACGCTGATGGAAGCCCTGCTGCAGGACATCTATGGCGAGGCCACCCTGATCACCGAGGGCGCCCTGCCGGCCGCCGCGCTGACCGGCAGTCCCGACTTCATCCGCGCCCTGCGCGGCGTGCCGCCGCCCGGCGGACGTTACCTGCAACTCTACGCCGCCGACCTGGCCCGCGGACCGGACGGTCGCTGGTGGGTGCTGGGCGACCGCACCCAGGCCCCATCGGGCGCCGGCTACGAGCTGGAAAACCGGCTTGTTCTCTCGCGGGCCTATCCCAACCTCTACAACGCCATGAACGTCGAGCGGCTGGCTCCGTTCTTCGACGCCCTGCGAAAGGGCCTGGCGTCGGCCGCCGAGCGCAAGGACCCCCGGATCTGCCTGCTGACTCCCGGCCCGTTCAGCGAGACCTATTTCGAACAGGCCCACCTTGCGCGGTACCTCGGCTTCCTGCTGGTCGAGGGCGACGACCTCGTCGTACGGGACGGCCTGGTCTATGTGCGCACCATCGCCGGGCTGAAACGGGCGGACGTCATCCTGCGCCGCGTGGACGCCGATTTCGTCGACCCGCTGGAGCTCAACAGCGCTTCCCAGCTCGGCGTGCCCGGGCTTCTGGAGGCCATCCGCGGCGGGGGCGTGGCGGTGCTCAACATGCCCGGTTCGGGCGTGCTGGAGTCCAAGGCCCTGCTGGGTTTCATGCCCAAGCTCTGCCGTCGTCTGCTGGGCGAGGAACTGAAGATGCCGAACGTGGCCACCTGGTGGTGCGGTCAGGCGGCGGAACAGGCCCTGGTCAGGTCCCGCGCCGACCTGGCCATCGCCCCGGCGTTCACCGTGCGCCAGGACGGCGACCCGTTCTCCAGGCCCCGCCTGCTCGCCGATCTCACCGCCCGCGAACGGGACGCCTTCTTCGCCCGACTCGAGGACCGCCCCGGCGACTTCGTGGGCCAGGAAGTGGTCCGCCTGTCGACGATGCCGGTGATGCGGGAAGACCGTCTGGAAGCCGCGCCGTTCGTGCTGCGGGTCTATGCGGCCGCCACGGCGGACGGGTTCAGGATCATGCCCGGTGGTTTCTGCCGTACGTCCGACGAACTGGATGTCCGGGCGATCTCCATGGGCGAAGGCGCCCGGACCGCCGATGTTTGGGTGATCGCCGACAGGCCCGTCGAACGGGTCACCCTTCTGGCCAACCAGGACGACGTGAAGGTGCGGCGGATTCTCGGCCACCTCCCCAGCCGCGCCGCCGACAACCTGTTCTGGCTGGGTCGCTATCTCGAGCGCGCCGAGGCCACGCTGCGCCTGGTCCGCAGCCTTTGCACCAGCCTGATGGACGCCGAAGCGGCGGTGCACGGGGCCGGCGAGACGCTTACCAAGCTGCAGGAACTGCTCATCGCCTGGAAGGCGATGGAAGCGGACGCCCTGGGCGCCCGGGCGCTCGACGCCGCGCGCACGGCGCTGCTCGATGCGGACTCGACGGGCTCGGTGGTCACCCTGGTGCGCAAGGCCAGGCGCACCGCCGCCAGCATGCGCGAGCGCCTGTCGGCCGACTTCTGGACCCTGCTGGGCGCCCTGGAGAACGGGCTGAACGCCCCGGGGCTGAAGCTGACCTCGGAAGCGGACGCTCTGCAGCAGGCGGAGTCGGCCCTGCAGATTCTCGCCGCCCTGTCCGGCCTGGCCCAGGAGAACATGAACCGCGCCGCCGGCTGGCGCTTTCTGGACATGGGCCGGCGGATCGAACGCGGGGTCAACACCTGCCGCTTCACCCGCACCCTGGCCCACGCCGAGGCGACGACCGACGATCTGGACCTTCTGCTCGACCTCGCCGACAGCCAGATAACCTATCGCGCCCGCTATCTCGTCGGCCTGGCCCTGACACCGGTGCGGGACATGGTGATGCTGGACCCCTTCAACACCCGATCCGTGGCCTTCCAGGTGTTCACCCTGCGCGACCACATGAACGCCCTGCCCGTTCTGGTGGACGACGGCATGATGGAGCGGCCCAACCGCATCCTGCGTGTGCTGACCACCGAGATCGAGACCGCCCTGGCCGCCGACGTTGACCCCGACGCCATGGTCCGCTTCGAGGAGGCGCTGCTCAGTCTCTCCGGCGCGGTGGCCGACCGGTACTTCCTGCAGGGCGCCAATGCGGTGCCGACCATCAAGCTGGCGGGCCTTGCGTGATCTACGGCGTGCGCCACCGGACGACCTACGGCTACGAGTCCCAGGTGACGTTCGCGCGCTGCGTCCTGCGCCTGACGCCCAGGTCCTCGGCGACCCAGACCGTGCTGGAGAGCAGCCTGACTGTCACGCCGGAGCCTTCCCGCGCCTTCCAGCGGGCCGGCCCCTTCGGCGAGACCACCAACACGGTGGTCATCGAGACCCGTCACAAGGCCCTGATCATCGAGGCGCACTCGCGCGTCGAGGTGCATACGCCGCCCAGCCGGCTCGACTTCGGCGCGCCCTGGGAGCAGGTGCGCGCGCGCTGTCTCGAGACCGCCGACCTGGGCCCCGGCGGGCCGGCGAGCTTCATCTATCCCTCGATCCGCGCCCCGCTGGTGGCGGAGATCACCGAATACGCCCGATCGAGCTTCCCGCGCGGGAGGGGAATCGTCGATGCCGCCACCGATCTGATGAACCGCGTCCGGGCGGACTTCACCTATGATCCCAAGGCGACCGACGTGTCGACAGCCCCCCTGCAGGCGTTCACCGCGCGACGGGGTGTCTGCCAGGACTTCGCCCACATCATGATCTGCGGCCTGCGGGGCCTGGGCCTGCCCGGCCGCTACGTCAGCGGTTATCTGCGCACCATACCGCCGCCCGGACGGGCGCGGCTCGAGGGCGCCGACGCGACCCACGCCTGGGTGTCTCTCTGGTGCGGCGAGGAGGCCGGCTGGGTCGGCTTCGACCCGACCAATGCGATCCAGGTCCAGGACGATCACATCGTTCTGGCGTCGGGGCGAGACTACTCGGACGTGGCGCCCATCGACGGCATCATCCTGGCGCCCGGCAAGCAGACCCTCAAGGTCGAGGTGGACGTGATTCCGGAAACCGGGCCGGCGATTCTTCGCCCTGCCTTCGGCGCCCGTTCCGGGCTGGCGGGCGCCGGTTCCTGAGGGCGCCGGCGGCGGCATTTCCAGCCGTCGCCGCCCGGGCCAAAGGGCGTCAGGGCTCCGAAACGCTCCTCAGACCCTGTTGAACAGCCACAGGACGAGCAGGATCAGCAGCACCGTGCCGAACACGCCGCCTAGTCCGGGCATGCCCCAGCGGCTGTGGGCGTAGTAGCCGCCACCGCCGCCGAACAGCAGCACCAGCACGACGATCAATAAAATAAGGCCCATGACTCGTCTCACCTTTTAGTCTTCCGCTGGCGCCGCCAGCATGTGAACCGATAACGCTATGTTCACGGAAAATGTTCCCCGCCATCACCGGTTCACGTGCCGGTTTCCATCCGGATCCATGGCCCTCAATACACTCCGCCGAGGCAGGATTTCGGCGCCGGACATTTTCGGAACGGAACTGATTACGGGACGTTGTTGAGCCTGAAAGGGTCGTCTCCTGGCCCGGGTTCCGATGAAAGATCGAAGTCATGAAGACCCTGCTCAACGTCATCGCCGCCGGAGCGATCCTGGTGTCGATCGCCAGCGCCGCCGTCGCCCAGCCCGACGGCCGCGGCTACGACCACCGCGGCGGCCAGCACCCCGGCTGGGGACAGGACCACAACGACGGCTCCGGCTGGCGGCGCGGACGCCGGATGGGCTACGAGGACTGGAACAACGCGCCGCGCGTCGACTATCGCCGCCATCACCTGCGCGCCCCGCCGCGCGGCTATGAGTGGCGCGAAGCCAATGGCCGCTATGTTCTGGCGGCCGTCGCCACCGGCGTGATCGCCTCCATCATCCTCAACGCCGGCCACTAGACCTAAGCCACCTCCGCGCGCCGCGAGAGCCATCTCCGGCCGCCGCGGAGGCTTCCAGCCACGGACTCTCACCATGAACAGCAAGACCTTCCTTCTGGCCACCGCGGCGCTCTGCCTGGCTTGGCCGGCCGTCAGCTCGGCGGATCAGCGGCCTGACCAGGGCCCCGGCGCGCCGGACTCACCGCAGCGCAAGGCCGCGCCGTCAGCCGAACAGCGCCAGGCGACGCCGAAGGGTGACGCGCGCGCACCCAGCGGGCCCCAGGGTCCGGGGCAGGGGCAACGCCAGGATCGCGGCCAACCTCAACCGGCAAGGCCGGCCCAGACATCCCCGCCGGTCACCCAGGGTCGCACCGGCGGCCAGCGGTTCCAGTCCTCACCAGCCTCCGCGCCGCCCGCGCAGGTCCGGCAGACTCCGCGACCCCAGCCGGCGCAGAACGCGCCGCCTCAGGTCCGTCCGGGGCGGACGTCCCGGCCGCCCGCGAACGTCGCCCGGCTCGGCGCCTGGGACCGCTCCACCAGCGGTCCGGCCCGGCAGCAGGCCGGCCAGCAGTGGCGCCAGGGTCACCAGGGCTGGGACAAGGCCTCCCCCTGGCGGGGAAACAGCAACTGGTGGCGGGGGTCCAGCGCCTTCCGCCTGTTCGCCGGCGTGCGCGCCGGTTACCTGTTCATCCCCGAGCGCGGATACATTCGGGCCCCCGACGGCTACGAACAGCGCTACTGGATCGCCGGTCAGGCCCTGCCCGGCTGGATGTGGAGCTACACCGTCAGCGACTACTGGAACTACGGCCTGCCTGAACCGCCGGACGGGTGCGCCTGGGTCTGGGTCGACAACGACATCGCCCTGATCGACACCTCTGACGGCTACATCCTCGATATCGTCCACAACGCCTGGTGAGGCTGCTCAGGCGGCGGCTGTCCCTGGGACGCCGGCGCCGACCTGCGGGCTCGGATCCCTCGCTGGTCAGACTCCGCTGTCACCGGCCAGTTCGAGAATCACCGCCCACTCTTCCGGCGTGATCGGGGTCACCGAAAGTCGGAACTGGCGGAACATGCTCATGCCCGCCAGACGCGGTTCGGCCCTCATCTGCGCCAGACTGACCGGCCGGGCGAGAGCCCGCACCGGCTTGACCTCGACGGCGACATAGCGGCCTTTCGGGTCCGTGGGGTCGAGGAACGCCTCCCGGCAGATTTCCGCAACGCCGACCACCGCGAGCCCCTCATTCGAGTGATAGAAGAACGCCCGGTCGCCAATCTTCATGGCCTTGAGATAGAGCGCGGCCTGATTGTTGCGCACCCCGTCCCAGGCCGTGCGGCCGTCGCGGATCAGATCCTCGAAACCGTATTTCACCGGTTCGGACTTCATCAGCCAGTGGGCGGGCGTGTCGGTCATGCGGCTCGAATCCTCGCGCGGGGTCTCAAGGGCCTGTCTACGCGATCGAACGCAAGGCTCAAATCTTCGCGCGGACGGCCCCGGAGACGATCTGCGGTCACAACCCGCGGCGATCATGCCATTCTGCGGCGAGTCTCCCTGCCAAGGCGCCCCATGACCCTGAAAACCCTGTTCTGCACGGCCGCCCTTCTGGCCGGTCTCACCTCAACCGCGCACGCCGCCTATACGATCGAACATGTGACGGTGATCGAGGGGACCGGCGCCGCGGCAAGGGCCGACATGACCGTCGTGGTCGACGGCGAGCGGATCGCCCGGGTCACGCCCTCGGCTGTCGCCGGCGCGCCGCAGGGTCAGGTGATCGACGGCCGCGGCAAGTATCTGATGCCCGGACTGATGGACGTGCACATCCATCTGGCCGGATGGAAGTGGGACGCCAGACACGACGGGCCGCCGGTCATCGACCATGCGGCCGCGGAGGCGGCCCTGGCGGGCTACCTCTATGACGGCTTCACCACCGTTGTCGACGTGGGCAATCTGCCGGAGAACAGCCTCTATGAACGCGGCCTCGAGCGCGCGGGAAAGATACCGTCACCCCGCATCTTCGCCACCGGCAACCTGATCACCTATCCGGGCAGCCACGGCGACGCGATGGCCATCCGGATCAGCGATTTCGAAAAGGACAAGGCGCTGCTCGACCGGCACATCGCCGAACAGCAGCCGGACATCCTGAAGCTGACCTATGACGAGGAGGGCTGGGGGGCGCGGCCGATGATCACCCTGATGCCCCCGGCCCTGCTGCACCAGATCATCCAGTACTATAACGAGCACGGCATCCGCACGACGGTCCACGTCTCCAATGAACGGCGCTCTCTCGAGGCCATCTACGCCGGCGCGGACACCCTCGCCCATCCGGTGATCCAGGGGCCCGTGAGCGACAGTTTCGTGCGGCTCATGGCGGCCAAGAAGATCCCGTTCGCCACCACCCTGACCATCGGCGAGAACTACAGCCGCCTGGCCGAGCACCCTGAATTCCTCGACGAGCCCGACTATGTGGCCACCTTCTCGTCCGCCGAGCGGGCCGAGATGCGGACCCACACACGCGCCGCCTGGCTGGCCAGGCCGTGGACGTGGTGGATGAAGCTGATGACGCCCATCTGCGAGGAGAACATCCGCAAGATCGTCGCCGCCGGCGGCGTGGCGGCGCTCGGCACCGACCAGTCCAGCGGCCCCGCGGGGCATCGCGAGATGGAACTTCTCGTCCAGGCCGGCCTGACTCCCGCCCAGGTCATCCGCATCGCCACCCACAATGGCGCGGTCTTCCTGGGCAAGGCCGAGGACATGGGCTCGGTCGAGGAAGGCAAGCTGGCCGACCTGCTGTTGCTGAACGCCGATCCGCTGAAGGACATCGACAACACCAAGGCCATAGCGCTGGTGATGAAGGGCGGCCGCATCGTCGACGAAAGCACCCTGCCCCTCGCCGGAGGACCGGCGCGCCGCCGCTTCCCGGCCCGCTAGCCCCGTCGGGGGGCGGGCGCGTTTGCGGCTCGGGACGCGGACCCGCTAGTCTGCGAGCCAGTTCGACTCGACCGCCGGAGAGAATGCCCATGTCGCTGCGCGCCCTGAGCCTGGCCCTTGCCCTGATCGGCGTCGGTGGCGCCGCCGCCGGCGCGCCGACCGATCACTGGCGTGTGGCCGGGCTGAACGCGCCCGGCCGGATTGTGGTCGATCACTGGGGCATTCCGCACATCTACGCCGCCAGCCAGCGCGACGCCTTCTTCCTGCAGGGCTACAACGCCGCCCGCGATCGGCTCTGGCAGATCGACCTGTGGCGCAAGCGCGGGCTGGGGCTGCTGTCCGCCAGCTTCGGCCCGGCCTATGTGGCGCAGGATCGCGCCGCGCGTCTATTCCTCTACCGCGGCGACATGGACGCCGAATGGGCCGCCTATGCGCCGGGCGCGAAGGCGGAGGTCGAGGCCTTCGCCGCCGGGATCAACGCCTACGTCGGCGAAACGCGGCGCGGCGCCAAACCCCTGCCCCTGGAGTTCTCGCTCACCGGCTCGGCTCCGGACCTCTGGCGGGCGGAGGACGTCGTCCGCGTTCGCAGCCATGCCCTGGTGGGCAATGTCACCTCCGAGGTGGCCCGCGCCAGGGTCGCCTGCGCCGCCGGGCTGGCCGCCGACGCCCTGCGCAAGCGTCTGGAGCCTGCCCATATGGCGACGATACCCGACGGCCTGGATCCCTGCGTGGTCACCGCCGACGTCCTGAAGGACTATGTCCTGGCCACACAGCCGGTGGCGTTCTCGACCACGACGACCCGGGTGGCGGCGCTGGATCTGGCTGATTTCACCCGCAACGCCGCGCAGGAGGGCTCGAACAACTGGGTCGTCGCGCCCTCGCGTACCGCCACGGGCAGGCCGATCCTGGCCAACGACCCCCACCGGCAGCTGGGCGTCCCCGCCCTTCGCTATGTGGTCCAGCTCACAGCGCCGGGGCTTTCGGTGATCGGGGCCGGCGAGCCGGCCCTGCCCGGCGTCTCCTTCGGCCACAACGACACCGCCGCCTTCGGCCTGACGATCTTCGGAATCGATCAGGAAGACCTCTACGTCTACGACCTCGATCCGGCCGACCCCGACCGCTACCGCTCCGTGCTCGCCCGATGCGGCGCCGCGACGTGCTACGAGCCGATGACGATCGTTCACGACACCATCGCCGTGAAGGGCGAGGCGCCGCGCGAGGTGGAGTTGCGCTTCACCCGGCACGGACCTGTGCTGGCCTTCGACCCGGCGGGGCGTCGGGCGTTCGCCCTTCGGACCGTGTGGAGCGAGCCGGGCGCGTCCGGCTACTTCCAGGCCTCCTGGCTGACCCACGCCGGCGCCTGGGCCGATTTCCTGAGGGCGCACGATCACTGGGGCGCCCCGCCGCTCAATCTCGTCTACGCCGACACCGCCGGCGACATCGGCTGGGCCGCGTCGGGCCTGACGCCGCGCCGGCCGAACTGGGACGGTCTGCTGCCCGTCCCCGGCGACGGCCGCTACGAGTGGCAGGGATTCCTCAAGGGCGACGACCTGCCGGTCAGCCTCAATCCCGCCAAGGGATGGCTGGGCACGGCCAACGAGATGAACCTGCCCCGCGACTATCCCGCGGAGGCGCGCAAGGTGTCGTTCGAATGGTCGGACCGTTCGCGCATCGACCGGATCAACCAGGTTCTCTCCGCCAACACTCGCGTCAGCATCGCCGATTCCGTGGCCCTGCAGACCGACAGTCACTCGGCCATCTCCTACCGGTTGACGACTCTCGCCGCGCCGCTCGTCTCGTCCGATCCCGAAGTCGCCGACGCCCTGGCCCGTCTGAGGGCCTGGGACCACGAGGAGAGCGTGGGCAGCGTGGCCGCCGCCATCTATGAGGTCTGGGCGGTGAAGCATCTTGGTCCCGCCGTGATCAGCCGCCTGGCGCCGCGGGCGCGCGCCGCCATCGGCACGCCGACCCTGGACGCGATCCTGACCGCCGTGGAGCACCCTGGAGTAGCGTTCGGCGACAACCCCGCCGCCGCCCGGGACGCCCTGTTGCTGGCCAGCCTCAAGGAGAGCCTGGCGGAACTCGCCGAACGTCTGGGCCCGGACAGGTCCGCCTGGACCTGGGGCCGCCTTCACCACGCCACATGGTCACCGGCCGCCGCGGCGCTGGCGGACCCGTCGACCCGCGCCCGCATGACCCTCGGACCGCTGCCGATCCCCGGCAGCGCCTCCACCCCGAAGGCGGCGACCTACACGCCGTCGGACTTCAACGTCAGCGCCGGCGCCTCGGTGCGCATGGTGATCGACGTGGGGGCCTGGGACAATTCGGTGGTCATCAATACGCCCGGGCAGTCCGGCGACCCTGCCAGTCCGCACTATGGCGATCTCTTTCCGCTCTGGGCAAAGGGCGGCTACGTGCCCCTGCTCTTCTCCCCCGCCGCCGTCGAACAACAGGCCGAACACGTGATCGAACTGACGCCCGCCGGATGACGGCCGCGGATCCGCGGCTGGTCGAGCTGCGCGCCGGGCGTTCCCGCCTGACGCTGGCGCCGGCGATCGGCGGCGGCGTGGCGCGTTTCGTCTGGGACGGCGAGGACCTGTTGCGACCGGCGACGCCGGCGACCCTGGACTCGGGCGATCCGCTGGGGCTCGGAAACTTTCCCCTCGCGCCCTTCGCGGGCAGGATCGCCGGGGCCCGGTTCGCCTTCGACGGCCGGAGCGTCAGCCTGCCGGCCAACCTCGCCGGTGAGACCGACGCCATTCACGGCCAGGGCTGGCGGTCGCCGTGGCGGGTCGTCGGGTGCGACCTGAGGACGGCGCGCCTTCGTCTCGACCACCTGGCCGGCGACTGGCCGTGGGCCTACAGGGCCGAGCAGACCTTCTCGCTCAGCGACGTCGGCCTCTCCCACACCCTCAGCGTCACCAACCTAGACACCCGCCCCATGCCCGCCGGCCTGGGACTGCACCCCTACTTCCCTCGCGACCACGACACTCGCCTGCTCGCCAATGCGCCGGGGGTGTACATGACCGCCGACGCCGACGCCGTCAGTCCGCCGCCGTCCTGGGACTGGGGCGCCGGTCCGGCCCTCACAGAGGCGGTGGACAACCAGTTCACCGGCTGGAGCGGTCCGGCGCGGATCACCTGGCCGTCGCGCGGCCTGGCGCTGACGCTGCTCTGCCGTCCGGCGAGCCCCTTTCTGGTGGTCTACGTCCCGCCCGGGGAGGCCCACTTCTGCGTCGAACCGGTCAGCCATCGACTCAACGCGGTCAATCTTTCGTCGGGCGGCGGCGGGCACGGAATGACCATCCTGGCGCCGGGAGAGTCGGTGTCGCTGACGGTGGAATTCTTGCCCGAGCGGCTTGCGGCCCGATAAGCCTCTTGCCCGGCGTCGGCCGAACAGGCAAAAGTGACGCCGCCGTCAACTCCGTCGGGGAGGTTGGGACAGGCCCCCAAGGAGATAACCATGGACGACGCGGGCAACGACATCCGGAGAGCGGCTCGGCATCAGGCCTATTCGATGCCGATCGAGGACATCAAGCCGCTCGACCCCGAACTGTTCCGCACCGACAGCTTCTGGCCCTACTTCGAGCGCCTGCGCGCCGAAGACCCTGTCCACTACGCGGTCGACGAGGAGGTCGGCCCCTATTGGTCGGTGATGAAATTCAACGACATCATGGCCGTCGACACCAACCACCAGGTGTTCTCGTCGGAGCCGGCGATCACCGCCTTCGATCCGGAAGCCGACTTCGCGCTGCCCATGTTCATCGCCATGGATCCGCCGAAGCACGACGCCCAGCGCAAGACCGTCAGCCCGATCGTCAGCCCGGCCAATCTGATGAACCTGGAGCCTGTCATCCGCGAGCGCGCCGCCGGCATTCTCGACACCATACCGATCGGCGAGGAATTCAACTGGGTGGACAAGGTGTCCATCGAACTCACCACCATGACCCTGGCGACACTGTTCGACTTCCCCTGGGAGGACCGCCGCAAGCTCACGTTCTGGTCCGACATCGCCACGGCGGCGCCGCAGTCCGGCGTCCTGGGCACCACCGATCCCGAGGAACATGAGACGCGCCGGCGCGCCGCCCTGTTCGAGTGCGCCGACTATTTCCTCAATCTGTGGAACGAGCGGGTGAACGCCCCGCCGCGCAACGACCTGATCTCGATGCTCGCCCACGGCGAATCCACCCGCGACATGGATCGCATGGAATATCTCGGAAACCTGATCCTGCTGATCGTCGGCGGCAACGACACCACCCGCAACTCGATCACCGGCAGCGTCCTGGCCCTGAACCAGAACCCGGATCAGTACCAGAAGCTGCGCGACAATCCCGACCTGATCCCGGGGATGGTCTCCGAAACCATCCGCTGGCAGACGCCCCTGGCCTATATGCGCCGGACGGCCAAGGTAGACTTCCAACTGCGCGACAAGCTCATCAAGGCCGGCGACAAGGTGCTGATGTGGTACGTCTCGGGCAACCGCGACGAAGAGGTGATCGCCGAACCCAACCGCTACAACATCGAGCGCGAAAGGCCCCGCCAGCACATGTCCTTCGGCTTCGGCATCCATCGCTGCGTCGGCAACCGTCTCGCCGAACTGCAGCTGAAGATCATCTGGGAGGAAATCCTCAAGCGGTTCCCGGTGGTCCAGGTGGTGGGCGAACCGCGGCGGATCTACTCGAGCTTCGTCAAGGGCTATGAGCACCTGCCGGTGATCATACCGACGAAAAACGCCGCTGCCTGAGCGATCCGGCCGCGGCTTTAAGATTCTTCGCAACCATCGTAAGCTTCCAGGCGTTACACGCCCTGTGAACGGGCGAGAGCCTCAGGGGTTGGGAGAATGTGCATGTTGACGCCTGCCAAACGCGCCGCGATCGCCGCGCTGGTCTGGGTGTGCGGTGCGTCGGTCGCGACCGCGCAGATCGTGGTGTTGAGCGCCAGGGGCCCCTCGGCCGCGGCCTTTCCTCCGGGCGCCGTTCTGGCGCCCGCCCGGGTGATCACGCTGAGGGCCGGCGATCAGCTGGAAATTCTCGACGCGGCCGGCTCGCACGCCCTGTCGGGCCCGGCCACCATCACCGCGGGCCAGATCACCACCGGAACCAAGGTCGCGGCGCTGCAGGAGATCTTCCGGCGGGCCAACGCCAATCGCCCGGGCATCGCGGCCGTGCGGGGTTTCACGCTCGATGAGGGCAAGCCGGCGCCGCCCGCAGAGGTCCCGCCCCTCTGGCGCCTCGACGTCGTTGCCTGGCAGCAGGCGGAGCCGAGCGACGCCCACAACTTCTGCGTGGTCAGGGGCCATGCCCCCGTGCTCACCCGCAGCGGCGGCGGCGACGGACGGCTGGTCATCTATCAGGATGGCGGCAAGAGCTCGCGGACGCTCGCCTGGCCGGCCGGATCGCGGGACCTCGTCTGGCCGTCCGACCTTGCCTACAGCGACGGACAGCTGTTCACCCTGAACCTGGACGCCGCCGGCGCAACCCAGGTGCGCTGGCGGACGATCGCTCCGGACGCCTCCAGCCTCACCGAACTGGCCTCGGCGCTTCTCGATAACGGCTGCTACGACCAGCTCGACACCCTCCAGTCCCAGGTGGCGGCCAAATAGGCCGGACCGGTTGGCGGGAGGGTCAGCCCAGGCGGTAGGTTCCGCCCGGGCCGGCCGATTCGAGACGCCGGACCAGATTCGCCAGGGCCACGTCGCTGTCGTGCTCGGCGGCCAGGGCGCGGATCTCATCCAGCGCGGACAGGGTCCCGGAGTCGAAACGGGCGTAGGCGTCGTTCAGGCGGTCGCGCGCCTCGGCAGGAAAGTCCACCGCATATTCGAAGACTTCGACCGGGGTCGACCGCCCGCGAAGACCGATGCGCCCCATGGCGCGGAAGTCCGGCAGCATGGCCGGCGGCAGCGCTTCGCGGCTGATCAGAAGGCGTGTTTCCAGGGTCTTGTTGGCGGATTCCAGACGTGAGGCGGTGTTCATCACGTCGCCAAGGGCCGTGTAACTGATCCGCCCCTCCCCACCGAAATTGCCCACGATGGCCAGGCCGCGGTGCAGCCCGACCCGCGTGCGCCCGAGCGGCGGATGATCGCCCATGGGGGTCTTTCGGAACGCCTCGCCAACCCGCCACATGGCGATCGCCGCCCTCGCGGCCCGCTCGCCATCGTCCGGACGGGCGATCGGCGCGCCCCAGAAGGCGACCACCGCGTCGCCGACGAACTTGTCGATGGTCCCACCGTGTTGCAGCACGGCCTGGCTGAGCAGGTCGAGGTAGGCGTTCAGCAGACTGGCCACCACCTCCGGCTCCAGGCCGTGGGTCATCTCGGTGAACCCCTGCAGATCGCTGAACAGGGCGTAGATCTCGCGGCGCTCCCCGTGCAGGGCCATCTGGCTGGGATCACGCAGGATCTGGGCGGCCACGTCACGAGGCAGATACTTGCCGAGAGCCGACTGGGCGTAGTTGCGCTGCTCGGCGCCGACGGCGCGGGCCGCCGCCGACGTGGCCGTGTAGGCGATCAGCCAGCCCACCGCCCAGCCGAACTGCGGCGTGTGCCAGGTGTCGAAACCCAATCCCTGCAGGGTGAACGGCAGAACGGCCACGAACGCCAGCTGCAGCCCCAGGAAAACCTCGTTCCAGACCGGTCTGACCTTGATCACGCCGGTCAGCGCCCCGGCCAGCACCACCAGCAGGGTGGTGAGCACCCTCGCCCAGCCCGAGATCTGGGTCTCGATCCTGCCGTCGAGGACCTGGGACAGCAGATCGGCATGCACCTTCAGTCCGGGCGGCGGCTTTTCCAGGTTCAGCGCGGTCGCCGGGTTACCCACCCGGTCGATGTCGGAAATATCGGCGCCGACCAGAACATAGCGTCCGGCGATGAAGCGCTTGAACAGTGAGGCGGTGAACGGCTGGCTGAACAGGTCGATCGGAAACTCGGCGTAGAGCGGGCGGTCGACGAACTTGGCCCGCCGGAAGCGAAGGCCTCCCTGATACCCCTCGAACGCCGGGTTGTGCGGCCCCATGGCCAGGGCCAGAAGCGGTGGCTCGTTGGGTGCGTGCGTCGGCCAGCGGCGAACGACGCCGTTGTCCTCCTTCAGCACACGGATGCTGGCGGCCGAGCTCTGGCTGCCGGCCAGACGCGCCTGGAACTGGCGCTCATAGGCCTCCTGCCACAGCTGTTCGTCATCGGAGTTGGTGGCGTTGCTGGCGAAGGCGAGATGGGTGGGGGTCCGCATGCCGCGCAGGGCGGCGACGAGTTGGTCGTCCTCCGGCTGAGGTTCGTCGACAAGAATGTCGATGCCGATGGCCTTGGGGCCCAGGGCGTCGATCTGGGTGAGGGCCTTGGCCAGCAGGGCCCGGTCCAGCGGCGATCGGTGCTGGGTGTGCTCGAGCGTCTCGTCCTTGAACACCACCATCACCACCCGCGGATCCTGGTCGACCGACGGGGCGGTGGCGACCACCCGCACGTCGTAGAGGGTCCGTTCGGCGGCGCCGAACAGCGGCAGTTTCCAGCTGAACGATGCGGCGAGAAAGCCGACCACGATGAAAACCAGCGTCGCCAGAATTCGCAGCGCCCCGATCTGGCGAAGGGCGAGACGGGCGAGAATCCCCTGTTCGGCGACCGTGGTGATCGGGTCCCGCAGGGCTTCGGCGGCGTTGCGGCTCATCGATCCGCCCCGGCCGAGTCGCCGCGATCACCCACCCCAGGACAGGGGGAGCCGACGGCGGCGACGATTCTGCGGACAGGTGCGACCATTTGACCGCCACCTTACGAAGGATCGGGCGCGGCGCCACCCTCGAATTTTTCCGAACCGGCGTGCGCGGTTCCGGCGGGCCAGTCGTCCGTCGGCGCTTCAGCCGGCGAACAGCGCGTTCAGATCGGCGTCGTCGGTGGCGATGACCTTGTCGACCCAGCCGTGGAACCGCTGAGCGCCCGATTCGTTGCGGCCGAACGTCACCTTGTCGAGAGCCCCGGCCTTCAGCGCCTTCTGCAGCGCCAGTCCGGTGGTGTAGTCCTCGTCCTCGACGACTCGGCGCAGGAAGGCGAACTGCTCCTCGGCCGCCTTGATTTCCGGACCCTCCGGCGGGGTTTGCATCAGGTACATCTGGGTGGTCAGGGATTCGCCCACCGTCGCGCCAGGCAACAGCTGCGAGATCATCACGCCCCGGCCGCCGCCGCCGAAGCTGGCGATGGAAATGTGAGGGAAGATCGTCCAGACGCCACTGAGCAGGGTTTCGTCGGTCCAGGCGTCCTCGGGCGTGGCCTCCAGCTCACTGTATTCGCGCAGGGGGAACTGAACCCGCTGGTGAGGACCAAAGGCCGAATAGATGGCCTGGTTGAGCATGTCGGGGCCGAAGGTCTCCCGGTGAAGAACCGGGATATGATAGTAGTCCAGGTAGCCGTCATAGGCGACCTTCCAGTTGGGACCCTTGATCACCCGGCTGCTCTGGAAGTGCCAGTCCTTGAAGCCGAACCGCTCCAGCAGGGCGTCGTAGCCGGAGAGGAACGTGTCGAAGTCGACGGTCGAGTTACGGTCCAGAACCACCCAGATCAGGCCGGACCGCTCCGTGGTGGGCAGGGTGCGCAGGCTGTAGCAGTCCTTGTCGACCTCGCCGAATTCCTCGGCCGAGGCGACGCCGCGCAGGGCCCCCTGCTGGTCGAAGGTCCAGCCGTGATAGGGGCAGACGAAACGCTTGGCGTTGCCTGTGGGTTCGGTCGTCAGATTGGCGCCGCGATGGCTGCAGGCGTTCAGGAATGTCCTGACCACCCCGTCCTGGCCGCGGGTGATGAGCACCGGGACCCCCGCGACCTCCATCGCCTTGTAATCGCCCGGCCGGGGAATCTCGGCGCTGGGCGCCAACATCAAAGGCAGGCGCTTGAAGATGCGCTCGACCTCCACCTCGAACCGCCACGGATCGACGTAGTTCGAGGCGGGAATCGTCATCACCGACGGCGCCAGCGGGATCGACCGCGTCTTGCCGTAGGCGATGGCGGTTCTCACCATCTCGCGAAGCTCCACCGCACCGAGGGTGTGACCCATGACCTTCTCCTGTGAGGACGGGATGTGCGCCGACGGTTCCGCCGTCAGGCGTCGATGAACTTGCGCAGCGTCTGGTGAAGCTGGCGCAGACGCATCTCGGTGTACTCGGCGAACTGCACCGGAATGTCGTCGCCCATCATCTTCAGCCCCTCCTGCACATAGGGCAGGTTGGCCATATCCTGTTCGAAGACCCCGCCGAGCGATCCCAGTTCGGCCGCCGCCGTGAACGGCTCGTCGTCGCTGAGCCAGTGCACCGGCGCCGCCTTGGGCCGGGCCGCGCCCTTGGGAACCCGACGCAGCATATAGATGTCCATGATGCTGCTATCGACGCCGTCGGGACGCCAGCGATAGATGATATTGGGGCTGTAGCCGGCCCAGAACGACATGTTCGGGAAGACGTTGTAGAGCATCGGATCCAGCATCTCGGCGTCCGATGCCTGGGAATAGTCATAGCCGTTGTCGGCGGTCATCGCCTTGCGCTGTTCCTGGGCGGCGAAGGCGCGGGCGGTCATGCCTTGCGGCACCTCGGCCACGGCGTCGCTCGCCAGGCGGCCGGAACTGGCCAGCATGGCGGTGTAGATGTCGGTCTGCGTCAGAGCGGTCCCGTCGATGAAGGGGCTGGTGACGGCCATGGCGGTCAGCTGCCGCGAGGTGTAGTCCGAAAAGACGTCGTAGCCGGAATTGGCGTCGCCCAGATAGGGCATGAACTGCGGGTGGGTGGCGATGCTGTGATGGCTCTCCATGAAAGCCTCGGCGGTCGCCTTCCAGTTGGAGGGATACTTCTTGGCCACGTGGACGGCGATGTACCGGTCCTCGAAGGCGTAGTCCTTGAAGTGATCGGGGATTGGCGAGAGCACCGCCTGCAGATCGGGCGCGTCCTTGTCGAAACTGATGAACACGAAGCCGCCCCAGAAACCGGTCCGCACCTCGCGCAGCGACAGGCTGGCGGGGTCGACATTGGGGAAGTCCCAGGCCCAGGGATTGTGGCGGAAGGAGCCGTCGATGTTCCACTCCCAGCCGTGGAACACGCAACGGAAGCGGTTCTTGCAGCCGTCGTGCGTCTCGAGCTTGCGGCCGCGGTGGGTGCAGACGTTGAGGAACGCCTTGATCTCGTCGGCCGCGGTTCGCACGACCAGCACGCTGCGCCCGACCACCTCATAGAGGTGATAGTCGCCGATATTGGGGATTTCCTCCTCGCGGCAGGCCATCTGCCAGCACTTCAGCCAGACCTTTTCGATCTCCTGCTGAAAGAACGCCTCGGAGGTGTAGTTCGTGGCCGGAACGCCCTCGTATCCGAGGTCCGGAACCGAGTCGGCGACCAGCCAGTCGGGGGCCGGGATCGCGTCGTCGCGGATGATGTCCTTGTAGGTCGGCCGCGCGTCCAGAACGTCGCCCGATTTCAGAAACTCGATCTTCATGCGTTCCTCCCGCGAGTGGCCTGCCGCCGGGTTCCCGTGTTCGCCCGCTAAAAAGACAGGTCGGCTTGTTTTTTCTTTATGCCGCCTGGGGTCGGCGCGCCCCTTGATCTGGATCAAGTGGCCGTCGCCAGTTTTGACAGGCTTCAATGTCCGTATTATCGCTTAATCGTCTCCTATTAGGGTATTTAGTGGACAATGGCGCATGGGGAGAGTTCAACCGTGTCGGACAGAGTGCTGACGGTCGAGGCCGTCGCGGGGCGACTCCAGGTTCATCCTCGAACCGTGTTGCGGTTCATCCGGGACGGTCGCCTGCGCGCCACACGCATCGGCAAGTCCTGGCGGATCCTGGGCTCCGACCTGGACGCCTTCTCCGGAATCGCCGCCCGGCCGGGGCGGGATCCGCCGCGGGTCACCGCCATCGCCGACCTGGCGTCCATTTCGGTCGAGGTCGCCCAGCGCATCGCCACGGCTCTGCAGGCCGCCGCGCTTTCGACAGCGGCGCGAGACGGGCCGGTCCGTCTCGATACGGCCTATGACCCGGAGCGGTCGCTTCTGAAGGTCATCATCGTCGGAGACATCCGGGACACAGCCGCCCTGTTGCAGATGCTGGACGGCTTCGCAGGGGCCTTCCGGTGAACACCATTTTCAGGACCGAGGCGGGCGCTGAGGCGGTGGCGGCCGCCTATGAGCGGGCGCTGGCCGCCTGGCCGGTTCCCGCCACCCAGATCCAGCTGCCAACGGGCCAGGGAGCGACCTTCGTGGTGGCCAGCGGCCGCGAGACGTCGCCGCCGCTGGTGCTCCTCCACGGCGCCCAGTCCAACGTCGCCTCGTGGATGTTCGATGCGGCCGCCTGGTCGGCCCGGTTCAGGGTCTACGCCGTCGACGTCATCGGGGACGCCGGCCGCAGCGCCCCGTCGCGACCGCCCCTGGACAGCGACGCCCACGCCCGGTGGCTGGATGAGGTTCTGTTGGGCCTCGGTGTTGCCCGCGCCGCCTTCGTAGGCGTCTCGCTGGGCGGCTGGCTGGCCCTGGACTATGCGACGCGCCGGCCGGAGCGGGTGGACCGCCTGGCGCTGATCTGCCCGGCCGGCATCGGCCGCCAGAAGAACTTCCTGCTGGCGGCGGCGCCGCTGATGCTGCTGGGCCCGTGGGGATTTCGCAAGGTGAGGGAAATGGTGTTCGGACCGGCCCCGGTCGCGCCGCCGGAGGCAGCGCGCCCCCTGATGGCCCTGATGACCCTGATCGGACGGGAATTCCGCCCGAGGGTGGTGAAAAACCCGCGCCTCAGCGACGCGGATCTGCGCGCGCTCACGGTCCCGGTGCTGGCCATCGTAGGCGGGCGCGACGTGATGATCGATTCCCGCGACACCCGCGACCGCCTCACGCGCCTGACGCCAGACGCCGAGGTGGTCTTCATCCCGGACGGTCGCCATTTCCTGCCGGGGCAGACCGCCAGGGTGATGCAGTTCCTGACGCGTCCCGCCGCCGGTTCTTCCTGATGCGCCCTCCCGGCCGGTTCGGCGAGCGAAGGTCTCGAACGTTCGTCCCTGGGCCCGATCGGGCCGCACCGAACAGGTCCGGTCGGTGAATCAGGCTCTACAGGTTTGCCCTAGGCGCGAATGCGCACGGGCAGGTCCTCGTAGCCCTGCACGAAATTGGAGAGCACGCGAACCGGCTCGCCAACCACCTCGACATGCTCGAAACGGGCGAGGATTTCCTCCCACAGGATGCGCAGCTGCATCTCGGCGACACGATTGCCCATGCAGCGGTGGATGCCGAAGCCGAAGGACAGATGGTGGCGAGCGCGGTCCCGGTCGATGATGAAGGCCTCTGGATCATCGATCACCGTCTCGTCCCGATTGCCGGAGACATACCACATGATCACCTTGTCGCCGGCCCGGATGGACTTGCCCTCGAACTCGATGTCCCGCGTGGCGTTGCGCCGCATATGGGCCAGCGGGGTTTGCCAGCGGATGATCTCCGGAACCATGTTGGGGATCAGCGAACGGTCGGCCTTCAGCTTGGCGTACTGTTCCGGATAGCGGTTCAGGGCGAGCAGACCGCCGGAGATCGAGTTCCGGGTCGTATCGTTTCCGCCGACGATGAGCAGCATCAGATTGCCCATCAACTCCATGGGATTGTTGATCATGTCCCGGGTGTCAGGGCTGTGGGCGAACAGCGAGATGAAGTCGAACCGGGGCTCGGCCGCCGCCCGCTCGCGCCAGAGCTGCGAGAAATAGCCCAGACACTCGTGCAGCACCTGCATGCGCTTTTCCATGTCGACCGCGACGCCGACGGTCTCGGTGGTCGTGATCACATCCGACCAGTAGGGCAGCAGGTGGCGGTCCTCGAAGGGGAAGTCGAAGAGCGTAGCCAGCATCTGGGTGGTCAGTTCCTTGGAAACCAGCTCCACCCAGTTGAAGGTTTCGTTCCGCGGCAGGGAATCGAGGATGGCGCAGGCCCGTTTGCGGATGAGGGCCTCGAGGTCGGACAGGCGGGCGGGGGCGACCGCCGGTGTCACAGCCTTGCGCTGGGCGTCGTGCCGCGGCGGGTCCATGGCGATGAACATAGGCGGCTCATCGAGATCGGGCTGGTCGCCGATGACAATCGTGCGGTTTGACGAGAACGCCGCATAGTTGCTGTCGACAGCCATGATGTCGTTGAAGCGGGTGATCGACCAATAGGGGCCGAACGGGCTGTCGGCGCAGTAGTGCACCGGATCCTCGTGGCGCAGGCGACGGAAATAGTCGTGGTGGGCGCCGCTGAGAAAAAGTTCGGCCTGGCTGGGATCGATCGTTTCCAGCGGCAGCGACCAGGGGTCAGCCGGTCTCGCGGCGGATGTCAGGGACCCGTCCATGGTAACC
The DNA here is from genome assembly GCA_903923135.1 of uncultured Caulobacteraceae bacterium. Classification (GTDB taxonomy): domain Bacteria; phylum Pseudomonadota; class Alphaproteobacteria; order Caulobacterales; family Caulobacteraceae; genus Acaudatibacter; species Acaudatibacter lapponiensis. Next base: position 14,366 of record CAIXWN010000193.1, on the reverse strand, counting down.
TCCCGTTTGTCGTTGCCGTCAGCCTAGGCCGCGGGCGTCGCCTTGGGAAGGCGCCGAAACGGGGCTCTCTCGACCTGAATCGCCCCGCGCCGCCCGCCGAAGCGCCTGCGGCGGCTGGCCGAAGGCGGCGACGAAGGCCCGCCGCATCCGTTCAGGGTCACCGAAACCGGCGTCCCGGGCGATCTGTTCCACAGGTCGCGATCCCGCCTCGACCAGGGCGCGGGCCTCCTCCAGCCGCAGACGCTGCACCGCCCGGGCGGGTGTCACGCCGGTCCCGGCGGCGAACGCCCGGGCGAAGTTCCGCTCGCTCATGCCGGCCTGTGCGGCCAGGCGCTCCACGGTCATGGGCTCGCCGAGGTGCTCCCGCATCCAGGCGAGCAGGGGTCCGAAACGGCCCTGCCCGGCGCCAAGCTCCAGCAGGGCGGAGAACTGCGACTGGCCGCTGGGCCGACGATGATAGACCACCAGTTGCTGGGCGGTCCGGCGGGCGATGGCCTCGCCCAGGTCCGCGTCGATCATGGCCAGCGCCAGATCGATCCCCGCCGTGATCCCCGCCGACGTCCATATCTGGTCGTCGCGGATCCAGATGCGGTCAGGTTCCAGACGCACCTTCGGAAACCGGCGGGAGAAGTCCTCGGCGCGCGACCAGTGGGTCGTCGCCCGCCGGCCATCAAGCACGCCGGCCGCGGCGAGGACGTAGGCGCCGGAGCAGACGCTGCTCAGCCGCCGCACGGAGACTGCCGCCAACCGCGTGAACGTGAGTAGCGCCTCATCCCGCATCGCCGCCCGCGAGCCGTCACCGCCGGCCAGCATCACCGTGTCGACCCCCGTTGCGTCGCCCAGGGCTCGGGCCACCACCGAGACGCCGGAGGAGCTGGCCACTGCGCCGGGCGACACGGCCCGCACGGCGATCTCATAGGCGCCCGGACAGAATCGGCTGGCGATCTCGAAGGCGCCGATCGGGCCAGCGGCGTCGATGATCTGGAATCCCGGAAAAATGACGACAGCGATGGCGCGGGTCATGGCGGATTTTGAGGGAACAATGTCATATACGCCAAGCTCTATCGGGTGCAGTCTGGCGGCGTCAACAGCCACTCGAGCCAAGGTCCGTCAGCATGTCCGATCCGCTTGTCATCGTCTTCGCCCTTTATCCTGGAGTTACGCACCTGGACTTCACCGGGCCGCACCAGGTGCTCTGTCGCCTGCCCGGCGCCCGGGTGTTCGCCGCCAGCGCCCTGGGGGGCGAGATCGAGGCCGACGGTCTGACCTTCGCCCGACTCAGCCGCCTGAGCGATATTGCGGCCTGTGATGTGCTCTGCGTCCCCGGTGGCTTCGGCTGCACCGACGCCATGGCGGACCCCGAGTTCATGGCCCAGATTCGCCGCCTGGCGGCCGGCGCGCGTTATGTCACCTCGGTCTGCACCGGGTCGCTCATCCTGGGCGCCGCCGGTCTGCTGCGCGGCCGCCGCGCCGCCTGCCACTGGGCCTGGCGCGACCTGCTCAGCCAGTTCGGCGCCATACCCGACCCCGCCCGCGTCGTGCGGGACGGCGACATCTTCACCGGCGGCGGCGTCACCGCCGGCATCGACTTCGCCCTGACGCTCGCCGCCGAGATCGCCGGCGACCAGGCGGCGCAGGCCATCCAGCTGAGCATGGAGTACGCCCCGGCGCCGCCCTTCAACTCGGGCCGCCCCGAGACCGCCCCGCCGGACGTGCTGGCGGTGGTCAACGCCGCCCTGGAGGCGGCCGGCGGCGCCCGACGGGCTGCGGTCGCGGGTCTGGCGGAGGCCTGGCAGAACGCCTGAACCGGGATGATGGCGGGCGGAACGATGACCGCGCCTCAGCCGTTGTTGCAAAATCGCGCCCGACGCGATCGCAACAGACGGGATCTGGGCATGATCACCTCACATCACAGCATGTTTCGTCGGCGGTCGGCCGTGCCCGTCATCGAGGCCGGTCGGGCCGGCGGCTCCTCCTGGCTCGGTGTCGCGGCCTGCCTCGTGCTCTGCCTGACCCTAGGCGCGTGCGTGGCGGGGTCCGCCGAATCTCACCACTCGGCCGCGAGTGGCGCGATCGGCCAGGCGCTGCTGGGTTTCTGGCATGGCCTGATCGCCCCGATGACCCTGCTGGTGGAAATCGTCAACCACCTCGCGCCCCACCTTCTGCCGTGGAAAACCCGTCTGTTCGAACCCGATGGAACCGGCGTGCTCTACGATATCGGCTTCTATCTCGGTCTCGCCGGCAGCCCGGTGATCGTCGCGCGCCGGTTCTCTCGCTAGGGCGTTTTGTACGGGGTGTATCTGGATCCGATCAACGCCGATCGGATCGTTCCAAAGGATCGGCGTTCGCTCACGCCACCGGGGGTCGCGCCGGCCGCTTAACCGCCTGGCCGGCTGTCGGCCGATCGGCCCGCCCCGGGTGCGCCCTAGGTCAGTGGGCCTGCATGCTGCGGACCACAGGCTGAGCGCTGCGGGCGCGCACCACGGCGACCTGGGCGGCGGTCACCGGCGGGGCCGTGTTGCCCCAGGCCGCGCGCACATAGCTGATCGCCGCGGCGATCTGATCGTCGGTCAGGTCCGCCTTCCAGGACGGCATGCCGCCCCGGCCATTGAGCACGGTGGTGATCACCGCATCGGCGTCGCCCTGCACGAAGGGATCGCCCGCAAGGGCGGGGAAAGCCCCCTTGATCCCCTGACCGGTCACCTGGTGGCAGGCCGAACAGGTGGTGACGAACTGGGTCTGACCGGCGTCCTGGCCGAAGGCGGGGGCGGCGGTCAAGAGGGCCAGGCTGGCGAAAAGCAGTCTCATGAGGGTTCCGTTGATGTCAGGCCGCATTCACGCGGGCATGCAGTTTTGCGATCTGTTGCCATGCCGATTCGATGGCGCCGGCCTGCCAACCGCCAAGATAGCTGAGGTGTTCGCCGGCCAGGTAGAGCCGTCCATCGGGTTCGCAAAGCACCGGATAGGCGCTGGCCCGGGCGTCGTCGCTCCATTCCGCCCAGCCGCCCTGACTGTATCGGGTCAGGTGCCAGGACACCGAAAAGGCGCTCTCGAAACTCTCGGCGTACTCCGGGAAGATCTTCTGGCCCGCGGCCACGGCGAAGGCGGCGCGGTCGGCCGGCGACTTGGCGCTGATCCGCGCGGCGTCGGCCCCGAAGGCGTAGTAGCCCAGCAGGACGCCCTTCTGTCCCTGCCAGCCTGTCGACGGCAGGCTTATGGTGTCGATGCCGGGAATGTCCGTGGCGATGTGCCCGCCGTAGATGGCGTGATCCTCTTCCCAGAACCGCCGCTTCATCTGCAGGCCGATCTTGTTGACCGGAGCGTAGGCCGGCCCGGCCATGGCCGCCTTGAACGGCGCGGACACGGCAACATCCAGGCCCTGCAAGACCGAGAGCGGTATGGTGCAGATGCAGTAGTCGGCCTGGATCGAGCCCGATTTCCCGGCCTTGTCGGTGAAGAAGACCTCGACCCCGGCGGCGCCCTGGGTGAGTTTCTGGACTTCGGTGTCGTAGCGGATCAGCTTTCCGACATGGCGTTCGAAACCCTTGGCCAGATGGTCCATGCCGCCGACGGGCTGCAGCATGGTCAGCTGCTGTTCGTGGTCGCCGAGCGGCTCGAGAGCCCGCCACGTGTCCGACGACAGGATGTCCGCCAGGGCGAAGGGGGCGCTGAGCTTGCCGGGGCCCGGATCCAGCCCGGCGCCGTGATAGACGTCGAACCCGCGACCCTCTGTCGGCCCGTAGGCCAGGGACTTGGGGGAAAGCCGGCCCTGGCTGACCAGATAGCCGATGAACCGGTCGCGATCAGCCGGTGAAAGGGGAAGGTCCAGCCCGCCCTTGCCGGCGGCCTTGGCCATCAGTTCGGCGGCGTAGCCGCGCATGTCGGCGGCAAGTTGCCCCTTGCGAAGGCGCTTGCCCGCCAGCGGTCCGCCGCCGTTCTGGAAGTAGACATAGGCGGCGTCGTTGTCGTTGACGAAGGGCTCGAGAGCGACGCCGAACAGCTTGGTGTAGTGCAGCGTGGACCGGTGGTTGTAGGGAATACGCCAGGGTCCGTGGTTGATGTAGAGGCCCTCGTCGAAATCACACACCTGGGTGTGACCGATCAGGTCAGTGTGGCTGAAGCCCTTGCGCGCCGTCTGGCAGCGGCCGCCGGCGAAGGACCGCGCCTCGATCACCTGGCAGTCGTAGCCGGCCTTGGTCAGTTCATAGGCCGCGGTCATGCCGGCGAGGCCGGCGCCCAGGATCACCACCCTGACGCCCTTGCCCTTGCCCGTAAGCGGCGGCGGAGCGGCCTGGGCGGAAGCGAAGCCGAAACCCAGGGCCTCCATGCCGGCCACCGCCAGCGACAGTCCGCCGACCACGGCGAGCTGCTCGATGAAAGTGCGTCGACTCACGGCCATGGCGGATCCCCCTGTGCAGACCGGCGTTGCTGGCGACGATCCGCCCGGCGACGAGTCTTCGGGCCGCCGCGGCGGCCTGCAGACTGTGCACGGTCCGCGGCGTTTAGCCTGTTCCTTGTGCCGTTGACAAATTCCTCGGCGCGCGGCGAGGTCGGCTTCGGACCGCGCCGCGGCGCCGTGATCCACGTCGGCCGCCGCTTCGCCACCCCGCAACGCACCCCGGGTTGGCGGGATGGCGGTTTGTAAGAGTGTTCGCCGTCCGGCCGGATTTCAGGTCCGGACCACGGCGACGGAACGTCAGAGGTTCGATGGCCGGTTTGGATTCGTTTTCCTGGGCTTTGCCACTGTTCGCCATGCTTGCCGCCGGACTTCTGGCGGGGTTCACCGCCGGAATCTTCGGCGTCGGCGGCGGTTTTGTGGTGGTTCCCGCCCTGTTCATCGTCCTGCCGCTCCTGGGCGGCGACAAATCTCAATATGCTCACGTGGCGATCGGTACGTCGGCGGCGACGATCATCATCACCTCGATCCGCTCCCTCAGGTCCCACGCCAAGCGCGACGCGGTCGAGTGGGAAGTGCTCAGAACGTGGGCGCCATGGCTTATCCTCGGCGACTGCGTCGGTGTCGCCCTCGCCGGTCATGTCGACGGCAAGGTGCTGACCCTGATCTTCGCTGGCGGCGTGATGCTGATGTCGCTGAATTTCCTCATCCCCAAGATCGGCAATATCGTGATGTACGACACCATGCCGGTCGGTCTGCCGCGCGCCAGCATCGCCGGCGGGCTGGGAGCCTATTCGTCGCTGCTCGGCGTTGGCGGCGGCGTCGTGGCGATCATGGTGATGACCATCTGCGGGCGGTCGATCCAGAAGGCGATCGCCACCGCCTCGGGTGTCGGCACCCTGATCGCCATTCCCAGCGCCATCGGCTTCGCGATCATCGGCTTCCATCAGTCCGGCCTGCCCTGGGGGTCGATCGGCTACATCAACCTGCCGGCGGTCGTGGCGATTTCCTCGATGTCGATCCTGACCGCGCCTCTGGGCGTATCCGCCGCACACAATCTGCCGACCGCCATGCTCAAGCGGGTGTTCGGCGTTTACCTTGTGTTCATCTCGCTGCTGATGTTCAAGAATACCCTGAAAATGTAGGCGAACGTCGCCCCCGCAACGCCAATCCGATGTCTATTCGCGCCCAGGAGACCGCCCGATGACCCAAATGATTACTGAAGACGCCCGGGACGACCTGCTCAGCAGGGGCTATTCACGGCGGAGCCTGGGAAGAATCGTCACCGTTTTCGGCCTGGGGGCCGCCGCGGCGGCCACGTTCGGTCGGCCGGCGTGGGCCTCCGGCGGCATTCCGGATCCGGCGCCCAACGCCAAGGTCCGCATCGGCGCCAACGAGTGCTGGACCGGGCCGCTCGCGCCCGGCCAGGCGGCGGCGGCGGCGATCATCGCTTCGGGCAACCGCTATGCCCCGCACGACGAACGTGGCGATTTCATCAAGGCGGTGATGCAGGTCGAGGGTGTGCCCTATGATCACGTCGCCCCCTGGCCCGGCTCCAGCGATCCGCTGTCGCGATCGGTGGTCACCTTCTGCTCGCCGACGCGCGGGCTGGTCACCGCCAACCCGACCTTCGAACTGGCCGGGCGGACGGCCGAATGGCTTGGCGCGCCTGTCAAGGCCGTGCCCCTGAAAGCCGACTACAGCCACGACGTAAAGGCGATGCTGGCGGCCGACCCCAACGCCGGACTCTACTACATCTGCACGCCCAACAATCCCACCGGCACCATAACCCCGATCGCCGACATCGAGTGGCTCGTGGCCAACAAGCCGGCCGGCTCTATGGTGCTGGTGGACGAGGCCTACACCCACTTCGCCGGCGTGCCGACAGCCTCCTACATGGCCGCCGCGGGCAAGGACGTCGTGGTCATGCGCACCTTCTCCAAGATCTTCGGCATGGCCGGCATGCGCATGGGCTATGTCATGGCGCGCCCCGACATCATCACCCGGATGATGCGCTACGACGGGGGCATGCAGTCGGGCGCCCTGCCCCTGCCCTCATTGGCCTGCGCCACCGCGAGCCTGACGGCCGCCGACCTGATCGCCGCCCGGCGCAAGGAGATGCAGGACGCCCGCGGCATGACGCTGGAACACCTGAAGAAGCGCGGCCTGACGGTGCATCCCACCGACGCCAACATGTTCATGATCGACTGGAAGACCAAGGCGGCCAAGGACATGCAGATCGCTTTCCGCTCCCAGAGCGTCGAGATCGGCCGGTCCTGGCCGATATGGCCGACGGTGTCGCGCGTCACTGTCGGCTCGATGGATGATATGACCGCCTTCTGCGCTGCGCTCGACAAGGTCTGGGTCTGAGGTCCGAAACCCTCGGCCCGATACTGCGCAGATAGCCAAATCCGTGCTAGGGTCACCTATGACCGACGATCCGACCTCTCCGACGGAGAAGAAAAGCGCCACCGAGGTCCTTGCGGCCCTCGTCGCCCAGCGCAAGACCGGCAAGGCCGGTCCCTCCGCAGGGCGCGGCGGCGCTCGGGAATCGGAGCGGGCCGCGGCGGCCCGATCGGCCGCGAAGTCCAAGCCGGCCCTGCGTAAATAGGCCCCCTAGGCGCGGGGGCCGCCGACACCTATGGGCGACGTCCTGATCCAGACGCCGAGTCCGTCATGACATTGTTTCCCGCCCGCCCCGAAGACCTCACCGACATCGCGGCGCTGGTCAACCGCGCCTATCGCGGGACGGAAGGCTGGACTCATGAGGGCGAATACATCGCCGGTCAGCGGACCGACCCGGAGACTCTCCGGGCCGACCTCGCGGCGACTCCAATGGCGGAGTTGCTGACGCTGCGCGACGGGGCCGACGGCCCCCTTCTGGGCGTGGTCTGGCTGGAGCCGGCCGGCGGAGACGTGTGGTACCTGGGCATGCTGACGGTCCGCCCGGACATGCAGGATCGACGGCTTGGACGTGGCCTGCTGACCGCGGCGGAGGCCCACGTGGCCCGGCGCGGCGGTCGTCGCGTACGCATGACCGTCGTCTCCCTGAGGGAGCCCCTGATCGTCTGGTACGTCCGTCGCGGCTACGAACTCACCGGCGAGACCCAGGCCTTCCCCTATGAAGATCAGAAACTCGGCGAGCCGCGGCGAGGTGACCTTGCCTTCGTGGTTCTTGAAAAGACCCTCGGCGCGATCTCGCCGCCCTGACGACAGCAACAGCACGGACTGCCTGATCGAAAGCCGGCCGCCACGCGCCTCAACGGTTGCGCCCCGTTCCACGGGCGGGCTACTCAGGGTCGGGGGCCAGAGTCCATGGCAAAGTTCACCGCGGCGCCCCGTCAGGATCGTATGCCGAGTTGGTCTGGTTTCATTGCGAGAGGGCGACGACTCGTCACCTCGGTCGAACCCATGGTCGTCGGGCCCGTCATCGGCCTGACGGTGCTGCTCGTGCTCGCCACCAATTCCCTTGCGCCGTTCTTCGTCCGGGGCCCCGCGGCGTTCACGCCCGAGAACGAATTCAGAGACCGCCTGGAGAGCGAGGTTCCGCGAATCCTCGATCACTACCGGGTTCCCGGCGTGGTGTTGGCCACCGTGATCAAGGGCGCGCCGGCGCGGGTCTACGCCTTCGGAATGGCCGACGTGGCCCACCACAGGCCGATGAAGGTCGACACCATCTTCCAGGTGGCGTCGATTTCGAAATCCCTGACCGCCTGGGGGGTGCTCACGCTGGTCGACCAGGGAAAGGTCTCGCTGGATGAGCCGGCGCAGGACGCCCTGAGGGCCTGGCCGGCGCCCCCGTCGGCGTTTCCGGCCCGCGCGGTCACCATTCGCCACCTGTTGACCCACAGATCCGGATTCAATGCCGGCGATGACGAATTCCGCCGCCCCGAGGAGCCGCCGGCGTCACCTGCGGCGCTGCTCGCCCGGGAGGGACCGGTGGTTCGGGGGCGGCCGACGCCGGCCGCCCTGGTCGCACCCGCCGGCGGCCAGTTCGTCTATTCCGTGCCCGGTTTCACCACGCTGCAGATGATCATCGAGAATCAGACAGGCCGGCCGTTCGCCGCCTATATGAAGGACGCGGTGCTCGAACCACTGGGCATGTCGACCTCCGGATTCCTGTGGGATCCGACCCTGCGGGAACGGACGGCCACCGGCTATCTGAAAGAGGACCTGCCGGCCGACCTCCTCGTCGCCCAGGATCTGGCGGCCGACGGGCTCTATTCCACCGCCGGAGATCTGGCCCGGTTCATCGCCGCCCCCATGGCCGACGACAGGCTTCCAGCCGGCGCGGGGGTCATCCGCCCAGAATCGGCCGGCCAGCTGTTCCTGCGCCCCAGCGCGGCGGGCCGCCAACCGCTGATCGTTGTGGGCCCGGACAGCCCGTGCCTGGGCTGTTTCATCGAACACGGCGAGGGCGGCCCCGTGATGGTCACCAACGGCGGCAACGACCCAGGCTGGTCGGCACAGGTCTACACCGTTCCCGCGACAGGCGACGGGCTGGTCATTCTCACCAACAGCAGCAACGGTCAGCCGGTCATCGCCCAGATCGCCGCCATGTGGGCCGATTGGCGCGGAATTCCGGCGCCGCAGACGACCCGCACCTACCGGACGCTGGGCAGCTACATCGTTCTTGTCCCCGGCGTCGTCTGGTTCTTCGCCCTCACCGGGGGCGTGGCGCTGCTCAACGGCCTGGTTTCCGGTTCGCGACGTTTCCTGGCGTTCGCCCCGGTGACCCTGTTCCAGAGCCTGGCCGAGGGCGCGGTGGCGGCGACGCTGGTCTCCGTCTGGGTGGCGATGCGTCAGATCATCGAGATGTTGCCGATCTTCGCCCTGGTCTCCAAATCCGCCATCGGACTGCTCGTCGCCGTGGTGCTGGCCCGCGCCCTGTTCCCCCGGGCGCGTGGGCCCGGCGTCGCCGCCTGAGGCGGCCGGCAGGACGATAGGCCCGGTCGCAAGAGCGCCCGCCGACGTGCTAGGCTCGCGATCTCCCGGGCGCCGCCCGACCGGATCGTCACGATGAACGGAGCCGACGGCTCACCCATCCGCAGCCTCTTCGCGATCATCGCCTTCATGGTGGTGGTCGTGATGAGCGCCACCACGGCCTATATGTTCGCCGGCTGGACGCTGGGCGACGCGCTCTACATGGTTCTGCTAACCATTTACACAGTCGGCTACGGCGAAGTGAAGCCGATCAACACGCCGTATCTTCACGCGGTGACCATTACCACGATCATTCTGGGCTGCACGGGGATGATCATGGTCACCGGCTATCTTGTGCAGACCCTGACCTTTACTCAGGTTCAACGTCTCATGGGCGGAAATCGCGTCAAGATGGACATCCAGAAACTTCACAACCACATCATCGTCTGCGGATTTGGCCGCATCGGCCTGATGCTGGCGAGAGACCTCGCCGAGGGTGGCGCCGACTTCGTCATCGTCGATCAGGACGAGGTTCGGCTCGGCGAGGCGCGGGCCGCGGGATACCTGTGCTGGGCCGGGGACGCCACCGACGAGGCGGTTCTGCGCGGCGCCGGCGTCGCCCGGGCGCGGGTCCTCGCCACGGTGCTGCCGTCCGACGCGGCCAATGTGTTCATCACCCTCAGCGCCCGCAGCCTGAACCCCGACCTGCAGATCATCGCCCGGGGGGAGGCGCCATCGACCGAAAGAAAGCTGCTGCAGGCCGGCGCCAACCAGGTGATCCTGCCGGCGCACATCGGCGCCGAGCGAATCGCCGAGATGATCCTGTTTCCGGAAACCACGCGTTTCATCCGCGACTCGCCACGCATGCGGGAACTTGACACCACCCTGCGCGACCTGGGCCTGGAGGTCGACGTGGTCAGCGTCGCCGCCGGCACCGCCATCGTCGGTCGTTCGATCAGCGACGTCGAAGCACGCGGCAAAGGCGCCTTTTTCGTCATCCAGGTCGATCGCCCCGGCGGCGAGGTCATCGCCCGCCCGCCCGGCGATCTGCGGCTGCAGGCCGGCGACGGACTGGTCGTGGTCGGCCGCAACGGCGGGCCCATCAACGCCATCTTCAGCGCCCCGGCCGAACGGGCGCGGGCCGGCCGAACCACCTACTGACCGACCTTCCGGCCGCTCAGTCGAGCGCCGCGGAACCCCCGTGGCTGTCGCTGTCGTCCTTCAGGCTCACGCCGGTCAGCCGCCGTCCACGCGCCGCCCTCAGCAGCCACGCCAGGGTGTCGGCCGCCGCCTCGTAGCCCAGGCCGTGTGGCGGCCGGATATTGGAGACGCAGTTCCGCTCGCTGTCGAGGCGGCCGATCCGCGGGCTCCAGGTCAGATAGGCGCCCAGGCTGTCCGGCGCGCTGAGGCCCGGCCGTTCCCCGATGAGCACCAGCACCAGCCTCGCGCCCAGCCGGGCTCCGATCTCGTCGCCCAACGCCACCCGGGCCAGGGTGGCCAGCACCGGTGGCGCAATGCGCCAGCCGGGGAGGCGCGCGATCAGGGCCAGGGCCGTCGGCGCGGCGTGGGCGTGGACCGCTGGCGCCGAAAGCCCGTCGGCGAGGACGATGGCCAGGTCCCAGTCTCCCCCTGTCAGCCGTGCGACATCGCCGGGATCCAGCCGCCGGCCAAGATCCGGACGACGCAGGTATTCTGCGCGGTCGCGGGCCTGGCTGCGGACGGCGACTGTCGTCCGTGGCGACAGGGCCGCAGCCACCCCGGCGGCGTCGAACGGCGCATGAACCGCATCCCGGGCCAGGGCATGGTCGCGCTGGAAGGCCAGCATCGGCGCCGTCGGCAAGGCGGCTCCGGCCCGACCCAGGCCGACGCGGGCCTCGGTCAGGGCGCGCAGACGCGCCAGGGGATCGGTCGAACGCTCGGAGGGCGACTGAACCGTCACGCCGTGTAGTCCAGGAGAGCCGCACCCCGGGGCGGGGCGACCACCTGGCCCCGGGCGTCGATCATGCCCATGCCGGCCAGCCACGCCTCGAATTCCGGCGCCGCGCGCAGTCCCAGGGCCCGGCGCACATACAGCGCGTCGTGAAAGCTGGTGCTCTGGTAGTTCAGCATCACGTCGTCGGCGCCGGGCACGCCCATGATGAAGTTCACGCCCGCGACGGCCAGCAGGGTCAGCAGGGAGTCCATGTCATCCTGGTCGGCCTCCGCGTGGTTGGTGTAGCAGACATCCACGCCCATCGGCACGCCCAGCAGCTTGCCGCAGAAGTGATCCTCCAGGCCCGCGCGCAGGATCTGCTTGCCGTCGTAGAGATACTCCGGCCCGATGAAGCCGACCACCGTGTTGACCAGGAAGGGATCGAACGCCCGGGCGACACCGTAGGCCCGCGCCTCCAGCGTCTGCTGGTCGACGCCGTGATGAGCCCCGGCCGACAGGGCCGAACCCTGACCTGTCTCGAAATAGCACACCTGTCCGCCGCCCCTGGCCAGCGACAGCGCCGCGGCCCGCCCCTCGGCCAGCAGGGCCAGATCGACGCCAAAGCCCCGGTTGGCGCCCTCGGTCCCGGCGATGGACTGGAACACCAGGTCCAGAGGCGCGCCGCGCTCAACCGCCGCGATCGAGGTGGTCACATGGGTCAGGACGCAGCTCTGGGTCGGAATGTCATACCGCTCGCGGGCGTCGTCGATCAGTCGCAAAAGGCTGATCGTTCGCGCCAGACTGTCGCCGGCCGGGTTGACGCCGATCATCGCGTCCCCGCAGCCGTACATCAGACCATCAAGTATCGAGGCGGCCACTCCGGCGGGATCGTCTGTGGGATGGTTCGGCTGCAGTCGAACGGCCAGGCGGCCGGACTGGCCCACGGTGCTGCGAAAGGCTGTCACCACCCGCCGCCGGGCCGCCACCGCGATCAGGTCCTGATTGCGCATCAGCTTGCATACCGCGGCGACCATCTCCGGCGTCAGGCCCGGGCCAAGGGCCGCCAGGGCCTCGGCGCCGACCTCGTCGGACAACAGCCAGTCGCGAAGCCCGCCCACCGTCAGATGGCGGATCGGCGCAAATGCCGCCGCGTCGTGGCCGTCCTGGATCAGTCGGGTGACCTCGTCGACCTCATAGGGGACCACCGCCTCGCTCAGGAACACCGTGAGCGGCAGATCGGCCAGGGCCTGGCGGGCCGCCACCCGCTCCGACTGACTGGCGGCGGCGATTCCGGCCAGTTCATCGCCCGACCGGACCGGGGTCGCCCGGGCGAGCAGGGTCTTCAGATCGTCGAAGACGTATCTCTCACCATTGAGGGTGCTGGCGAACATGACGACATCTTGCCATCTCCCACTGTCCTGGGCCATCTGTCGCGACACTCACCGAGGGACGCCGCATGGATCTTCAACTCAAGGGCCGCAACGCCGTCATCCTGGGCGGCACCCGGGGCATCGGTCGGGCGATCGCCGACACCCTGGCCGCCGAGGGCGCCAATGTCGCCGTTTGCGCCCGCAAGGCCGATCAGGTGACCGAGGCCGTCGCGGCGCTGGGCGCGCTGGGGGTCAAGGCGACCGGCGCCTCGGTCGACATTACCGACGGGGCGGCGCTGAAAGCCTGGATCGAGGCCGTGGCCGCCGAGCTCGGCGGGATCGACATCCTGGTTTCCAACGCCGGGGCCATGGCGGTGGGCAACGATCCGGCCGCCTGGGAGCAGAACTTCCGCCTCGACGTGCTGGGCATGGTCAACGCCTTCGACGCCGCCCAGCCCCACCTGCTGAAGGCGGCGGAAGCCCACGGCGATGCGTCGTTCGTGATCATCTCGTCGGTGTCGGCCGCCGAAAGCGACAGCGCCGGCGCCTACGGACCGATCAAGGCCGCCCTGATCCATCAGGCCAAGGGCCTGGCGCGGCAGTACGCCGCCAGGCATGTGCGGACCAATGTCGTCTCGCCAGGCGCGATCTATTTCGCCGGCGGCGTCTGGCAGATGATCCAGAACAACATGCCGGAGATGTACAACGGCATGCTGTCGCGCATCCCGATGGGACGGATGGGCACGCCCGCCGACATCGCCAACGCCGCGGTGTTCCTGGCCAGCCCGGCGTCCTCATACACAACCGGTGTCAATCTGGTGGTCGATGGCGCGTCCAGCCGCCGGGTGAACTTCTAGATTGGCCGCCGCGGCCGGCGGCGGCGAGGTTGTCATCGAGACGGCCACGGCGGCCGACCATGACGAACTGGCCGATCTGTATTTGGCTTCCCGGGCTGACGCTCTGGCGTATCTGCGCAGGGTCCACAGCGACGAGGACATCCGCGCCTGGATCGGCTGGCACGTTCTGGCCAAGGGTGTGACCTGGGTGGCGAGGGCCCGTGGCCGGATCGTGGGTTTCCTGAACCTGCAGGGCGAGGATCTCGACCAGCTCTATCTGCTCCCCGGTTTCTACCGCCAGGGCGTCGGGACGCGGCTGCTGGCCATGGCCAAGGCCGCCAGCCCGCGGCGGCTGGAGCTGTACACCTTCCAGCGCAACACCCGCGCCCGCGCCTTCTATGAGTCGCACGGCTTCACGGCCCGCCGATTCGGCGACGGGACCGGCAATGAGGAGGGGGAACCCGACGTGTTCTACGTCTGGGAGTCGGCGGACTGACCGTCAACCTCCCCGCCTCAGAACGTGATGTGCAGCGCCCGGAGAGTGAAACCGATGAGGGAACCCAGCACGAAGATGTAGATCGGCGGCATGCTCATCAGCAGGCCGGGGATGCGTTGCTGTGGCGCGGTGGTATAGCCGAGCGCGTACCACAGCCGCCCTGCCGGCCAGAGCAGGCCGATCCCTGCCCCCCATAGCGGATCGACGGCGAAAGCGAACAGCCACAGGCCCGGCAGGAACAGCGCCATGTGCTCCAGGGTGTTCTGATGGGCGCGCACATAACATTCGTATTCCGGCGGTCCGCTGTGCGACGGCGCGGTGACCTTGTACTTGCCGCGCGCCATGCCTGACCGCAGCAGCGTCAGATAATAGACCAGCAGCGCCAGACTGCTGACGATGCCCGGATAGACATAGTTTCCCATTGGACCCTCTC
>CAIXWN010000192.1 GCA_903923135.1 uncultured Caulobacteraceae bacterium | reverse complement strand
GGCCGCCGAGAGAACCGTCGGCGCTCTGTGGGACCGCATCGGCCAGGTCCTTGAGGCCTTCACGCCAGAGGAGTGCGCCAACTACCTACGCCATGACGGATACGTTGCAGCTTAGGCGGCGAATGCTCTAGAGCCCCAGGATCATCTTCGCCATGATGTTGTGCTGGATCTCGTTGGAGCCGGCGTAGATCGAGGTCTTGCGGAAGTTGAAATACATCGGGGCGACCGTGGCGGCGTAGTCGGGTCCGGCGCGGGGCGTGTTTTCCTCGCCTCTCAGGCCGGCGAAGGTGTCCTGAACAAAGGGCGCGGCGTAGGCCCCGACCGCCTCGAGGGCCAGTTCCGTGACCGCCTGCTGCGTCTGGCTGCCTTCGAGCTTGAGCATCGAGGAAACCGGGCCCATGGCCACGCCCGCGGCGCGGCCGGCGAAGACCTTGAGCTCGGTGGCGTTGAGGGTCTCGATGCGGATTTCCATGTCGGCGAGCTTCCGTCGGAAGTCCGGGCTGGAGATCATCGACCGCGCCTCGCCGTCACGCTCCAGGCGGGCGAAATGCTTGACCCTGTTTAGCTGGTGGGTGAGGCCGGGGGCGTAAACGCCGCCGCGCTCGAACTGCAGCAGGTACTTGGCGTAGGTCCATCCCTGCCCCTCCTCCCCGATCCGGTTGGCGACGGGCACGCGGACGTCCTCGAAAAAGACCTGGTTGACCTCCTGGGCGCCGTCGGCGGGGCCGTCGAGGGTGGGCAGTGGGCGGACCGTCACGCCGGGGGACTTCATATCGAGGAGCAGGAAGGAAATGCCCTCCTGTTTCTTGCCGGTGGAATCGGTGCGGACCAGACAGAACATCCAGTCGGCGAACTGGGCGTAGGTCGTCCAGATCTTGGAGCCGTTCAGCACATAGTGATCGCCGTCGCGCACGGCCTTGAGCGCCAGCGAGGCGAGGTCGGATCCCGAGCCCGGCTCGGAATAGCCCTGGCACCACCAGACGTCGGCGGAGAGAATCTTGGGCAGATGCTGCGCCTTCTGCTCGGGCGTGCCGAAGGCCATGATGACGGGCGCGCACATCTTGGTGCCCATGTTGGAGGTGGTGGGCGCGCCGGCGAGGGCCATCTCCATGTCGAAGATGAACTTCTGGGCCTGGGTCCAGCCCGTTCCGCCATAGGCGACCGGCCAATCGGGCGCCATCCAGCCGCGCGCGCCAAGCCGCTTGAACCAGCGGAGCTGGGCGTCGCGGCCGATGCCCCCGGTCTTGGACTGGGCGGCGCGCGCGCGCATGTCGTCGTCGAAGGCCTCGGCGATGAAGGCCCGCACCTCGTCGCGGAAAGCGTCGTCCTCGGGGCTGAAGTCGATGTCCATAGCCATGTCCTTCCCTGTCGCGCCGACCGGATCGCGGCGCCGCCGGCCCGGTTCGACCCTATCTAGCGGGTCGGCCGAGTCGGGTTCAACCTTCGTTGATCACCACGGCGCCCTCCCGCCACGCGATGAGGCTAAGACTGGCCTCCGACGGTCCTGTGCTCCATATGTTCCGCTAGGCGCGATTCCCGCGCAGAGTTCCGAAGTGTCTGACCTGCCCGCCCCCCGAATCTCCGACCTCGCCCGTGTGCAGGGGCAGGACACCCTTGCCGGGTTGAACCCGGAACAGCGGGCGGCGGTCGAGGCGACCGAGGGTCCGGTGCTGGTGCTGGCCGGCGCCGGAACCGGCAAGACCCGGGTGCTGACGACCCGCCTGGCGCACATCCTGACCGCCGGCAAAGCCCGCCCATGGGAGCTGCTGGCGGTGACATTCACCAACAAGGCCGCCCGTGAGATGCGCCATCGCATCACGGACATGATCGGTCCGTCCGCGGAGGGTCTGCGCTGGCTGGGCACGTTCCACTCGGTCGCCGCCCAGATCCTGCGGCGCCACGCCGAACTGGTCGGCCTGAAGTCCAGCTACACGATCATCGACACCGATGATCAGGAACGGCTGATCAAACAGCTGCTCGGCGCGGAAAACATCGACCCGAAACGCTGGACGCCCAAACACCTCGCCGGCCTGATCGACCACTGGAAAAATCGCGGCTGGACCCCGGAGGCGCTGCCCGCGGCGGAAGGCGCGCACTTCGCCAACAACCGCGGCGCCGCGCTCTACGCGCTCTACCAGGAGCGCCTGCGCATTCTCAACGCCTGCGATTTCGGCGACCTACTGCTGCACAATCTGACCATCTTTACCAGGCACCCCGACGTGCTTGAGGATTACCATCGTCGTTTTCGCTACATCCTGGTCGACGAGTACCAGGACACCAACGTCGCCCAGTACCTGTGGCTGAGACTCCTGGCGCAGGGGCGTCGAAACCTGTGCTGCGTGGGCGACGACGATCAGTCGATCTACGGCTGGCGGGGCGCCGAAGTGGACAACATCCTGCGTTTCGAACGCGACTTCCCGGGCGCCACGGTGATCCGACTCGAGCGCAACTACCGCTCGACCGAACATATTCTGGCGGCGGCTTCGGGACTGATCACCGCCAACAAGGGACGCCTGGGCAAGACGCTCTGGACCGAGGCGCGCGGCGGTCAGAAGGTGCAGGTGCGCGGCGTCTGGGATGGCGAGGCGGAATCCCGCCTTGTGGCCGAGGAGATCGAACGCTGGCGCAAGACCCGGCGCTACCAGGAGGTGGCGATTCTGGTGAGGGCCTCATTCCAGATGCGGGCCTTCGAAGAGCGCTTCGTGCTGTTGCAGATACCCTACACCGTGGTCGGCGGACCGCGGTTCTTCGAGCGCGCCGAGATCCGCGACGCGCACGCCTACCTTCGTCTTGTGCAGTCGCCCGACGACGACCTGGCCTTCGAGAGGATCGTCAACACCCCCCGCCGGGGGATCGGCGACGCCACGGTTCAGAAGCTCCTGACCGTGGCCCGTAGCCAGGGCCTGTCGGTAATGGCCGCCGCACGGGACGTCATTCTCAGCGACGAGCTCCCGGCCCGGGCCCGAACGGCCCTGTCCAACTTCCTGCGCGACCTCGATCGCTGGCGCGGGCAGGCCGCGGCCGTGCAACACGCCCGCCTCACCGAGACCATCCTGGAGGAGAGCGGCTACATCGACGCCCTTCGACTGGACAAGGGCCCGACCAGCCAGACGCGCCTGGAGAACCTCAAGGAACTGGTGCAGTCCATGAGCGCCTTCGACAGCCTGGAAGCCTATCTGGAACACGTCTCCCTGGTGGCGGACCTCGATCGCGGCGCGGGCGACGACGCCGTGCAGATCATGACGCTCCACTCGGCCAAGGGGTTGGAATTCCCCCTCGTCTTCCTGCCCGGCTGGGAGGAAGGGGTCTTCCCGAGCCAGCGCAGCGTCGATGAGCATGGCGAGCGCGGGCTGGAGGAAGAGCGTCGGCTGGCCTATGTGGGCCTGACCCGGGCCCGCGAGGAGGCGCGCATCTCCTTCGCCGCCAACCGACAGGTCTATGGGCGCTGGACCAGCCAGCTCCCCAGCCGGTTCGTCGACGAACTGCCGGTGGCCAGCGTCGAGGCGGCGTCGGAGACCGGCTACTACGGCGGCGGCCCCGGACTGCGCGAGGGCGGCTCACGCTGGGATGAAACCAACTACGGCTCCGGCTATGACAGCCCAGGCTGGAAGCGCGCGCAGTCGCGGGGATATGCCGGCGGCCCTCCGGGACGCACCCGGGTCATCGAGGGCGAAGGCCGTCTGGTGGCGATCTCCGACCCGGCGACATCCAGCGCCTTCAGTCGAGGCGACCGGGTCTTTCACCAGAAGTTCGGTTACGGCCGCGTATCCTCGGTGGAGGGCAACAAGCTCACGGTGGCCTTCGAAACCGCCGGCGACAAGAAAGTCATCGACAGTTTCGTTCAACCCGCCTGACCGACGGAAGGCTCAGGCCTCAAGATCCTCCGGAAGAATGGCCATTTCGAACATGAACGAGCCGTCCTCGTCCTCGTCCTCATAGACGACGCCGATGAACTCACCCTTCATCTCGACCTCGGCGGAATCTTTCTGCTTCGGGCGGGCTTTCACCGCGATATGGGGGTTCCCGAAGGTGCGCTTCAGATGCGCCTGGACGCGGTCGATATCTTTTTGATCCATGGGAAACGCTCCAATTCGATTGGCGCGGACCCTAGAACACGATGACATCTGACGGAACCGTCTTTCGTCTGAATCGTTTCGGTCAACTTTGAATTCACTGCAAAATTAAGAGGTTAGAAGCCCTTCCCCGATGGGCGGCGCGTCGGTTCGCGGCCTGCGCCGTTGCGGCAGACCGTGGTCGGGTTCGGCCCCGGCTGGCGACGCGTCTAGAGAATTTCGTCGGCCAGGGTGTGGTCCATGGTCCGGGAAGGTTCAGCGCAGGTGGGGCAGTTGAACAGCCTGGCCGGCACGCCGGCCGCCGTGCAGCCAGTAGGAACCGGCATGAGCACCACCGATCCGGAGGCGATCTTGGCGAAGTCGCCGATGGTTATGTTGCCAAGCACCTTTGCTCCGGCGCCGAGCAACACACCATTGCCCACTTTCGGGTGACGATCGCCGCGCCCCGCGCCCGTTCCACCCAGCGTCACCCCATGCAGCATCGAGACGTTCTCGCCGATGACCGCAGTCTCGCCGATTACAATTCCGGTGCCGTGATCGAAAAAGGCGCCCGGACCGATCACCGCCGCCGGATGGATGTCGACCTGGAAGAGTTCGGACATCCGGCTCTGCAGATAGAACGCAAGGGCCTCACGCCCCGACGTCCATAGCCAGTGCGCCACCCGGTGCGTCTGCAGCGCCTGGAACCCCTTGAAATGCAGGAAGGGCTGAACGAAACCCTTGCAGGCCGGATCCCGCTCGAAGACGGCCCGCAGATCGGCCTCGGCGTTCTCCACGATTGACGGCTCGGCGGCGTAGGCCTCCTGCGCCACTTCACGCAGGCTCATCGCCCTGAGCTCCTGGTCACCCAGCTTCCGGGCCAGCTGATAGGAAAGCGCCGCCGAGAGGTCGGAGTGGCGGATGATCACGGCGTTGAGCATGGACGCCAGGCTGGGCTCGTCACGGGCGACCCGCTGAGCCTCGCTGCGCAGCGCCGGCCAGACCCGCGGCGCCAGGCCACCCTCGACGACTTCAAGATGCTGAGCCATGCGATTCCTCTCGTTTTCCAGCGTCCGAGACCCTCGGTCGGTGGAACGGCGCTAACCTCATATAGGGGTCGAGGCCGCCGAGACCATTGCGAACCCGTTTCACCGCCTTATAGCTGAGGCGGACACCCGCGAATAGACGCGCCTCGAGGACCCCCGCCTTGCACCCCCTTCCCCCGCCCGCCCCACGGTTCGGCGAAAGCCTGGCGATTGAATCCTCGCCCGCGACCCTGGCGTTTCTGGGACGGCGTCGTTCGGCCTCCGCCATGACCCTGGGGGCGCCGGGACCGGACGCCGCCGAGTTGCAGGCCATGTTGACCCTGGCCGCTCGGGCGCCCGACCACGGCAAGCTCGCTCCCTGGCGCTTTGTCGTGCTCAGCGGCTCGAACAAGGACGCCTTTGTCGAGGGCCTCCAAGCGATCGCCGCGGCCCGACAGGATGCAGGCAAGTCCCAGGCCAAACTCGGCAAGATCCGCGTTCCCCCGGTTACCGTCGCGGTGATCTCCCGCCCCCAGCCCGGCGAAATCCCGACCTGGGAGCAGCAGCTGTCCGCCGGGGCCGTCTGCGCCCTCTTGATCATCGCCGCCCAGGCGATGGGCTACGGAGCGAACTGGATCACCGACTGGTACGCCTATGACGAGGCGGCGCTGCGATTGCTGGGTCTGACGCCGGGCGAGCAGGTGGCCGGTTTCGTGCACCTGGGCTCCCCGGGCGAAGCGCCCCTCGAACGCGTCAGGCCGGACATGGAACGTCTTGTCCAGGCCTGGACCGCGCCGACTTCGGCAGGCGCCTAGAGCAAAATCCGACCAGATGGAAACATCTGGTCGGATTTAATTTGCTCTAGAATCAAATATTTAGAACCCTTCTGATCCGATCTGAGTGTTGCTATCAAATCGGGAAGGGCTAGCGTCCGCGATAAGCGTCCACGCCCTGATCCGGAAGCCACAGCCCTTCCGGGACGGGCCCGCTTTGCCAGAAGACGTCGATCGGAATGCCCCCCCGGGGATACCAGTAGCCGCCGATCCGCAGCCAGCGCGGCGCGGCCGCTTCGACCAGCTTCCGACCGATCGCCACCGTGCAGTCCTCATGGAAGGCGCCGTGACTGCGGAAGGACGCCAGGTAGAGCTTCAAGGACTTCGACTCGATCAGCCAGTCCGCTGGCGCATAGTCGATCACCAGCCGGGCGAAATCGGGCTGGCCGGTGACCGGACAGAGCGAGGTGAATTCCGGAGCCGTGAAGCGGGCGACGAAGAGCGCCCCGGCCTGTGGATTGGGGACCCGTTCAAGGACGGCCTGATCGGGGCTGTCGAAGCCCCGAACGGGCTGGCCAAGCTGCGTCAGATGAATGTCTTCCATGGACAGGCGATCTAGCGCGGATCAGTCGCGCCTGACAGGGGCGGCGACAAGCCCCTGCGCCGGCGCTATCAAGCTTTCGACAGACAGCAGCCAGCCGGGAGGTCGACATGGCGGGAAGGGATTTCGAGGGCGCCGTGGTGCTCGTGACGGGCGCGTCCACCGGTCTTGGCCGGGCCATCGCCGTGGAAACCGCCCAGCGCGGCGCGGCGGCCGTGGTGGTGAACTACGCCGCCAGTGAGGCCGAAGCGCAGGAAACCCGGCGACTCGTCGAGGCTGCCGGCGCCCATGGCATGGTGGTGCAGGGAGACGTGGCGGCGGACGAGGACTGCCGGCGCATCGCGGCTGCGGCGGAACCTTACGGTCGGCTGGACGCCCTGTTCAACAACGCCGGCGTGACCAAGTTCGCCAACAATCACGGCGCCCTCGACGCGGTTTCGGCGGAGGACTTCCTGCGAATCTACGCGGTCAACGTCGTCGGCGCCTACCAGATGGTGAGAGCGGCCCGATCACTGCTTGAGGCAGGGCCGGCCGCAGGCGCCGTCGTCAACACCGCCTCGGTGGCCGGCGTGATGGGCATCGGCACCTCGGTGCCCTACGCAGCCTCCAAGGGCGCCCTGATCACCATGACCCTGTCCCTGGCCAGGGCGCTGGCCCCGAAGATCCGCGTGAACGCCATCTGCCCCGGGTACATCGATACGCCCTGGTTCGGACGCGGCATGGATGAGGGCACCCTGGAGCGCATGCGGCAGGGTGTGGCCAGCTCCACGCCCCTCAAGGCGGCCTCCACCGCCGAGGACATCGCTGGCGCGGCGATCTTCCTCGCCTCGCCGGCTGCCCGCCACATCACCGGCGAGACCCTGATCGTCGATGCGGGTCTTCATCTGGGCTATGCGCCGCTGGCCATGCGCTGAACGGCCCACACGATCGCCACGAAAAAGGCTCCCCGGCCGCCGGGCGCTCGGGGAGCCTTGAATCGAAAATCCGAACCTTCAGGCCGGGGATCAGCCCGGCGTTTCCCGGACTGATCCCGCCGTCGTCTCTCAGAAGGTGATCGGAGCGACGATGTCGATCCCGATTGTCACCTGGTTCTTGTCGGACCCGGGTATGTCGCCGAAGGGCGAACCACCGGCCAGGGCGCGATCGTAGCGGATCTCCGGACGGATGGTCAGGCCGTCGATCATCTTGGGCAGATGGCTCGGCTTGATATTCAGCCCGAACGTCAGCGCCCCGTAGGTCGTCGGTCCGGCGCCGTAGGCGGAATTCGGCAGGCCCATCTCCAGATTGATGAAATCGAGGTTGTGGGGGAAGCCGGCGACGAAGAAGCCTTGGGCGTCGCGCCAGACCTCGGCCCGGAAGCCGGCGGTGACGATGGGGCTGATCGGGTAGGTGAGGTATTCCGCGACGCCGCCGCCGGAGGCGTCGAAGCCATCATCGCGGATATAGTTCAGTTCCGTCACCGAGGTCAGCTTGTCGTTGACGTGCCAGGTGACCAGAACATCGGTCAGGTAGCGCATCTGGTCGTGGATGTTCACGCCTTCCGGCAGCGAACCGGCCGGGTTTTCGGGACCGATGTGGGTCAACGCTAGGACCGTGACGTTCTTGAAGTTCAGTCCGATACCGCCGAGGAAGTGGAACTGACCGTCATTGTAGCCCCCGCCTGAACCCAGCGAGGTGTTCACGCCGGTGGTGTAGCCCGTATAGACATCCAGCAGTGAGTTGACGTGCGTGGTCACCAGAATGCCGGTGTGCTTCAGCGGTATGCCGAAGTTGAAGATGTAGGACTTGGAGTAGAAGAAGTTTCCGGTCGGATCGATGACCTCGTTGCCCAGCGGCGTAGAGAACTGACCGACTTTGACGTCGATGCCACCCGGGGTGAAATAGGCAAGGTGCGCGGTCAGGTTCGCTTCGACCAGGTCGAAGGCGTTCCGCGAGGACGACGAGTGGTCACCCTCACCGATGAAATGGGTGATCTGCGAGTCGGAGCCATACATGCCCTGCAGCTTGAAGCCGAAATCGATTCCGCTGGCCTTCGGGTCGGTGTCCCGCTCGATCGTCAGGGCGACCTGATTGAGGTCCACCTGGTTGGAGCGGCCGGTGAACACGTGGCCGAAGTTCACACCGTTCTGCGGCGACTGGGGATTCATCGTCGCGCCCACTTCGACGTGGCCCGAGAACTTGATCGAGCTCACCCAGGAATCCAGGGTCACCGGCGCAGGGGGGGCCGGAGCGACCGCGGGCGCTGCGGGGGCGGCCGTGGAAGCCTGGTCGTCCGCGAAGGCGGCGCCGGCCAGCAGGCTGGCGGCGGCGGCCGTCGAAAGAAGCGTCCAGAAGCGGTGTGACATGGAAAACAATCCCCTGTTTTTTGCTGTTGACCGGCCTATCGAGCCTGGGAGGGTCATTCGGACGTGCAAATCGCGAGAGTGGCGGCGCTTGCCCCGGCATTGACGGTTATTGCGCCACCTGTCGGTGCGACATGCCCGCAATTTGAGCGAAGCCGACCTCCAGACATCTTGGCGCGCCTTGAACGCCCGATTCCCGGGCGCCTGGTCGGCATGGCCCGGTCAGGCCGGATCATCGAGGCTGAAGCGGTCATCATCCTCGTGATAGGCGAAGATCTCGGCGTAGCGCCCCCAGGAGACGATCGCGTCCATGGTCTCCTCGGCGTAGGGCTCGGACATGAAATCCTCGAGTTCGTCGCGGAATCGCGTGGCCGGCGCCTGGTGTGATGCCCTGTCATCGAGCACTCGGCGGATGTGGGCCGCCAGGGGGACATAGGCGAGCAGATGCTGGGCGAACAGCTGCTTGCGCTGATCCACGTCGGCGGCGTCGTATCGCTTGGCCGCCGGTGTCAGGCGGATCGTCCGTCCCTCAATCTCGGCGAACCGCATCAGTTGCAGCGTCTCGGCGATCGGCAGAAGTTCGTCTGCCTCCATCTGAAGTTCACGGGCCAGAGTGGCGAGGTCGGCGGCTCCGCTGTTTGGCGCCGCCGTGATGGCCTCGATCATGCCGGCGAGCGTGTTCGTGGACACGTGGGTCAGAGCCATCCCCAGACCTGTGCCGGGGAAGTTTCCGTCCCGGGCCACGGGTCCGGTCGGCCGCGCGGTCATGCGAGCGTAGATATCGTCGACGAGGGCCCGGAAAGCCGGCTCAAGGCGATTGCGGGGCTGCGGGAGATCGACCTTAATCTCGGCGATCACCCGGCCGGGGTTCGAGGAGAACACAAGGATCCGGTCGCACATCAGAACGGCCTCCTCGATGTTGTGAGTGACGATCAGGATCGAACGGATCGGCATGCGCCCTTCGGACCACAGGTCGAGCAGATCCGTTCGCAGGGTCTCCGCCGTGAGAACGTCGAGCGCCGAGAACGGCTCGTCCATCAGCAGGATCGAAGGCTGGACGACGAGAGCCCGGGCCAGGCCAACCCGCTGACGCATGCCGCCCGAGAGCTCCTTGGGATAGGCGTTCTCGAAACCGTCCAGCCCGATGAGGTCGATCGCGGCCAGAGTGCGCTTGCGACGGATATCGGCCGGGACCCCCTGCGCCTCAAGGCCCAGTTCGACGTTCTTCTGCACGGTGAGCCAGGGAAACAGGGCGAAACTCTGGAACACCATGGAGACGCCGCGGGCGGTGTCGTCGCCCGGCATGTCGCTGACCGTGACCGAACCGGAGGTTGGGGTGATGAGTCCGGCGATCGACCGCAGCAGGGTCGACTTTCCCGACCCCGACCGTCCCAGGAGGCCGACGATCTCGTTGGGCCGGAGGGTGAGGTTCACGTCATCCAGAACCAGCAGTCCGGCCCCGCCGCCGCCATTGCCGTAGACGTGCTTGAGATTCTTCACCTCAACCAGCGGGGCTGTGCTCTGGCTGGGTCGATCGAGGGTAATGGTCATCATCGGCGTCCTTGGGCGTCAGGCGGGGAAGCGTCAGTTCAGTCTCAGGTTCTTCTCGGCATAGGCGTACATCGGTCGCCAGACCGACCGGTTCATGGCGATGACGAAAATGCTCATGACCGTGGCGCCCAGGGCGACCCTGGGGAAGTCGCCGGCGTCCGTCGCCTTGGCGATGAACGCGCCCAGACCGGCGGCCTGCAGCTTGGTGTGCCCCCAACTGACCACCTCAGCCACGACGCTGGCGTTCCAAGACCCCCCGGACGCCGTAAGGGCCCCCGTCACATAGTAGGGGAAGATTCCCGGCAGGATGAAGTCGCGCCAGCGCTGCCACGACCGCAGGTGGAAAATTCCGGCCGCCTCCTTGAGGTCGTTCGGCAGAGCGCTGGCGCCGGCCACCACATTGAACAGGATGTACCACTGGGTGCCCAGAATGATCAGAGGCGACAGCCAGATGTTGGGGTCCAGCCGCCAGGCGACGATGCCCATCACCGCAAAGGGGAAGATCACATTGGCGGGGAACGCCGCCAGGAACTGCGCCACCGGCTGGATGCGCTGGGACCAGACTGGCCGCATGCCGATCCAGACCCCGATCGGCACCCAGATCAGCGTCGCGATGATGATCAGCACGACCACGCGCGCCAGCGTCAGAAAGCCCAGCCCGAAGGCCAGCAGCAGGTCGCTCAGGCGGAGGTTGGCGCTGAGATAGCGGAAGATCGTCCAGACGGCCCAGATCCCCGCCACCGCCACCAGAGCAATCCAGGCGCGGTCCATCCAGCGGAGCAGAGCCGGGTCCGGCGCCCGGGACGCCGGGCGCGCGCGGGGGCGCGACCGCGGAAGAGCCGCCAAGAGGCCACGGAACGGACGGCCAAGCCGCTTGAAGACGCGGGTGCGGCGCAACAGATCGAAGAACCACGACTCCGGCTGGTTCTCGGAGGCGGTCTGCTCGAAGCGGAACTTGTCGGCCCAGGCGACGATGGGTCGGAAGACGAGCTGATCGTAGAGCACGATGACCACCGCCACCGCGCCCACCGCCCAGGATACCGAGACGAAGTCCCGACGCTCGATGGCGATCGCCAGCCACGAACCGATCCCCGGCAGGCTGACCTTGGTGGCCCCAACCGTGAAGTATTCCGAAGCCACCACGAAGAACCATCCCCCGGACATCGACATCATGGTGTTCCAGACCAGCGCCGGGGTCGCGAAGGGCAGCTCGAGCTTCCAGAACCGCTGCCACGGTGACAGGTGAAACTGCTGGCTCACCTCGACCAGATCGCCCGGGAGCGTGCGTAGCGACTGGTAGAAGCTGAAGGCCATGTTCCAGGCCTGGGAAGTGAAGATCAGAAAGATCGCCGCCAGTTCGGCGCCGAACTCACTTTTCGGGAACAGCCCGATGAAGAACGTGAGGGTGAAGGCCAGGAAGGCCATGATCGGAATCGACTGGGCGATGTCCAACATCGGCACAATCACCAGTTCGGCCTTGTGGCTCTTGGCGGCGATGGTGGCGACAACGAAGGTGAAGGTAAGCGAGGCGAAGATGGCGGCGAACATACGCAGCGTTGAACGCAGGGCGTATTCGGGCAGCCGCGCCGGATCCAGGACGACCGGCTGGGTGTGCAGGGCCGAGACCGGCAAATTCATCTGTTGGGCGCCGTGAACAACCAGAACGGCCACCGCGCCAATCAATACCAGGGCGATCAGGTCGTAGCGATTCGGCGCGAGCTCCCGCCGAGCGAACCTGGCCAGAAGTCCGGTGTTCAACCGGTCGGAAGAGAGGAAGACCATGGGCTCGCCTCGTGATGGCCGCGTCGGCCGTCACGAGAGGCCTGAGGGGTCAGGCCCGGCGAAACGGTCTCAGCGGCCCGCTAATTGGACCAGAACTGTCGCTTGGCATCGGGTTTTGGGTTTCCATCAGGGGGCCCGCGACCGCGCGGACGCGCGGCGAGGGCGCGGCCGAAATGGTCCGGTTGAGGGAAGGTGTCAACCCCGCACCGGCTTGCGCGCGGACCTCAGTTCACCCCGATTGCCAGCCTCACGGGTCGGAGTCATAGTGGGGGTCCTGTCTCAACAGCTGAAAGGAGGTGGTCCAGTGTCTCATTGTCTCCAACCGCGGTCGCAACCGACCTGGAGCCTGATGATGGAGGCTCACGCCTGACAGCGTCTCGACGCTCGAGGGTTTAGGTCACGGCTGTTCATCGCATCAGCGAAACGGCCGCGGTCACGACGATGGAAGGGCCGTCCCGGAAACGGGGCGGCCCTTTTCCTTTCGCCGCAGCGGCATTCAGGCGCCGATCAATTCCCGGCCGATGAGGAATCGCCTGATCTCGTTGGTTCCCGCCCCGATGTCATAGAGCTTGGCGTCCCGAAGATAGCGCTCAACGGGAAAGTCCTTCAGGTAGCCTGCGCCGCCGAGGGCCTGGATCGCCTCAAGCGAAACCCGGACGGCGTTCTCACTCGCCAGCAGGATCGCGCCGGCGGCGTCGAACCTGGTCGTCCGCCCAGCGTCGCAGGCCCGCGCGACAGCGTAGACATAGGCCCGGGCCGAGTTGAGGGCGACGTACATGTCGGCGATCTTGCCCTGCATCAGCTGGAACGTGCCGATCGGCTTGCCGAACTGCCGACGCTCGCGGACGTAGGGCAGCACGACATCAAGACAAGCCTGCATGATGCCCAGCGGCCCGCCCGACAGAACCGCCCGCTCATAGTCGAGCCCACTCATCAGGACTCCGGCGCCGCCGTTCTCCGGACCGATGACGTTCTCCTCCGGGACCTCGCAATCCTCGAACACCAGTTCGCCGGTGTCCGATCCGCGCATGCCGAATTTGTCGAGCTTGCGCGAACAGGAAAAGCCCTTGAAATCCTTCTCGATCAGGAACGCCGTAACACCGCGGCTCTCCGCCGCCGGCGTGGTCTTGGCGTAGACCACCAACACATCGGCGTGGGGACCATTCGTGATCCAGAACTTGGCCCCGTTCAGGATATACCGGTCGCCCTTACGATTTGCGCGCAGGCCCATGGAAATGACGTCCGAGCCCGCCCCCGCCTCGCTCATCGCCAGGGCCCCGACATGCGCTCCGCTGATCAGTTTCGGCAGATAGCGCCGCTTCTGCTCGTCGGTGCCCCAGCGTCGGATCTGGTTCACGCAGAGATTGGAATGGGCGCCGTAGCTGAGGCCGACCGACGCTGAGGCGCGCGACACCTCTTCCATCGCCACGACATGCTCCAGGTAACCCAGACCCAGACCGCCGAACGTTTCTTCGACGGTTATGCCATGGAGGCCCAGATCGCCCATCGCCGGCCATAGATGGCGCGGGAAGCTGTTGCTGGAATCCACTTCGGCGGCGATGGGCGAGATGTGGTCCGCGGAAAACCGCGCCGTCGTGTCTCGGATCGCGTCGGCGGTTTCGCCGAGGCCGAAATCCATCATCGGACCGGAATTGGGGATCATGCCGGCTGACCTATCACGCCGTCCGGCGTGACGCCACGGCCCGGCGACGGACGAGAAGCCTCACCCGTCGCCGCAAGGGCTCCTGTCTCACTGGTGCGGTCGAGAAGACTCGAACTTCCACGGGTTGCCCCACAGCGACCTCAACGCTGCGCGTCTACCAATTCCGCCACGACCGCCCGTGGTGAGCCGGGGGGCGTAGCAAAAGCGCCGGCGCTTGTGAAGCCGCGCTTTGCGTTATGCGCCGCCAGGCCTCACATTATAGGTCGATGACGACCGCAACCGACACCGAAGCGCAGACATTCATGCGCCCAGACCTCCGTCCGGCGGGATGGGCGGTCTCGACCGGCCTCACGCCCTACCCCGCCGCCGTGGCGGCCATGGAGGGCCGCGCACAGGCGATCGCCGAAGGTCGGGCCGGCGAACTGGTCTGGTTGCTGGAACATCCTCCGCTCTATTCGGCGGGGGTTTCCGCCAAGCCGCGCGATCTTCTCTGGCCGGAACGGTTTCCGGTCTTCGAATCCGGGCGTGGCGGCCAGTTCACCTATCACGGCCCCGGACAGCGGGTGGTCTATGTGATGCTCGACCTGCGCGTGCGGGGCCGCGACACCCGCGGCTTCGTCACGGCTCTCGAGACCTGGCTGATCGGCGCTTTGGGGCGGTTCGGCGTGGCGGCCGGCGCGCGCCGCGACCGGGTGGGAGTCTGGGTCGAGCGATCGGCGTCCGGCGATCCGCCCCGGGAGGACAAGATCGCAGCCATAGGCGTGCGGCTAAGGCGCTGGGTGAGTTTCCACGGCGTCAGCCTCAATGTGGATCCGGATCTCGGCCACTATGGCGGAATCGTTCCCTGCGGCATTTCCGACCACGGCGTGACCAGTCTCCGGGACCTGGGCTTCAAGGGCTCTATGGCGGAGGTCGACCGCGCCCTGCTGGAGCAGTTCGCGACGGTCTTCGGCCCTCTCGAGCCGGCGCCGGCGCCGGAGCTCGTCTAGGCCCTGCGGTTGTGCGCGCGTCGTCCCCGGCGCTACAAACACCAGCCCGCTTCGGGGCCCGCTTCATGTTGCAAGAGCCCGGCCCCTCGACCATGCGCGTGATCGATCGCTACCTCTTCCGACAGTTCCTGGGTCCCACGCTTCTGGCGACTCTCGCGTTTTCGGCGATCGCCATCTTCGCCGAAGCCCTCTCGGCGATGGGGCTGTTGTTGAATCAACGCCAGAGCCTGGTGGTGTTCATCAAGGTGGTCGTCCTGGCGATGCCGCAGCTGATCGTGCTGATCCTGCCCGTCGCCGTGCTCGTGGCGGGACTGTCGACGATCAATCGCCTGCACAGGGACAATGAGATCGCCATCTGCTTCGCCAACGGCATGAGCCGATGGCGGGTGATCTCGCCGGCGGTACGGCTATCGACCCTGGCGGCGCTGACCTCGCTGGGGATCGCCTTGTGGGTCCAGCCGCTTTGCTACCGGGCGCTACGAGACACGCTTCAGGACACCCGAAGCGACCTGCTGACCACCATGATAAGGCCCGGACAGTTCACCCATCCCGCGCCTGGCGTCACCGTCTACGCCCAGGCGATGGACGAGGACGGAACGATCCACAATCTCTTCATAAACCGGCGCGTTGGCGCCGCCCACGACACCACGATAACCGCCCGCGACGGCCGCCTGAAACGTCAGGCGGGTGCGCCGATGCTGATCCTGCATCACGGGGCCAACCAGGAATTCGGAATGACCGGAGTTCTGAACTTCCTGTCCTTTGACGACTATGTTCTCGACCTTCGCGCTCTGGTCATCGCTGCCCCTGGGGTACGGTACAAACTGTCCGATCGCTATATCCACGAACTCGTGTTCCCGGATCTGGCGCGAGACTGGGAGCGGGCGAACACAGGCCCGATGCTGGCGGAGGCGAACGCCCGCGCGGCCACATCCGGCTACGCCATTGCCTTCATGCTCCTCGCGCTGACCGCCGTCATCGGCGGCCGATTCAACCGTCAGGGGTATGGACTACGCATCGCCGCGGTGGCGGTTGTCGCTCTGGTCGCCCGAATTCTGGGATTCGCGGCCCAGGCCGTGGCGACCCCCCATCCGCTGCTCAACCTCCTGCAATATGCGCCGCCGATCCTCGTGAGCGCCGGCTGCTTGTCGATACTCTTCCGGACAAGCGCCCGCCGAACGGCCCGGCCAGGGGCAGAGACCTTGTCGGCGGCGGGGCGATGAGGCGGGCGGCGTGAGACTGCGCATCTACATCCTGACCCGGGTGCTGGCAGGCATAGGGGTCGCGCTGGCGGTCGTGTGCGCAATCATCATGCTGGTCGACATGGTTGAACTCTCGCGCACGGTGGGGGGCCGTTCCGACGTTTCGTTCCTCCAGATTTTCGGACTGACCCTGCTGAAGACACCTTCGATCGCCCTTCAGCTCCTGCCCTTTGTCTTTCTCTTCGGGTCCATGGGGGCATTCGTCGCGCTCAACCGGCGAAGCGAACTGATCGCCATGCGCGCCGCCGGCCTATCGGCGTGGGGATTTGTCGCGCCCGCCGCGCTGGCGGCCTTCGGATTGGGCCTGGTCGCCATCGCCGTCCTCAATCCTCTCGCGGCGACGATGAATGGCCGCTTCGAGGATCGCCGCGCCGCTTTGACCAACGGCGGCGGGCCCGGCGGAACGGGGGAGATCTGGCTTCGCCAGGGTATTCGCGGCAATCAGATCGTCATTCACGCCAACGCCAAGGAAACCACGGAGGGGACGATACGATTGAGGGGTGTCTCGATCTTTGTTCAGGACACGGCGCCGGCGGGCGGCCGCGACTTCAACCGCCGCATCGAGGCCGATCAGGCCGTGCTCATGCGCGGATACTGGCGCCTGACGCAGGTTCGCGAGGCCAGAGCGGGTACGGAATCCCTTCGCTCGGAGGCGCTGGAGCTGCCGACAAATCTCGACCGGCGATCGGCGATGGAGAAGTTCGTGGCGCCGGGGGCTGTCGCGTTCTGGAACCTTCCCGACACGATCCGCTCGGCGAGACTGGCTGGATATTCGCCGGCGGCCTATCGCCTGCGCCTGGAACAACTGATGGCGACGCCCCTCCTGCTGGCGGCGATGACGGTCCTGGCCGCGAGCTTCTCGCTCAATCTGTTGCGCCTAGGTGACATGGCCCGCGTCGCCGGGGTGGGCGTGGTGCTCGGATTTGGCGTGTTCTTCCTCAATCAGTTCTGCGGTGCGCTAGGGACCACGGATGTGATCCCCGTCTTTTTGGCTGCGTGGACGACCCCTGCCCTGGCGCTGCTGGGCGCGGTGACGCGCCTTTGCTACACGGAAGATGGTTGAACCGCGTCGCCGAGGCCAGGATTCGGTCTGGCGTTTTGCTAAGCGGCGTCAGTCGACGTATGGGCTTGGCAAGCTTGAACCGTTGCGGCCGGCGCGACCTCAGCCGGTCGAGAAGAAGGGCGATATGACAGTTCGTGAGGTTCGATCATGGAGGAGATCGGGAGCGCCCTTGACCCGAAGCGGCCTTTGCCTGGGGCTCGCGCTGTGGCTGCTCGCCGGAACGGCGGCCGCCAAGACGCTCACGGCGATGGCCCCCCAGGCCTCGCCCTCCGAAAAAACCGCCGCGCCGGCGCCGAATGACGGCCTGGCTGGCGGCGGCTTCTACCTCGAGGCCGACGCGCTGACGCGCAACGAAGCCACCCACCACGTCATCGCCAGCGGCGCCGTCGAGGTACGTTACAAGGGGCGCGTCCTTCGCGCCGGCAATGTCGACTACGACACCCAGTCCGGCGTGGTGATCGCCACAGGCAGGGTGACGCTGTTACAGCCGGACGGCTCGGCCCAGTTCGCCGAACAGATATCGCTCGACAAGACCCTCAGCGAAGGCTTTTCCCGAGGCTTTTCCACGCGACTGGAAGGCCATGTGCAGATCGCCGCAGAGAGCGCCGAACGGAAAGACCAGCAGATCACCGAATTCCATCATGTGATCTACACCCCCTGCGTGACCTGCGTGCAGAATGGTCAGACCCACCCCACGTGGTCGATCCGCGCCCGCTCGGTCGTCGAGAACAAGCGTCGACAGACTTTGGTGTTCAAAGACGCCGTCGTGGAGGTGCTCGGTCAGGGCGTTCTCTATCTTCCGGTGCTTCAGGCGGCCGATCCCACCGCCAACCGTAAATCCGGATTCCTGCTTCCGCTTCTGACCTTTTCCGGACCGCGCGGCGTCAGCTATGACCAGCCCTATTATCAGACTCTGTCGTCGTATCAGGACCTGCTGCTAACGCCGCAGATCAACAGCAACGTCAACCCGTTCCTGAACGTGGATTACCGGCAGCGTTTCTATTCCGGCACGGCCGAGGTGCGCGCGGGCTACACCTATTCACGGGACTTCACATCGGACGGCAAGCTGTTCGGCAACTACACCTCTCGCAGCTATCTCCTGGCGAACGGGTCGTTTGACCTCGATAGACACTGGTCGTGGGGGTTCACCGCCGAGAGAGCCTCTGACAAGCTGATTTTCGACAAATACTCGGTCAGCGACGCCTTTCAGGATCACGGTCTCTATGCGGTGGACAACCGCCGCCTGATTTCCCAGATCTATCTTGTCGAGCAGAACACCCTTTCGTACCTGTCCATCGCCGCGATCAATGTGCAGGGGCTGCGCGCCACAGACGATCAGAGCACCATTCCGACCATCGCGCCGCTGATCGAAGCGCGCTGGGAGGCCGCCAATCCCGTCTTCGGGGGGCGTCTGCGGGCGCAGGCCAGCGCCGTGGCGCTCACCCGTGACCAGTCCATGTCGACGACGGATG
This sequence comes from uncultured Caulobacteraceae bacterium, assembly GCA_903923135.1. Taxonomy (GTDB): domain Bacteria; phylum Pseudomonadota; class Alphaproteobacteria; order Caulobacterales; family Caulobacteraceae; genus Acaudatibacter; species Acaudatibacter lapponiensis. The sequence continues at coordinate 3,302 of CAIXWN010000192.1, read as the reverse complement.
CGACCGGAGCCGCTGTTGTGCCTGGCGTGGACAGCCGCCGGGCCACGGTCCAGGCGGACTGGCAACGGAACGTGACCCTTTCAAACGGGCTGCGTCTTCAACCGTTCCTCAACGCCCGGGCGGACGTGTTCAATGTGGCCAACAGCCAGAACGGATCGTCGAACGCCACACTCACCCGGGCATTCGGGACCATCGGCGCTAATGTCAGCTACCCCCTGATCCGGCAGTTCGCCGGCGTCAGCTATGTTCTCGAGCCCATCGGCCAGGTCGCGGTTTCGCCCAACGCCAAACAGGATTCCCGGATCCCGAACGAGGACAGTACGGTGTTCGAATTCGACGACACCAACCTATTTCAGACCAATCGCTCGCCGGGCTTCGACGTCTATGAAGGCGGCCAGAGCGTCACGCTAGCCGGCCGGGCGACGGCGATGCTGCAAGACGGCCGGTCAGCCAGCGTGCTCATCGGACGCAGGTTCGCGGCCAGAAACGACCCGGCCATCCCCGACAGCACAGGACTGCAGTCGGCCCTGTCCGACTGGATTTTCGCCGCCGACGCCACACCCGTGAAAGGCGTGCGGTTGTTCAGCCGCCTGAGGCTGGACGCCAACACCTTCGCGGTGAATCGCCTGGAGGCGGGGGCCGCGTTCACGAGCGCACGCGCCTCGGGCTATGTCAGCTACCTGCAGGAAGCGGCGGCGCCCACCGGCGGACGGGTCAGCAGCCTGGACATCCATGGTGAATTTTACGCCACCCGACACTGGGGGCTGACCAGCTATCTGATCTTCGACGGCGGCGACTGGCGCCGTCGTGACCTCGGCGTCGTTTATCGTGACGACTGCATCCGGGTTGAAGTGCTCTACAGGCATGATGAAACGTTCAACGGGACGCTCGGCCCATCGACCTCGGTGGTTTTGCGCCTAACGCTCGCCACATTGGGCAATACACGGTAGAGCCGACGCCAATGGCTCCAGACCCCGTCGTCGGAGGCGGTGAACCAGCTTGAAAGTCTCCAGGAGTAAGATGCGCGGGTTTCTCACACTTACGGCGGCCACGGCCCTTCTGATATTCCAGCCGGCCCTCCAGGCCGCCAGGGCCCAGGACTCCTCGCCCGCGGCGCCGGCCGCCGCGGCCGCCCCCATCGCGCCCCCTGCGCCGCCACCACCGCCCCTGTCCGAGTCGGTGGTCGTCACGGTCAACGACGATCTGGTGTCGACCTATGACATCGTACAGCGGATGCGCCTGCTGATCGTCACGGCGGGGATCCAGCCGAACGAACAGAACCTGCCCGACATCCAGCGGGAGGCGATTCGGTCTCTGGTCGACGAGCGCCTCGAAATGCAGGAACTGCGCAACCAGGGCAAAACCCAGAAGTTCGACCTGATCGCCTCTGAACAGGAAGTCGATGACGAGATCGCCTCGATCGCACGCAGCAACAACACCAGCTCCACCCAGCTGCTCGCGCAGCTCGCCGGCCAGGGCGTCGGCGCCCAGACCTTCCGGGACCAGCTCAGGGCTGAAATCAGCTGGAGAGGGTGGATCCGCGGCCGCTACGGCCAACGCCTTGTCATCGGCGACGACCAGATCAAGGCCTACCAGAAGCGGCTCGAGGCCGAGGCTGGCAAGCCGCAGTATCAGATTGGCGAGGTGTTCATCGACGCGTCTCGCGCCGGCGGCATGCTGGCGGCCCAGCAGGGCGCCGAGCAGCTGATCAGCCAGCTGCAGAAAGGCGCTCCCTTTCCCGCCGTCGCCCGTCAATTCTCGAACTCGCCGTCAGCGGCCAACGGCGGCGACGTGGGCTGGATTTCCACCGGCGAGATGGCCCCCGAGGTCGATCGGGTCCTGGAAAACCTTCGTCCCGGACAGCTTTCGCCGCCCATACCGGTCAAGGACGGCGTCTATATCGTCTATCTGAAGGACCGCCGGGCCGGCGATTCCTCCACCGTCGTGAAACTCAAACAGGTGGCCATCGCCCTCGCCAAGACGGCGTCAACAGAGGATGTTGAGGCGGCCCAGGCCAAGCTTACCGCGATGCGCCCGAAACTTCAGGGTTGCGACAACCTCGAATCCACCGCGGCCAAGACACCAGGGGCCGTCTCCGGCGACCTGGGCGAGGCCGACACCAAGGATCTTGCCCCGGCTTTCCGTACCGTGGTCGACACGCTCCAGCCGGGACAGGTGTCAGACCCGGTGCGCACCGACGCGGGCCTGCACCTGATCGCGGTTTGCGAGAAACGCAAGGGCGGCGCCAATCAGATGACGCGGGACCAGATCGAGGACCGCCTCTATGGGCAGGAACTGGCGATGATCGCCAAGCGCCAGTTGCGGGACCTCAGAAACTCCGCGACCATCGAATCGCGGTGACTGAAACGGCGAGGCCGGAGGCTTCGACCGTTCCGCTTGAGGCCCTGCCACCCCTGCGCGACACCCTCGCCGCGGCCGGCATCGCCGCCGACAAGCGCTTCGGGCAGCATTTCCTGCTCGATCTGAACATCTGCCGGAAAATCGCCAGACTCGCCGGCGTATCCGTCGACGACGACGTTCTCGAAATCGGACCGGGCCCCGGCGGCCTCACCCGGGCGCTGCTCGAAACGGGCGCCCGGGTCACGGTGGTGGAGAAAGATCCCCGCTTCATCCCGCTCCTCGACGACCTGGCGGCGGCGGTTGACGGCCGCCTCACGGTGATCGAGGGCGATGCGCTGAAGGTCGATGAAGCCGGACTGTTCGCGGCCGGCGGCGCCGGCCGGCCCGTTCGAATCGTGGCCAACCTGCCCTACAATGTCGGAACGCCCCTGCTGGTGAAGTGGCTCACCGGATCCTTTCATCCCTCATCCCTGACCCTGATGTTCCAGAAGGAAGTGGCGCTGCGCATTGTCGCCCCGGCGGGTGACAAGGAATACGGTCGTCTTGCCGTTCTGTGTCAGGCGCTCTGCCAGGCCCGCATCGTCATGGACCTTCCCGCTCGGGCGTTCACACCGCCGCCGAAGGTCGCCTCCGCAGTTGTGACCCTGACGCCGCTGGAAGCGCCCCCCTCAGCGCCGTTGCTCGCCGCCGTGCAGACGGTCGCCCAGTCCGCCTTCGGCCAGAGGCGCAAGATGCTGCGGTCCGCCCTCAAGGGCCTCGGCGGCGAGACCCTCTGCCGGGCGGCGGGAATCGATCCGGATGCGCGGGCGGAGACGGTTCCGGTCTCCGGGTTCCTCGCCCTGGCCCAAACATGGCTGGACAGGCGAAACGGACAGGCCGCCCCAACGCTACCGACCGGCGTCTAGAGCAAATTATATCCGACCAGATGGAAACATCTGGTC
>CAIXWN010000191.1 GCA_903923135.1 uncultured Caulobacteraceae bacterium | reverse complement strand
CGGCGGCGGCGGCGGTTTTGGAGACCTCTTCCTGTCGGGCGGGGCCGGTCTTGGAACGCCGGGCTTCGGCGGCGGCAAGGCGGGGGCCGTCGGAAGCACCATTTACCAAGGCGGCAGCCCGACCATCCTTGGCGGCAACGGCCTGGCCGCGGGCGCCGACGTCTTCGTCCAGAGCGGCGCCAGCCTGACGATCGCCGGCGGCGGCGCCCTGGCTCATGGCGTCTTCACGCCGGGTCCGACCTACAATCCAGGCGCCGGCGGCCAATATGGCGACGGGATTTTCCTGCAGGGCGACCAGGCCCTCACCCTTGCGCCCGGCTCCGGCCAGACCCTGACCATCGCCGGCGCGATCGCCGACATGACCGGCTCGCAAGACGCCAGCGGCCAGACCGGGGCCGGATCGCTGATCGTCAATGGCCCGGGCGTCCTGGCCCTGGGCGCCGCGAACACCTTCACCGGGGGCGTGACGGTGCTGCAGGGGACCCTGGACCTGACCGCGCAGGGCGCGGCGGGCTCGGGCGGCATCGCCCTGACGCCCTCGACCGGCCAGACCGCGAGCCTCGTGCTCGACACCACCGCCGGCGCCCTGAGCCTGGCCAATGCGATCACCGGAACGGGCGGTGTGACCCTGCAGGGCGGCGGGACCCTCACCCTGACGGGCGCCAACACCTTCGCCGGCGGGATGACCCTGGCGGGCGGGACGCTGGACCTCACCGCGGCCGGCGAGACCGGGACCGGCGCGATCACCTTCGCGCCGCCGGCCGGCGGGAAGTCGAACCTGATCCTGGAGGCGGCGGTCACGCCGGCGTCGGGCGCGACCTTCGGGACCTCGCTCGTCCATCTCGGCGCGGGCGATTCGATCGACGTGAAGGGGGTGGCCTGGGCGGTGGGCGCCGCGGCGACCCTGTCCGGCGGCGTTCTGACCCTGGCGAGCGGCGGCCAGAGCGTGAAATTCACCGCCCCGGGGGCGACCGTCGCGACCTTCTACACCCATCCCGACGGCGCCGGCGGGGTGCTTATCAACACCGTTCCGGCCACGGCGGCGGCCTGGAAGACCGGCGTCAGCGGAGACTGGGCCACGGCGGCGGCCTGGAGCGGCGGGGTTTCCCCAAACGACCCGCACGCCGGCCCGACCATCGCCGCGGCGGGAACCTATACGGTCACCATCGGCGCGGGCGAGAGCATCAACGCCGAACTGGTCACCCTGAACAGTTCGACCGCGACCCTGGACATCGCCGGGACCCTGACCACCACCGGGGCGCTGAACGTGGCCAAGGGCGCCGTGAAGCTGGAGTCCACGGGCAGTGTGAGCACCGAGGTCTATCTGGCGGCCAAGACCTTCCTGTCCGGCCGGGGTCAGCTGGCGGCGCCCCTGGTCAATGCCGGCACGGTCACCGCATCGGGCGGGGTGTTGAAGCTGACCGGCGCGGTGACCGGGACGGCCGGCCTCCTGAAGGTGGCCAACGGCGCGACGCTCGAACTGGCCGGACCGGTGGGACCGGGCCAGACGATCAGCTTCCTGGCGGGCTTCGGCATCCTGCGCCTGGATTCGCTGGCGACCATGTCGGGCAGGTTCGCGGCCCTGGCCGCGGGCGCGGCCATCGATCTGGTGGGGCTGACGGTGACCAGCGACCAGTTCGCCGGCGGGACGCTCACCCTCTACAACGGGGCCGCGACGGTCGGCTCGCTCAGCGTGGCCGGGACCTATGCCAAGAAGGTGTTCCAGCTGACCGACGACGGGAACGGCGGAACCTATGTGACGGTCACCAGCGACGTGGTTCCCAGCTTCATCGTGCCCGGCGCGCAGACGGCGACAGCGGGAACCGCCAAGGCGATCAGTGGCCTGAGTCTGGTGGACGCTTTCGCCATCCAGGCCAATCAGACGATGACCGTGACGGTCAGCGACCTGGCCGGCCTGCTGTCGGCGAGCAGCGCGGGCGGCGCCGTCGTCACCGGCG
>CAIXWN010000190.1 GCA_903923135.1 uncultured Caulobacteraceae bacterium | reverse complement strand
TGTTCTTGGCCGGCGTCAGGGCCACGCCGGCGGGCGTCTTGCGATAGTGGAAGCCGCCGCTCAGCCCCTGGATCAGGCCGGGGCAATGGACCGGGTCGATCAGGATCGCCGGTTCGCTGCCCGACACCCGGCCCAGGAACAGCCGGTCCAGCGCCGTGCGCCGGTGGCTGGTCTTGTTGCTGGGGGCGATCATCGCCTCGATGCCGGTCAGGTTCTGCAGCACCTGGGCGGTCGAGGCGCTGGCCTCGCTCATGGCGTTGGGGCTGGCGGCGGCCGGGTCCAGGGCCAGCAGGGCGCCCACGTCGTTGTGCAGGTGGGGCGCGAAGCGGAAGTTGTAGACGCGCCGGATCTCCTCGGCGAAGGCGTCGTTGTTCATCTGGCCCTCGGCCACGTGGATCTCGGCCAGGGCCCGCCACTGGCCGCTGTAGACCTTCTGCCAGAACACCGCCGCCGGGTGCAGGGTGTTGGATCCGGCGTCGATGCTGATCACCACCAGGCTCAGCGGGTCCACCGGCATGGTCTGGCGCGCCACATGGGTGTCGAAATCGAAGTTGACGTGCACCGCCTGGCCGTGGCGGCCCGGTCCCGGCTTGTTCTTCAGCAGCCGGTCGACGTCGTACACGTCCAGTTGCGCCGCCTGTTCAGCATAGAAGTTCTTGCTGATCTTCCTCAGGTTCTGGATGTTCTCGGCGTTGGCGCTGAAGCCGCTGGGCTGGATGAACAGGGCGTCGGTCTCGGGCGCGCGCTTCTTGTCGGGCATCCGGCGCAGGTAGAACCTGTCGTGAAAGGGCGAGCCGATCACCGGGGCGTTGGCGTCGCAGAACACGCCCTTGTAGGCGTCCGGCGCGTCGGCGGGCCGGTCGTCCGGCTCGGGGAACCGGCCCACCCGGTTGCTGGCCAGCGACAGGATGGTGCTCAGGTCGGCGTTGGTGTCGGCCTCGGGCAGCCAGAACGCCGTCACCTCCAGGCCGCGAAAGAAATCCTCGATGTCCAGGTCGGCGGTCACCGCGCGGAACAGCACTTCGATCTCGGCCGGCTGCGGGCGGCCCTCGATCATCATCAGGGTGCGATAGTTGTAGTCGGCCGGATCGCCCCTCGAGCCCCTGAAGTTGTCGGTGGTGCGCGGGTAATTCTTGAAAAAACTGGGGATAACCGTGTCCCACGCCCTGCGATAGGTGGGGCAAAGGCACACAATTCGGGCTCGACGCACGCCGTCTCGAGGACTAGCGTGCTGCCATCTTGCGACGCGGAGGCACCGACGGCTCGAGGCCGTCGTCTTCCCCCCACCTGTTGGCCCGACGATGATCGCGACGGGCGCCCTGGAGACCTCATAGGCCCGCGCCACGGGTCCGGCGAAGTTCCGCCAGTCCCTGAGGTCGATCTGCCCTTCAGCCTGCACAGCCTCTCCCGAACCCCTACCCGTTCCCGACGCTGAGAGGTTGACGCACCGACGGCCGGGTCGGATGAGGCCCGGATCAGGGGTTGCCCGACGGAGGAAGGGCCAAACCGTGGGGAGGTCGCGCCGAAAGGGGGGGGCCGGGGCCGGCCAGGGTCGGCCAGCTGGGCCGCGCCGCTCCCTCAGTGGGGAGGGCCAAGGCCGCGGGCCGCTGATTGTCGATCAGCGGGCGGCAGGAGGTTTTGCCTCATCCTTTCAAGGCGCTATGGCGTGTCGTGAGACTTCGGCGGTGAGACTTGCCCCGCATCGCCCGGCGAGTGCTCAACAAAATCAATGGCGTCATCGTCGCCCAGGTCGAGCAGCGGCGCACCAGGTCCATCGCCCTCTGGAACCATGAACACCGTGGCCGGCGCGGCGCCGGTCTTGCGCTCCACCGGGGCCTGCTTGGCGTGCACGTAGGGCATCAGGCCCTCCCGCTCCTTCTGCAGCAGCAGCCAGGCCTCCTTGGTCTCGCAGCCGATCGCCCTGGCGATAACCGTGGCCTTGACCACCATGGCCAGGTGCATGTCGCCCAGGCCGTGGTCGACGATCCCCAGCTGCTGGGCCCGCGCCTTGGCCTGGCGCAGATCCTTGGGCGTCACCAGGCAGATCGCCGCCGACTGCTGGCCCGGCGTCATGCCGCCGAACTGCGCCTCGACGTACCGCGCCAGGTCGAGGCTCGAGCGGTTCCGCGATCCAGGCGGCCGCCCCCGACGCCGCAAAACGGGGGTTTCCAAGAGGGTGAGCGGGAGCTGGGCCATATCGCGGAATATTATATGGGCGATTTGCACGGTTCGGCGAGGGTTCGGTGACGGTTCGGTGAATTTCCGTAGAACCTGTCCCAGTCACAACCTTGGCCGCTGGTGGGATGCCGCGCTTCGACTGGAAAACGTCACGGGGTTTCCGATTCCAAAGAATGCGGA
>CAIXWN010000189.1 GCA_903923135.1 uncultured Caulobacteraceae bacterium | reverse complement strand
GTACTGACACACTCTTTCCCTACACGACGCTCTTCCGATCTCTGGCCATCCTCGCGCTAGGAGGCGCCTTCGCCACGCCGGTCGTTTGCGATCCGGCGATCTGGAGCAGCCCTTCCCTGGACGGCTATCTGGCGCTCATCACAGCGACCGGTCTGGCGGCGACGTCGCTGCGCGGCTGGAGCCGGGCCGGACTGCTGACCCTGGCGGGCGTCGGCCTATGGCTCCTGAACCGGCAACTCTCGGGAGACGTCCATGGCGCCGAGACCCTTCTTATCGGCGGACTGGCCGTGACCTTGCTGGCGGTCAAATACCGGAACGTCCGCCTCGCCAGCGCGTCCGAGCCGGGCGCCGCGGACCGGATGATCTTCCGGCTTCCCTTGATCGCATGCATCGGTTCCACGGCATTCTGGGTGCTATCGGTCCCGGCCATGGCCGGTCTGTCGGCGCCCGACCTCGCCCTGGTCGGTTTCGTACTCAGCGTGCTGTGCGCCGCCGCCTCCCAGATGAGGCTGACATCGGATCGTGTCGTCCTGGCCCCCGCGATTGGCCTGGCGGTTATCGCCGTCACGTCGTCGGACTACGCTGGACTCACGCACTTGCCGCACCTGGCGCTCTGGCTTCTGGCCCCGATCGCGGCCCTGACCGGATCGTCATTGGCCCTGAGACTCGCGGATGGCAGCCGATCGTCGGCCGGTGTGATCGGCGCGGCGGGCGGTGCTCTGGCCCTCACCCTGCTGGGGCCCCCCTTGGCAACCGCCCTCCCCTCATCGCCGGGATTGCTGTTTGTCACCGCCGCCGGCCTGTTCGCCATCGGCGCATGGCTGATCGTCCGCCGATCAGGTCACGCGGCGAGCGATCCCGCCGTGGCCGCCTGGGTCCTGGCGGGGGCCGAAACGCTGGGCGTGGCGATCCATGCCAGCCTGCCGGGGCGACCGGAGCCGGCGGCCTATGGCCTTCTGGCGCTCGGCCTGGCGCTGGTCGCGCGGCGCCTGCCGTGGCGCGGTCTAACCGAGGCGGCCGCCCTGGCCTGCCTGATCGGTCTCATGTCGATATTAGGCCCGCGGATAGCCGTCGCCGTATTCACCGGAGGCATCTCCTGGAGCGATGTCGCGCTGGCCGGCGGCGCGGGCGTGCTGGCGCAAACGGCCTGCTGGTGCGTGCTGTGCGGTCGGCCGGACGCAACCAGGAGCCGCGAAACCGCCTCGACGAGCGCCGCGCTCTCGGGCCTGCTCACCCTGTTCCTGGTTCTGCACGGCCTGGCGGCGGGCCATGCCGCGCAGCCCGCCAACCTCAGTGACTTTGCCGAGACCTCTTTCAGGACGGTCCTATTTTTCGCCGCCGGCCTCATGCTGTCCATGCGCGGCGGCCAGAGCGTCCTTTCCCGGGCGCGGGGTCCGGTGCTTCTGGCGGCCGGCGCCCTGCACGGCCTGCTGTTGCAGATGTTGCTCCTAAATCCCTGGTGGGGACTTGACGGGGGTGGCCAGATTCCCGGTCCCCCCGTCGTCGACATTCTGGCCGTGGCCTTTCTGGCCCCCGCCCTGATACTGGCCGCCGCCGCGCGACGGCAGACGACATCGCTGAAGTGGGCCGCGCCGGGAACGGCCCTGACCGCCCTGCTCTATCTGATGGTCTGGGCGGCCATGGAGATTCGGAGGCTATTTCACGGACCGGCGCTTGCCGAGGGCGCCTTCGGTTATGGTGAAGTCGTCGCCTATGGCGTCGCCCTGATGGGCACGGCCTGGCTGGTGTCCCTGAACACGGTTCAGAAAGCGGTGCTGGGAGACTCATCAAACGTGGCGAAGGCGGTCGCCCTGGTCGCTCGGTGGAGCGCCCTGTGCGGATCGGTGCTTCTGATATGCGGGGTCGCGAGCCCCTGGTGGGGCCCTCTGGACGGGGCCTTGCGGGCGCCGATCCCATTCTTCGCGCTCATCGCACTTGCGCTTTTGCTGACCGCCCTGTTCACCCGCCAAGCCGCGGCTCGAGCATCGCGGTGGTTCAGCAACGCAATCAAGATCGCGGTGGTCCTGGAGGCCTTCAACGCGCTGACCCTGGTCATCCGGTTCGCCTTCCACGGCGCGGCGATGCGCCTTTCCAATGGCGAGGCGGGCGCGGAGACCTGGACCT
>CAIXWN010000188.1 GCA_903923135.1 uncultured Caulobacteraceae bacterium | reverse complement strand
GGATCGCCGGAGCCGCAGTCCGCGGGCCGGAAGCGGGCGGCGGCGCAGGGGCAGGTGTGGCCGGCGCCGCCCGTGGCCGGCGCCGGGCCGTGGGGGCCGGCTCGGGGGCGGGGTCCACTGGGTAGAGGTAGGCTTCGGGCTCGGGAGGCGGAGCGTCGGCCCCGTCAACCAAGGCCGGAGGCGCGCGAAACAGCGACGGCGGCGGCGGCCTGTCGGGCAATGCGATCGGGGCCTGGCCGGAGACCGCCGACGGCAGCGTCAGGACGGCCGACAGAGCCACGCCAACGACCCTCGAGCCTGTCCCCACGGTGGTTTCCCCTTGCCTCGCACACCTTGACCGCCGACCACGACCCTGCGCCGATCGGGTCAACAATCGCTTGGGTCACTCAACACCATCCCGGCCGCGGCGCCAAACCGCCCGAACGCGCCAGAGCCGGGCCGGCCAAAAGAGGGGTAGGAAAAGCCGCGCCTGCCGGCTATGAACGCCGCGCGTAGCCGCTTTAGCTCAGCCGGTAGAGCATCGCATTCGTAATGCGGGGGTCGCGTGTTCGAGTCACGCAAGCGGCACGCTTTCCTCCAGACTCCCTAGAGACTTGCCGCTGACGGTCGGATGATCACGGCCGGCAGGGTTGGGCCCGCGCGCGCTGATGGCGGCGGGCCGAACAGCCTGGGCCCGAAGACGGCGACGACCACCGCGGCCGCCACGCAGGCAAAGGCGAACGCCATCATCATCCAGAAGGCTTTGCTGAGCAGCCGGGGGCGGTCGGGGTCGACCGGATCGGGGCGAATTGGCGTCACCAGGCTCAGGCCGTCTGGGGCCAGGACTCGAGAAGATCGAGCAGCGCCGTCTCGCTGGGCGTGGCCGCGGCCCGGATCGTCGCCAGACCGGCGCCCCCCAGCGGGGCGGCGACGGCGTCCGAGAGGCAGAGCGCCCGCAGGCCGCCGGCCGGGTGCTCCGCCAGATGCCGGGCCAGCAGGCGCGCGGCCTTGGGCGAGTGGAGCAGAACAGCGTCGGCGCTGGCGACGCGGGCCACGGTTTCCGGGCCCAGCGCCACGGGCGCGGTTTCATAGATCGTGACCGCACGGGCCGGGATTCCCACGGCGGCGAGAGCGCCCACCAGATCGCCGGCGGGCTCGGCCGGGGCGGCGTGAAACACGCATCCGTCCGGCGCGCCGGCGGAGTGGATGGCCTGGGCCAGGGCCGCCACATCGCCGCCAGCGGAGACGACATTGGAAAATCCGGCCGCCCAGGCGGCGCGGGCGGTCGCGGCGCCCACGGCGTAGACGGGCAGGTCGCGGCGATCAGAGCGGGCGGCGAGGGCGGCGACGCCATTGGCGCTGGTGAAGGCCAGGGCTCCGACGTCGGCAAGGTCGACCGGACCGCCGTCCACCGGGCGGACTTCCAGCAGAGGGGCGACGAGGGCGACGAAGCCCCGGTCCGTCAGACGCGCAGCGGTGGCCTCCGCGCCAGGACTGGCGCGCGTGACCCACACCCTGCGTCCGGCCGTTGCGGACTCCGGCGCGCCGGCGTCGCTCACCCCAGGAGGGCCTCGCCGCCTTCAGCCCGGACCGCCTCGCCCAGGGCCAGGCCCAGGTCGCGGGCGACGATCTCGCCATCAAGGCCGCCGACATCGGCTTCGGCCTCGCGGCGGAAGCGGCGGGCGCCGTCCGGCGTGAGCGCCTCGACGATCAGGGTGAGGCGAACGCCGTCGACGCGGGCGTAGGCGCCGATCGCGGTGCGGCAGGAGCCCTCCAGGGCCGTCAGGGCCCCGCGTTCGGCGGCCACCGCCAGGGTGGTGGGCAGGTGCTTGAGCGACTCCAGCCACGGCGCGTCGGCGTCGGCCTCGCGCGTCTGGATGGCCAGGGCGCCCTGGCCGGGGGCGGGGGGGCATTCGACCGGGTCAAGGAAGCCGCGCGGCAGATGACCGAGGCCCAGGCGGTTGAGTCCGGAAACGGCCAGCAGGATGGCGTCGGCCTCGCCCTGTTCGAGCTTGGCGATGCGGGTGTCGACGTTGCCGCGCAGGGGCACGATGATCAGGTCGGGCCGGCGGTGGCGGGCCTGGGTCTGGCGGCGCAGGCTGGCGGTGCCGAGCCTCGCCCCCATGGGCATGGCGTCGATGGAGTCGTAGGTGGCGCTGAGGATGGCGTCGCGGGGGTCCTCGCGCTCGGGGATGGCGGCGATCACCAGGCCCGGCGGACATTCGGCCGGCATGTCCTTGAGCGAGTGCACGGCGCAGTCGATGCGGCCCGACAGCAGGGCCTGCTCGATCTCCTGGGTGAACAGGCCCTTGCCGCCGATCTCGGTGAGCAGCCGGTCCTGGATGCGGTCGCCGGAGGTGGTGATATGGGCCAGGCTCACCGCGCCCTTGGGCACCGCCCGGGCGATGCGGTCGCGGATATGGCCGGACTGGGTGAGGGCCAGCTTGGAGGCCCGGGTGCCGATGCGTAGCTGTTGCGTGATCATGTCTGTCCAGCTACCCCAGAGCGCCCGACCCGGCAATCTTCAAGGCTTTCTGGCCGCACCTTGACCACCAGATCACCACAGTTTCCGCCGCTGACCGTGCTGGGAATCGAGACCAGCTGCGACGAGACCGCCGCGTCGGTGGTCCGCCTGACTCCCGGGGCGCCGGTGGCGGTGCTGTCGTCGGTGGTGCTCAGCCAGACCGCGGAACACGCGCCCTACGGCGGCGTGGTGCCGGAGATCGCCGCACGGGCCCACGTGGAAAGCATCGACGCCATCGTCGGCCGGGCCCTGGCCGACGCCGGGGTGACTCCGGCGGCGCTGGACGGCGTGGCCGCCACCGCCGGCCCCGGCCTGGTGGGCGGGGTGATGGTGGGCCTGTCGTTCGGCAAGGCGATGGCCCTGGCCCTGGGCAAGCCGCTGATCGCGGTGAATCATCTGGAAGGGCACGCCCTGTCGGCCCGGCTGACCGCCGACATCCCCTATCCCTTCCTGCTGCTGCTGGTGTCCGGCGGCCACTGCCAGCTGCTGGAGGTGGCCGGCGTCGGCGCCTGCACGCGCCTGGGCTCGACCATCGACGACGCCGCCGGCGAGGCCTTCGACAAGATCGGCGGGGCCCTGGGCCTGCCCTATCCCGCCGGCCCGGCCCTCGAGCGTCTGGCGGCGGGCGGCGACGAAAGCCGCTACCCCCTGCCCCGGGCCCTGCTGGGGCGGGCGGGCTGCGACTTCTCGTTTTCCGGCCTGAAGACCGCGGCCGCGCGGCTGGCGGCGACGATGACCGGCGACACCGACCGCCGCGACCTGGCCGCCGCCGTGCAGGCCGCCATCGCCCGCCAGCTCACCGATCGCACGGAACGGGCGATGAGCGTCTATGACTCGGCCCACGGCGGGGGGCAGCGCCGCTTCGTGGTGGCCGGCGGCGTGGCCGCCAACGGCGCGGTCCGAAAGGCGCTGGAGACCCTGGCCACCCGCCGGGGCTTCAGCTTCTCCGCCCCGCCGCTGGCCTATTGCACCGACAACGCCGCGATGATCGCCCTGGCGGGGGCCGAGCGGCTGGCCCTGGGGCTGACCGACCCGCTGGACGTGGTTGCCCGCCCGCGCTGGCCACTGGACGAGGCGGCGGCCCGCCTGAACCCGACGCACATCGCCGGCCGCAAGGGGGCGAAGGCGTGAGGACGGTGGGCGTGATCGGCGGCGGGGCCTGGGGGACGGCCCTGGCGCAGGTCTGCGCCCGCGCCGGCCTGCAGGCCACCCTGTGGGCGCGCGAAGCCGAGGTGGCCGAGGCGATCAACGCTGGCCAGGGCAACCCGCACTTCCTGCCCGGAGTTCCGCTCGACCCGGCCATCGTCGCCAGCACCGACCCGGCCGCCCTGGCCGGCGCCGACCTGATCCTGGCGGTGACGCCGGCCCAGCATCTGCGCTCGACCCTGACGCTGTTCGCGCCCCATGCGGCGGACGGGGTTCCGGTGATTGTCTGCGCCAAGGGCGTGGAGGCGTCATCGCTGAAGCTGATGACCCAGGTGCTGGCCGAAACCCTGCCCGGCGCGCGGCCGGCCGTGCTGTCGGGGCCGAGCTTCGCCGGCGAGGTCGCGCGCGGCCTGCCCACCGCCGTGACCCTGGCGGCGGCCGACGTCCGGCTGGCCGAGACGCTGGCCCGGCGTATCGCCAGTCCGACGTTCCGTCCCTATGTGTCCGGCGACATGATCGGCGCCGAGGCCGGCGGGGCGGTGAAGAACGTCCTGGCCATCGCCTGCGGCGTCGTCGAGGGCCGCGGCCTGGGCCGAAGCGCCCACGCCGCCCTGATCACCCGGGGCTTCGCCGAGCTGACCCGCTTCGCCGTGGCCCTGGGCGGCCAGGCCGAGACGGTGGCCGGTCTGTGCGGCCTGGGCGATCTGGTGCTGACCTGTTCGAGCCACCAGTCGCGCAACATGAGCGTCGGCCTGGCCCTCGGCCAGGGCGAGAGCCTGGAGCAGGCCCTGGCCGGCAAGTCCTCGGTCGCCGAGGGCGTCGCCTCGGCGCCGGCGGTGCGCGCCCTGGCGGCCCGGCTGGGGGTGGAGACGCCGATCTGCGATGCGGTGAGCGCCATTCTGGCCGGCGAGGTTGCGGTGGACCCGGCGATCGCCGGCCTGCTGGCCCGACCGCTGCGCGCCGAGAGCTGAAGCCGGACCAGGCGCGATGAGCAACCCCGCCCAGCCGGCCCCCGGAACGGTGCTCTGCCGCCTGGACGCGCTGCGCGACCCGGGCGCCAGGGGCTTCATCTTCCGGGAAGGCGAAGCCCTGTTCATGGGCTTCGTCACCCGCAGGGGCGAGGCGGTGAAGGGCTGGATAGACCGCTGCCCGCACGCCGGCATGCCGCTGGCGGTGGTTCCCGACCGCTACCTGACCCGCGAGGGCGACCTGATCCTGTGCGCCTCCCACGGGGCCCTGTTCCGGCCGGACGACGGCCTGTGCGTGGGCGGTCCGTGCGCCGGCAGGCCCCTGTGGCCCTGGCCGGTGCGAATCGCCGACGGGGTGGTGGTGACCGCCTGAGGACAGGCGCGGGCGGTCCGCTCAGGCGGCGGGGCGGCCGTCGATGATCGAGACGCGCCGGCCGTAGCGCGGGTAGGGATAGTAGTCCCACACGGCGTGGTGCTGCACGCTCCAGTTGTCCCAGAACACCAGGGTGTTGGGGGTCCAGCGCACGCGGCACTGGAACTCCACATGGCTCTCGATATGGCGCCAGAGGAAGTCCAGGAGGGCGTCGCTCTCCTTGCGCTCGAGTTCGTTGATGCGGGTGGTGAAGCCGCGATTGACATAGAGCGCCTTGCGGCCGCTCCACGGCACGGTGATCACCACCGGGTGGGCGGTTTTCGGCCAGCCGCCGGGCGGCGGCGCGGCGCCATAGGCGCCGGTGTAGGGCTTGGCGCCGTCGTGGGTGGCGCTGAGACCGCCAAGGAACGCCTGCATCGCCGGTGACAGGGCCTCGTAGGCGCGCACGGTGGAGGCGAACAGGGTGTCGCCGCCGCCGATCTCGGGGGTGCGGGTGATGTGGAGCATCGATCCCATGGGCGGCTCGTCATCGCAGGTGACGTCGGAATGCCACTCCTCGCCGGCGACGAAGCGTGAGGCCTGGTCGGCCTTGACCACCAGGATCTCCGGATCGACGGCCGCGCCGGCGGCGGCCGCATGGTCAGGCGCCGCGGCCTTGGCGTGATAGGGATGGACGTGCAGGGCCCCGAACAGCCGCGCGAAGCGCTTGTGATCCTCGTCGCCGAGCGCCTGATCGCGAAACACCAGCACGTGCCAGGCGGCGAAGGCGGCGCGGATCTCGGCGATCTGCTCCGGGGACAGGGGGGCCGACAGATTGACCCCGGTGATCTCGGCCCCGACAACGGGGTTGAACGGCTCGACCGAGAGGGTGCGGAAGTCGAGCCGGGGCGTCGCCGCCTCGGGCCTGCGCGCGGTCCGTGTCGCCATGAGTCCTCCAGAAGCCGTCCCGGCAGACCTACCATAACGATCCGCGCGGGAAAGAGGGCGATCCGTCCGGGTTTGCCCTGGGTCCGGACCCGTAGAGCCAGATTCACCGTCCGCCTCTGTTCGGCGCGAACGGATCGGGATCTAGAAGGCCATTCCCTGGGCCACGGCCTTGAGCCGCTCGACCACCGAAAGCTTGTCGTCGATGAAGTCGTGGTCGATCCACCAGGCCTCGACCTCGCGCAGCACCGCCCCGACCAGGGGGCCGCGGGGGACGCCGGCGGCGACCACCTCCTCGCCGGTGAGCGGCAGGGACGGGCGCGTCCAGCCCTGGGCCATGGGCAGCAGGGCGCGCCACTGCACGGTGGCGGCGGGCCGGTTGGAGGCCGCCCAGGTCAGCATGACCCGGTCGCAGAACACCTGGACGCCGAGCCGATAGACGATCCGGCGCATCTGGCGCGGCGACATCCAGGAGACCAGGGGCGGCTCGGCCCCGACGGCGGCGACCAGCCGGTCGCGCTGGGCGTTGGACAGCCTCAGATGCAGGGCCGTGGCCCGGGCGGCGTCCGGATCGTCGGGCAGCAGGGCCGCCAGGCGGAGCAGGGCGTCCTCGGTGAACAGGATGCCGGTCTCGATGCCGACGAGGGCCTCGAAGCGCGCCAGCCCGGCGACGGCGGGAACCAGGAAGGGGAGGACGCCGGCCCCGGCCATCAGGCGAACCGTCGCCCGGGGGTCCTCGGCGGCCAGCAGGATGAGGGTCTCGTGGCCCAGGCGTTCGGCGGACAGCCCCGCGAGCCGCTCACGCCCGTCCCGGCAGGCGGCCAGGGCGACGGGGTCGGGCTCGCCGCGGCCGTACCAGGCGAGGAAGCGGAAGTAACGGGCGATGCGCAGGGCGTCCTCGGCGATGCGCGCCGCCGGGTCGCCGACGAAGACGACGGCTCCGGCGCGGGCGTCCGCGAGACCGGCCCCCGTGGGGTCGAAGAGGCGACCGGCGGCGTCGGCGTACAGGGCGTTGAGCCGGAAATCGCGCCGGGCGGCGTCCTCGTCCCAGTCGGTGGTGAAGGCGACGACGGCGCGGCGGCCGTCGGTCTCCACGTCGCGGCGCAGGGTGGTGATCTCGAAGGGCCGGCCGAGGGCGACGGCGGTGATGGTGCCGTGCTCGACGCCGGTGGGGATGGCCTTGAGGCCGGCCGCCTCGAGGGCGGCGGTCACGGCGGGCGGCGTCAGGGTGGTGGCGATGTCGATGTCGCGGACCGCCACGCCGAGAACGGCGTTGCGCACGCAGCCGCCGACGAAGCGGGCGCAGTCCGGGCCGCCGGCCGCCGCCAGGGCGTCCATCACCGCCACCGTGGCCGGATGGGTCATCCAGGGCAGGACGGGCAGGGTGGCTGTCACCCCGGCGCCCCGTGCAGGCGGTCATGAAGGGCCCGCAGCATTCCCGCCGTGGCGCCCCAGATGAGGAAATCGTTCCAGGTGATGGCGTAGAAGCGCCGCTCGTCGCCGGCCGGCGTCCGCCCCTGGCGCTGAACATGGTTGGCCGGGTCCATCAGGAAGCCGAAGGGCGGCTCGAAGATGTCGGCGACCTCGTGCGGATTGGCCGTGAGGGTGAAGCCGGGGGTGACGAAGCCCACCACCGGGATGACGTGATAGCCGGTGCCGGTGCGATAGGGCGTGCCCAGGCCCGCCAGGGCGACGTGGGAGGGATCCAGGCCGATCTCCTCCTCGGCCTCGCGCAGGGCGGCGGCCCAGGGCGTCTCGCCCGGATCGCAGCGGCCGCCGGGAAAGGCCACCTGGCCGGTGTGGCTGCGCAGGGTGTCGGAGCGGCGGGTGAGGATCACCGACAGGCCCTCGGGGCGCTCGACCAGACCCACCAGCACGGCGGCGGGCTTGAGGGCGGCCGGATCATGGGGCGGGTGATCGTTGTTGAGGTCGAAATCCGAGCGCACGCCGTGGCGCGACACGGCGTCGGCGCTGAGCGGGTCGAGGCGGTCGGTGATCCACTGGCGCAGATCGGCCGGCGAGAGGTCGGCGTTCACGTCAGATGGGCTCCCGGCGGGCAGACGGGAAACCAGGCGCCGTGGCTCTCGACGCCGAGGGTCGGCCCCTCGGGCGTGGGGCGCTCGGCGGCCAACTCCGAGAGTTCATAGAACACCGGCCGGGCGATCAGGGCCTCGAGACCCCGGCGGACGTGAACATAAGGGCGCGGTTCGCCGGTCAGGGGGTCGACATCGACGCGGATGGGGTTTTCGGGACCGGCCTCGACCTCGTCGCCGACGTTGGTGAGGAAGCGCAGCACCGGGGAGCCGGCCCGGTCGCGGACCTGATCGACCCGCACGGCGATGAAGGGCGCGTCCTCAACGCGGATGCGCATCTTCTCCACCGGCGTGACCAGGTGGAAACCATCCGGGTCCTTGCGCAGGACAGTGGAGAACAGCCGGACCAGGGCCTCGCGGCCGATGGGCGTTCCCTCATGGAACCACAGGCCGTTCTTCTTGATGACGATATCGATGTCGCCGCAGTTGGCGGGGTTCCACAGATGCACCGGCGGCAGGCCGCGCCCCGGCGCCTGGGCCTTCGCCGCGGCGATCACCCCGTCCAGGCCAGCCCTGGCCGTTCCCGTGCTCTGGGTCGCGTTCATCCCCCACAGGTAGGCCCCCTATCGGGCCGGCTCAAGCGGGGATGGCGGGATGGGCCGCGTGGACGCGGCCGGCGAGGTTGTCGGCGGCGCCGGGCCTGAGCGCCCGGACGAGCACCCGACGCTGGTCGACCGGGCCGGGCAGGCGGACGCGGCGGGCCTCGGCGGACGAGAACCCCAGAGGGCCGAAGAAGGGCTCGTCGCCGACAAGCACGATCAGGCCGTGGCCGCGCCGGCGCGCCTCGTCGCAGGCGCGAAGGATGAGCGCGGCGCCAAGGCCCTGCCTGCGCCAGGCCTCGTCCACGGCGAACGGCCCGAGCATGAGCGCCGGCGTCCCGCCGATGTCGACCGGCCAGAGGCGGACGCAGCCGACGGCCACGCCCTCGCTCCAGGCCACGAACGACAGCTCCCGCACCGGCCTACCGGCGTCCTCGCGCAGGCGTTCGGCGGTCTTGGCGAAGCGCCCCGGGCCGAAGGCGCGGGCGATCAGCCCCTCGACGAGAGGAGCGTCCTGGAGCCGCTCCGGGAAGAGGGCGGGAGGAACGGTCATGGCGAGGGCGGCGGACATGGAGGCGCGCGGTTACGGCCATGCGCCCCTGCAAGTCAACCGCAGCATTGCCGCAGGCTTGGCGGGCAGGCTATGGCGGGGCATGTCCGACGCCTCCAGCGCCCTGCCCTCGGCCCGAGCCCTGCTGCGCGAAGGCGACTATCTGCGCTTCTGGGCGTCGCGCTGGATGGGCAGCCTGGGCTCGCAGATCCAGAGCGTGACCATGGGCTGGCAGATCTACGCCATCTCCCGCCAGACCCTGGGGGTGGGCGCCTCGGCGTTCAACGTCAGCCTGATCGGCCTGATCACCTTCGCGCCGCTGTTCTTCCTGGCCCTGCCGGCGGGGGAAACCGCCGACCGGCACGACCGACGCGGCGTGCTGATCTTCTGCTACGCCGGAGAGATCGCCACGGTGGCGGTGCTGAGCTGGGCGGCTTTCACCCATTCGGCCACCGTGCCCCTGCTGCTGGGCGCAGCCCTGGCGTTCGGCTCCTCGCGCGCATTCTTCTCGCCGGCGATGACGGCGCTGGGTCCGATGATGGTGCCGCGGGCCCTGCTGCCGCGGGCCATCGCCTGGAACTCCCTGGCCTGGCAGTCGGCGTCCATCGCCGGACCAGCCATCGGCGGCCTGCTGGTGGCGATCTCGCCCGGCGCGGCCTTCGCCACGACCCTGGCGCTCTATGTGGGCGCCGCCCTGTCGTTGATGTCCATCCGCCGGCCGACCCGGCCGCAGGTGCAGCCCGGCTCGCGCCTGGCCCTGGTCAAGGAGGGGCTGGTCTATGTGTGGACCCACAAGGTGGTGTTCGGGGCCATCTCCCTGGACCTGGCGGCGGTGATCCTGGGCGGCGCCACGGCCCTGCTGCCGGCCTTCGCCAAGGATGTGCTGCATGTGGGGGCGCAGGGCTTCGGTCTGCTGCGCGCCGGGCCGGCGATCGGGGCGACGGCGGTGGGGCTGTTCCTGACCCTGCACCCGATCCGCAGCCGGGCGGGGATCACCATGTTCGCCGGCGTGGCCGTGTTCGGCCTGGCCACGGTGGTGTTCGGCCTGTCGACACTGGTGTGGCTGTCGGTGGTCGCCCTGGCCTTTCTGGGCGGCGCCGACATGCTCAGCGTGTTCGTCCGCCAGACCCTGGTCCAGTTGATGACCCCAGACGCCATGCGCGGGCGGGTGGCGGCGGTCTCGACCCTGTTCATCAGCGCCTCGAACGAACTGGGCGAGTTCGAGAGCGGTCTGGCGGCCCGGTTCCTGGGGCCGGTAGGCGCGGCGGTGTTCGGCGGGGTGGGTGCGCTGATCGTCACAGGGGTCTGGGCCAAGGCCTTTCCGGCCTTGCGCAGGGCCGACCGCCTCGAATAATCCTCCGGGAAACATAACAGCATCTCAGGGAGCCAGGATCATCATGGGTGTGCTTGAAGGCAAGGTCGTGCTGATCACCGGCGGCGGCAACGGCATCGGCCGCGAATGCGCCCTGATCGCCGCCCGGGAGGGGGCCCGGGTGGTGGTCAACGACCTCGGCGGCGGCCTGCATGGCGGCGACGAGGGATCGGTCGGCCCGGCCGAGGCTGTGGCCAAGGAGATCCGCGCCGCCGGCGGCGAGGCGGTCCACAACACCGAGAGCGTCACCTCCCTGAAGGCCTGCCAGGGCATGCTGGAACAGGCGCTGGACAGCTTCGGCGCCCTGCACGCGGTGATCAACCCGGCCGGCATCCTGCGCGACGCCATGTTCCACAAGATGACCCCGGAGAACTGGGACGCGGTGATCGAGGTCCACCTGCGCGGCACCTTCAACGTCTGCCGGGCGACCATCGAGCATTTCCGCGACCAGGAGGACGGCGCCTATGTGCTCTACACCTCCACCTCGGGCATCATCGGCAACATCGGCCAGACCAACTACGGCGCCGCCAAGATGGGCATCGCCGGCCTGTCGCGGATCATCGCCATGGAGGGCGCGGCGAAGAACATCCGCTGCAACTGCCTGGCCCCGGTGGCCTGGACGCGGATGACCCAGTCGGTGCCGGTGCGGGACGAGGCCCAAGCCGCGCGCCGCCAGCAGATGGCCGAGGCCATCCGCCCCGACCAGCCCGCCCGCTTCAGCGTCGCCCTGCTGGCCGACGCCGCCCGCCACGTCAGCGGCCAGATCTTCGGCTCCAGCGGCGAGAACATCATCCTCTACAGCCAGCCGCGCCCGATCCAGACCGAGACCAAGGCCGAGGGCTGGACAGTGGGGACCATCCTCTCCGAGGCGCTACCGAACATGCAGGACAAGTTCTATTCGCTGAACCGTCTGCCCCTGCCGCCGACCCCGAAGCCCGCCGACGCGGCGGCCGGCTGATGGCAGGTCGTCTGGAAGGCCGTTCGACGGTCATCACCGGGGCCGGCAGCGGCATCGGCCGGGCCACCTCGCGGCTGTTCGCCCAGGAGGGCGCGAGGGTCGTCTGTTTCGACAAGACCGACGCCGCCCACGAGACCGCCGCCCTGATCGCGGCGGCCGGCGGAACGGCCCTGGCCGTCACCGGCGACGCCGGCGACGAGGCCGATGTGAAGGCGCTGATCGACTTCGCCGTCGCCAATCATGGCAGCCTCGACGCCATCTACGCCAACGCCGGGATCAGCGGCGGGGCGACGCAGATGCCCGACATCGACGCGGCCTTCTTCGCCGAGATCCTGCGGGTGAACCTGATCGGCCCGTTCCTGGTCATCAAGCACGCCAGCCCGATCATGCGGGCGGCGGGCAAGGGCTCGATCATCTGCACCGCCTCGGTGGCGGGCATCCGCTCGGGCGCCGGCGGCATTCCCTACAGCGCCAGCAAGGCGGGGGTGATCAACCTCGTCCAGACCACCGCCAATGTGCTTTACGGGACCAATGTCCGGGTCAACGCCATCTGCCCCGGCCTGATCGAGACCGGCATGACCGCGCCGATCTACAGGAGCGCCCGCGAGCGGGGCACCGACGACCGCATCGGCCAGCTCAACCCCCTGCGCCGAGGCGGCGAGCCGCACGAGATCGCCGGCGCGGCGCTGTTCCTGGCCAGCGACGATTCCAGCTACGTCAACGGCCAGGCGATCGTGGTGGATGGGGGGTTGTCGAGCAGCCATCCGGTGGGGGTGAGAAAGGGGTAGGCAGCGAGCGTGCAGTCGCCGCTTTTCGGACGCCTGTCCTAAAGGCCTGCGAAGGCGCCAACGCCCGTCTCGTTAAACTCAAGAACGGCGCGGCGCATTTGTGGCTCCGGTGTTCCGCATCCAGCGAAAAGGCCCGTTACGGCCGCTTACCCTGCAAGCGCGGCCTCAATGCGTTGGCGCGCGGCCGCACTGAGACGGCGAATCCCCAATAGCCGAGAGAGCTCCCAGGGCACGTCCTCCACCGATAGCCCCGCTGCGCCCGCCCGCAATTCCTCCGAACAGATATCTTCGATCGGCCGGAAGTCATCCTCGGTAGCGGGCACCCGAAACGTCGACCACAGCTTCCGCGACGCCGAGTCGGGCCAAACGAACATGCCTCCCACGGCATCCTTGTAGCGGAGGAAGCGTCGGCCCTTCAGCGTGAGCACCCGCTCCCGGATCGCCCGCCCGGAGCGGGCGAAGCCGTGCGCGCGAGCGACACGTTCCACCAAGAGGTCGTCGCGCAACGGGGCCTCGACCTTCACGATATAGGCGGTGAGTTCCAGCAAGGTGGGATTGTAGGCGGGTTCATAGAACTGATCCGGCTTCAGGAGCCCTTCAAATCGAGAAAGGTCAGCCCTACGGAATTTGGCGCCGGCGATGGCGACAGGACTGACCGATGGCGGAGCGCCCCCATCGCGCGCGAAGCGCGGCGAGAGCATTGGTGTGGAATCGTTTTGTTCGCCGGCGGGCGCTTCTGCGACGTGGGTGTCGCGGCCATTCGCAACCGCCACCGCGGCTTGACGATTGGCTTTGAGAAGATCGTGCAAGCGCAAGTCGAGCTTTCGCAGGGCGCCGGTTCGATCATGCCACCAGTCCGTGGACCAGACGCGCACCAAGTCCCACCCAAGGCCGCGCAGGATCGTTTCCCGAACCTTGTCACGGTCGCGAGCCGTGGCGGCTCGGTGATATGTCGCGCCGTCACACTCGACCCCAGCCAGGTAATCTCCGGGTCGGTCAGGGTGGACGACACCCAGGTCTATCCGAAAACGTGAGGCTCCAATCTGGGGTGTGACAACCCATCCTTTGTCACGTAGCCCGCGCGCTACAGCCTGCTCGAAGGGGGACTCGTAGCCTCCCAAGGACCCGTGATCGGCCTGCGCCAATGCTCTTGGTCCACGGATAGCGAAATCCTGATAGTCGCGCAGATCCTTCACCGCCCTGGCGCCGCTGCGGTTGATGTCGATCATGCCGGCAGGAAAGGATGTGAACAGCATCATCTCGCGGCGGGCGCGGGTCACGGCCACGTTCCAGCGCCGCCACCCGCCATCCTTGTTCAAGGGGCCGAAGTTCATCGACATGTCCTTGGCCTCCGGCGTGTCGGGCCCGTAGCCGACTCCTAGCAGGATCAGATCCCGCTCATCGCCCTGGATCGTTTCAAGGTTTTTGACGATCACCGGCTCCGCGAGCGACTCATCGAAATAGGGTTCGATTGCCGGCCGCCTCTGGCGCTCGGTATCCAGCAGGTCTTCGACCAGCTTCTGCTGTTCGCTGTTCAGCGTGATAACTCCAAGCGTCAGGCGCTTCCCGTTCTCATCAACGAACGCGGGGTCAGTCAGACGTCGAACCACCTCAGCCACGAGCGCCTTGGCCTCGTTCGCGTTGGTTCTGCCCTTTCCCTTCGCATAGACCCCATCGACCTTGACGTGGCTTACAGCGCTCTCGCGGGTGACGGCTGCGGGAAAGGTGACCAACTCGCCATCGTAGTAACGCTGGTTCGAGAACGCGATCAGGCTCTCGTGGCGGCTCCTGTAGTGCCAGGTCAGCCGATGTTGAGGAAGTCCCGCGCTCAGGCATTGCTCCAACACGCTTTCCTGGTCAGCGTCATCTGAGCTGCCCCCGTCATCATCGCCCCCGGCACTGCGATTAAAGAAGTTGGTCGGCGGCATTTGTTTCGGGTCGCCTGCCACGATCACCTGCCTGCCTCGGGCAATGGCGCCGACGGCGTCCCATGGTGTGATCTGGGACGCTTCGTCGAAGATCACCAGATCGAACAGTTCGCTGTCCGCAGGTAGGTATTGCGCCACTGACAGGGGACTCATCAGCAAACAGGGCGTGAGGGTCGTAAGGGTGTCCCCCATCTCAGCCGCGAGCTCGCGGAGCGCCTTTCGGGGCGCCTTGAGGCCCAGTTGATATTTCAGCGCGCCGTAGCCCCGAGGCAGGCGCTTGTCATCCTTGCGAGGAATTTTTCCGGAGAGCCTGGCGCGAATCGCCAGAGAAGAGAGGGAGGCGAGTTCGTCGTCGAGTTTACGGAAGTCGGCGATCTTTGCGTCATGCTCGGCCGGCAGAAACCGCCGCAAGACGGGTTCGCGGTCCATCACCGTATTCGCCAGCCAGCGCGCATAGCCGACCTCGAATGCGCGAACTGCGCCTGAATCGCCCAGCGCTCCATCCTCCACGGCCTGCAAGAGCGGTGTGAGATCGAGATCGATGGCTTCCCTGCGCACCCGGACCCAGCCGCACCACGCGTTGATCGCGGTGCGCGTTGCGAGCAGCGCATTCAGCGCCGTCCGCATTTCTGCCAGCTGAGTCTCGCCGCCGACTTCGGCAGGCGTCCGCGCGGCGTCACGGAATCGGCGAAAGGCAGCGCTCTGAACGGTACACGCGCGCTCAAAGCGCTCCAAAGCGCCGCGGACCGGCATCCCATCCGCGAGAAGCTCGTTGCCCTCAAGCACGAGACCGCGCACGGCCACTCTCAGGGAGATCAACTCATCCGTGGATCCTGCCAGCCCGGCAGTCGCGGCAAGCAGGTCGGCTGCGATCTGAAGCGACCGTTCGATCGCTTCTGCATTAGTGCTCAACGATGCCCAACCATCGACGCGTCGGGCGAGATCTTCGTGCCCGTCCAGCGCCAGACGTTCCGTACGCATGCCCTCTAGGAGGGGCAAATCCTTGGCTGGATCCGGCCGCGAGCTGCAGCCGCCTGTTGTCGCCAAGCCCTTGCGCACGGCGCTTTTGGCGAAGACTGACAGGGGCCAGACCTTGCGATCCGCATCGCGCCACCGCGTCTTAAGCGCATCGATCGGCACCGTTCGGCAAGCGTCTGGCCTATAGGTCGTCGAAAGCGTGCCTTCACTAGCGCGATAGGCTCGCAGGTGAGCCAAGCCCGAGAGCGCGGCGGAAGAGGCGGCGGCGTAATTTGGCGTAAAGGCGAACTCGAGGTTGAGCCCGTGTGCGGCGCACAGCGCCACTGCCAAGGTCTCCAAGCAATTTAGTGTCCTCGGATCGGAAGCGAACTGCACCTTCAGCAGATCGCAGAGAGCAGCGAAAGCGCCCTCCAATTCACGGGTTGCCTCAGAAGCGTCCGCACAGGCAGCCAAGGCCGTCGTCTGCCACCCTGGAGACCAATCATCCTCGCCAATCCAGGCGAAGCTTCTCGGATCGAGTTCCGCAGTATTGGCTCTGTTGAGGTCAAGCCTGCGCGCTACGTCGCGCATGCGGACCAGTGTCGACTCGTCTGGGCCTCGATCTGTTGGCCACGAGAATTCCGGAGTCTGCGGCCCTCCGTCACGAACGACCCGACCGATGGCCTGATGAAGCGTCAACCCCCCCGGCTGGGGTTGGTGAAGCAATCGGACTACCGCGTTCAATTCATCGCGTAGAGCCTTCAGTCGGGCCGAGTCTCTGGTCCAAATTTCAGCAGGGTTATCCTCCTGGGTATCCCAGGCCCGGCCGAGTTGACGAACCACGTCGGCCTTGTTGGCTTTGTTCGAGTGAAGCTCCAGGCAAAACGCGCCCAGGCCATTTGCCTCCAGGCGGCTGTAGACCACGTTCAGCGCGGCCATCTTTTCGGCAACGAACAGAACCTTGCGACCCAGGGCCAGATTGTGCGCGATTATGTTCGCGATCGTTTGGGACTTCCCCGTGCCCGGCGGGCCATCGAGCACGAAGTCACATCTCCTGTGGGACGCGACCACGGCCGCAAGCTGAGAGGAGTCGACAGGCAAGGGCGTGAAGATCGAGCCCGGGTCGATCAAAGCATCGAGCGACCCGGGTTTTGGGATTTCCGAATCGTACGGAAATGGGTCGCGTGGAGACTCAAGCAGGTGTTTGACGACGCGGTTCCCCGAGAGTTGCTCCGCGCGGTCGGTCAAATCCTTCCACATCAGGTATTTGGAGAACGAGAAGGTGCCTAGCATGACCTCCTCGATAACCTCGAACCCCTTCATGTCGCGCACGGCCCTGCGCACCGAGTCCAAGGCGCCAGTAACGTCCACTCCCACATCGTCCTGTGGCAGATTCTGCTCGAGCGGGTCTAACTCATGAATCTCGAAATCCTGCCGCAGCAGCTCGAGCAATGTCCCATTGAACCTCGCCTTGTCTTCGTGAGCGATCATGCGCACGTCTGAGCGTGCGGTCTTGCGTTCAAGGGAGACGGGCAAAAGGATCAGCGGCGCCCGAAAAGCGCGAACATCTTCGGGTTCACGCTTCCAACTGAGCAAGCCAACCGCAAGGAACAGCGTGTTCGCTCCGCCCTCCTGAAGGTCTAGCCGGGCCTTGCGATAGAGTTCGACCAGGGCCGCCTGCAGGTCCTTCTCAGCCAGGGGGGAGAGAACCTCATCACGCTCAAGCGCGTCTCGGGCATAGGCCTCCAGAAGCTGCTCACCGGTCCGGTGGGCATGCAAATCCGCGCTACGCCCCGCAGAGTCCAAAGGCGGCACCGCCGCAATCCTGATCTTGGCGCCACCTGCCAGTCTGTCCTCCAGTTTAGCCAGGTCGGGACAGATCAATCGCTGAGCCGTCTTGCTCGGCGTTACATTGAGCAGACGGTTCCGCACTGTGAGGTCCAACAATTTACGGCGCCATTGCCGCAGGCGGTCAGACCCCGCATCCAGGTCCGGTTCCGTCTGGCGCGGGGCGAAGCTGGGAAGCAGCGGCGCCTCTTCGAACCCCTCTTCCGTGTGAAGCGCTTCAGACGGGCTCTCGCCGATCGAATCCAGCCTGAGCGCCAGCGGGCGCAACCGCTGCATCCGGGCGCGCCGAATATCGATTGCCTGGACGAATTCGGCCTCCTTTTCCTCCGCTATCTGGCGGTCCGCGGCAGCCACCGCGATGCTGAACGAAGGTGGGGGCTTCTGTGTCGCGAGCGTTGTCTCGAACACCACCAGTTCCTGAAGCTTCACGCGCTTTCTCAGCGTCATCGCCTCATAAGTCAGAATGCTGTTGAACGGTTCTGGCTGAAGCCACACGCCCACAAAGGCATGACCCTTGGTCAACACGAGTATGGGATTGAGGCCGGCTTGTTCCAGCGCGGCCGCGAACAGCCTCGCGGTGTCGAGACAGGTCGCCAAGCCGCCCGACAGGATCGCCGACGGCGTCCGGATCTTCTGTCCTTCCGTTTCGAAACTGGCAGGTGGCAGAGCATAGGTGAGGCCGCGCCCCGCAACAGCCGACCAGATCGCGGACGCGATCTCCCAGATTCGGGTTGCCGACCCCGACTCGTAACCATTCAGCGCGTCGGATTTCCCTGCCCGGTTCAGAATCTTCGCGGCGCCTTTCAACAAGGTCTCGACAGCCGGGTCATTGGGCATAACGAATGCCGCGAGGAGCTCCGGCATTCCCGCTCCGCCCCATTCGGTCTGGGCGAGGGCTTCGAGCAAATAGGACTGCCGCGCCAGTACGCTATCGCCCTTCTGAACGAGCACCGTCACGGCCGCGGTCATTGCCTCATGCAAATCGAGCAGGAGGCCCGCGTTCAACCTCACGTCGAGATCACGCACTTCGGTCGTCGAATTGCCGCCGATCCGATCAATCGGCCAGCGGCGAGTCTCCAGTATCGGCGGGTCGGCCTCGATCTCCACGATGAGGTCGTTCAACGCCTCGTCACGGGGATTTTCGATCTTCAGCTCGCGCAGAATCGGAACTGAGTTCTGGTGCGACGCGAAAGTCACCTTCGGAGCCAGAACGGCGGTGATTTCGACCCGCAAGCCGTCCATTAATTTCCCCACCGCACCGCAAGTAATTGGTGCCGGTTTGTAAACCGCTGGTCAAGGTCATCAGGGATGATGTTCATAGGCCGAGCAGGGGCCAATACGGCGTCAACTTCCAGACTTGCGATGACGATGTGTGTGCAGGAGCACCCATTAAGGGACACATTGGAGTCCCGCGAACATTGCGTGACGACTTGGATCGGTGGCGGGCATCCGCTCGGGCGCCGGCGGCATTCCCTACAGCGCCAGCAAGGCCGGGGTGATCAACCTCGTCCAGACCACCGCCAATGTGCTCTACGGTACCAATGTCCGGGTCAACGCCATCTGCCCCGGCCTGATCGAGACCGGCATGACCGCGCCGATCTACAGGAGCGCCCGCGAGCGGGGCGCCGACGACCGCATCGGCCAGCTCAACCCCCTGCGTCGCGGCGGCGAGCCCGGCGAGATCGCCGGGGCGGCCCTGTTCCTGGCCAGCGACGACTTCAGCTATGTCAACGGCCAGGCGATCGTGGTGGACGGGGGGCTGAGTTCGAGCCATCCGGTGGGCACGCGGCGAGGATAGCGGGTTTCGCCGTCGGGTATCTAGCGAAGCCAGGCGAAGAGCCTGCCCAGCAGAAACACCAGGCAGGCGATGAGGCCGCCGTAGAAGCCGACGCCGTAGGGAAGCCCGGCGTTGTTGTTCTCATAGACGTGCCAGCGCTCGGCCGAGCCGGGATGGACGGCGTGCCGGAGGGCCTCGACCGGGTAGGTGACCGGGGCCAGCACGCCATGCCAGAGGCCGATGCCGATATCGGTCTTGTGACGGGGATCGGCGAGCGCCACGTCGGCCGGGGCCGTGTTGGCCAGGCAGCCGGACAGGGCCAGCGCGCACAGCGGCAACAGGATGGTGGTCCGCTTCATGGCCCTCCTCGGATCTGCGAGCGGGAGGCGAGTTGCAAGGTGACCCTAGGTTAGGCTCACCCGGAAAGGCTTGGCAAGATCAGCGGCCAATAAATATCAAATTGTACCCATAGCGGCGACTACGGCGGCGCGGCGCGAAGGGTCAGGGTTCCGGCGGCCCGGCTTTCGCCCTAAGAACAGGACGAAGCGCCCCTGAAGGGGCCGGAGGACACGCCCGAGATGAACGAACCGATTTCCCTGGGCGCGCGCCTGCGCCATCACGCCGCGACCCAGCCGGAGCGACCGGCGGTGTCCGACAAGGATCGCACTGTCACCTGGGCGGAGCTGGACGCGCGCACCGACGCCCTGGCCCGCGGGCTGCTGGCGGCGGGGGTGAGGCACGGCGACCTAGTGACCATCGGCCTGAGCAACAGCGTCGATTTCATCGAGGCGTGCTGGGGCCTGTGGAAGATGGGGGCGACGCCGCAGCCGATCTCGCACCGCCTGCCCCAGGCCGAGGCCGACGCGGTGATGGACCTGGCGCAGACGCCGATCCTGATCGCCGGCCCGGGCCTGCACAGCCACAAACCGCGCCACGACGTGACCTCGCTGCTGGCCCTCGACCCCGGCGGCCCGCCGCCGCCGGACACCATCGCGCCGGTCTACAAGGCTCCCACCAGCGGCGGCTCGACCGGCCGGCCCAAGCTGATCCTGTCGGGATCGCCGGGGGTGTTCATTCCGCCGGAAGAGGGCGGCATCGGCGCCTGGGGGATCGTCGGCGAGGACACCGCGATCATGCCCGGGCCTCTCTATCACAACGGCCCTTTCGTCACCTCGGTGTCGGCCATCAACATGGGCGCGCACCTGGTGATCCTGCCGCGGTTCGACGCCGAGGCGACCCTGAAGGCCATCCACGACCATCGCGGCAGCTGGATCTATCTGGTGCCGACGATGATGGGCCGCATATGGCGGCTGCCGGAGGCGACCCGCGCCGCCTATGACATCCGCTCGCTGCGGATGATGTGGCACCTGGCCGCCCCCTGCCCCGCCTGGCTGAAGGAGGCCTGGATCGACTGGCTGGGGCCGGAGGTGGTGATGGAGCTCTACGGCGGCACCGAGGGCCAGTCGGCGACGATCATCACCGGGGCCGAGTGGCTGGCCCATCGCGGCTCGGTGGGCCGGCCGGTGTTCGGCGAGATGCGGGCGGTGGACGCGCACGGGAACACCCTGCCGCCCGGCGAGATCGGCGAGATCTTCATGCGCCCGACGCCGGGGGGTCCGAAGACCTACGCCTACCGCGGGGCCGAGGCGCGCGCCATCGACGACGGCTGGGAGTCCCTGGGCGACATCGGCTGGTTCGACGAGGACGGCTTCCTCTATCTGGCCGACCGGCGCACCGACATGATCCTGGTGGGCGGCTCGAACGTCTATCCGGCCGAGATCGAATCGGCCCTGGACGAACACCCCGCGGTGCAGTCCAGCGCGGTGATCGGCCTGCCCGACGACGACCTGGGCAACCGCATCCACGCCATCGTCCAGCCCCGGGGGGCCCTGAGCGAGGCCGACCTGCGCACCCACCTGGCCGCGAGGCTGGTGACCTACAAGCAGCCGCGCAGCTTCGAGTTCGTCGAAGGGAACATCCGCGACGACGCCGGCAAGGTGCGGCGCAGCCAGCTGCGGGAGGAGAGGCTGGCCGCGAAGGGCTAGGGTGCAACGCCCTGTTCGATCACGCCCTGTCCAGGCCCGGTTCGGCCAGACCCAGCTCCGCCAGAATCTCGTCGGTGTGCTCGCCCAGGCGGGGCGGGTGGCGGCGGACGTTGGCGGGGGTGGCGGCGTAGGTCACCGGCGGCTTCATGCCGACGTAGGCCCCCGCCTCCGGGTGCACATAGCGCTCGAAGAAGTCGACAGCGACGAGGTGCGGGTCGTCCATCAGGTCGTCCAGCCGGTTCATCCTGACCACCGGGATCTGCAGGGGCTTGAGCAGGGCCAGCCACTCGTCGGTGGTGCGGGTCAGGGCGACCTCCTCGACCAGGGCGAAAAGCTCGCGCACATGGGCGGCGCGGGCGCGGTGCTCGTTGAAGCGGGGATCGCGGGCGAAGGTGTCGCCCCATCCGGCGACGTCGAAGAACTGGTCCCACTGCCGGTCGGTATAGGGCAGCAGACCGATATGGCCGTCCCTGGTGGCGTAGGGCTTGCGCAGGGGATTGGTCACCCGCGTGTAGCCCCAGGGGCCTGTGGGCGGGTCGTAGACATGACCGTAGAAGTGCTCGCCCAGAGTGAAGCTGGTGACGCATTCCATCATCGGCACCTCGACGAACTGGCCCTCGCCCGTCTTCTGCCGATGGAACAGGGCCGCCAGGATCGCCTGGGACATGAACAGGCCGCTGACCTTGTCGGCCACCAGGGTGGGGATGAGCCGCGGCGTCGGATCGCCATCGACCCGTGAGGCGAGGTCGGCCAGGCCGCTGGCGGACTGGATCAGGTCGTCATAGGCCGGCTCGCCGGCATAGGGGCCCGCCGCGCCGTAGCCGGCCCCGTGGACATAGACGATGTCGGGCCGGATGGCCCGGACGGCCTGGTAGTCGAGACCCAGGCGGGTGAGCCCGTCGTAGCGCACCGAGGCGGCGAAAACGTCGGCGGTGGCGATGAGCTTCGCCAGGGCCGCCTTGGCCGGCGCCTCGCGCAGGTCGAGCAGCAGGGAGCGCTTGTTGCGGTTGATGGTCAGGAAGATCGGCCCCAGGTCGTCCGGGCCGTCGGGCTGGCCGTGGCCGGTCCAGCGCATGGTGTCGCCGCCGCCGCCGCGCCGGCCGCCGGGGAATTCGACCTTGATCACGTCGGCGCCGAGGTCGCCGAGCATCTGGGTGGCGTAGGCGCCGAAGACCACGGCGGTCATGTCCAGGATGCGGACGCCCTTCAGGGGCCCGGTGGCCTCGCGGGCCAGTTCGCGCGGCGTGGGCAAATTTCGCTCTCCCTTTACGCTCCGGCGCCGATGACGGCCGGTTGATCTATCCCTACAGTGACGGCAATCGGTTGGAAAAGACGAACGGGCGGAGGAACGCGGGATGAATTTCGAGCTGGCGGAAGAGCACCGCATGCTCAAGGACCTGGTGGCGCGGTTCGTGAAGGACGAGCTGATGCCGCTGGAGGCGGGGGTCCTGGCGCGGGAAGCCGACGGCAAGGGCCTGGGCCTGGCGCCCGAGGAGCACCGGCGGCTGGACGAGGTCTCCAAGACCCTGGGCCTGTGGGGCCTGGACGCGCCCGAGGACGTGGGCGGCATAGACCTGCCCAATGTGGCGATGATCGGCGTCAACGAGGAGCTGGGCCGCACCATCACACCCTACACCCTGCCGCCGGACAGCCCGAACCTGCGCATGCTGGCCGCCACGGTGAACGATCGCCAGCGCGACGCCTATCTGGCCCCCTATGTCCGCGGCGAGACCATCTCGGCGATCGGCATCTCCGAGCCCCAGGCCGGGGGCGATCCGGCCGGCATGCTGACCCGCGCCGTGCGCGACGGCGACGACTGGGTGATCAACGGCCGCAAGATCTGGATCAGCCGCGCGGCCGACGCCGACTTCACCATCCTGATGGCGGTGACCGACCGGGAAAAGGGCGCGCGGGGCGGCATGAGCGCCTTCCTGGTCGACAAGGGCACGCCGGGCTTCAACGTGCTGCGCCGCATCCCGATGATCGCCGGGGCGGTGACCTATGAGGTGGCGCTGGAGGATTGCCGGGTTCCGGGCTGGAAACTGCTGGGCGTCGAGGGCCAGGGCTTCGCGCCCATGCAGCTGCGCCTGGGGACGCGGCGCCTGGAGATGGCCGCGTGGTCGATCGGCATGGCCCAGCGGGCGCTGGACATGATCTGCGAGTACGCTCCGCAGCGGAAGACCTTCGGCCTGCCGCTGTCGGAACGCAAGGCGATCCAGTGGTGGGTGGCCGACGCCGCCACCCGCATCCACGCCGCGCGGCTGATGACCTATGACTGCGCCTGGAAGATCGACGAGGGCCGCGACAGCCGCCTGGAGATCTCGATGATCAAGGCCTACGCCACCGAGATGGCCTGGGAGGTCGTCGACCGCGCCATGCAGACCTTCGGCGCCATGGGCATGACCAAGGAAATGCCCCTGCAGCTGATGGCGGCGAAGCTGCGCACCATGCGAATCTATGACGGCCCGACCGAAGTCCATAAATGGGTGGTGGCCCGCAACCTTCTGGGATCGAAACGATGAAAGACCAATACGGCGAGATTTCCGTCCGCATCGACGGCCATGTGGCGCTGCTGGAAATCGACCGGCCGCCGAACAACTTCGTCAGCGTCGAGCTGATGCGCGACCTGGCCGACGCCCTGGAGGACATCGACGCCGAGACGTTCCTGCGGGCGACGGTCCTGGCCGCCGCCGGCAAGGCGTTCTGCGCCGGCGCCGACCTGGCCTCGCCCACCGGCGTCGGCGGCTCTGGCATGTCGGGGATCAACCCGCTCTATGAACAGGCGGTGCGGCTGTTCTCGGCCAAGAAGCCGATCGTGGCGGCGGTCCAGGGGGCTGCTGTCGGCGCCGGCCTGGGCCTGGCGCTGGTGGCCGATTTCCGGGTGGTGTCGCCGGAGGCGCGGTTCACCGCCAACTTCGTCAAGCTGGGCTTTCACCCCGGATTCGGCATCACCCACACCCTGCCGCGGGTGATCGGCATGCAGCGCGCGCAGCTGATGTGCCTGACCGGTCGCCGCATCAAGGGCGAGGAGGCCCTGGCCTGGGGCCTGGCCGACGAGATGGTTCCGCTGGACGAACTGCGCCCTGCCGCCCTGGCCCTGGCCGGCGAACTGGCCGAGGCCGCGCCCCTGGCGGTGGTCTCCACCCGCGCCACCCTGCGCGCCGGACTGGCCGCGGCGGTGAAGGCCCAGACCGACCACGAACTGGTGGAGCAGACCTGGCTGCGCGCCACGGCCGACTTCGCCGAGGGCGTGCGGTCGGTGAACGA
Organism: uncultured Caulobacteraceae bacterium; assembly: GCA_903923135.1. Classification (GTDB taxonomy): domain Bacteria; phylum Pseudomonadota; class Alphaproteobacteria; order Caulobacterales; family Caulobacteraceae; genus Acaudatibacter; species Acaudatibacter lapponiensis. The sequence goes on along the minus strand of CAIXWN010000188.1, from coordinate 28,317 downwards.
GCGGCGCACCGGCGTGTTCACCGGCACGTGAGCCACGGCGGCGGCTGTCTGTGCGGCGCGCTGCGCTATGCGTTGAGCGGCGCGCCGGACCGCGCCGGTTTCTGCTGCTGCGCCGACTGTCGCAAGGCCACGGGCTCGGGCTACATCGGCTTCCTGTCGTACCCGCGCGAGCGGGTGCGGTTCTCGGGCCCGACCCTGACCTATGGCTCGCCGTCGGCCAGCGGGCGGATCGCGCTGCGCAATTCCTGCCCGGTGTGCGGGAGCCTGGTGTTCGGCGGCGATCAGCCGAATTCGACCAACTTCACGATCTATGCCGGCTCGCTGGACGATCCGTCGCTGTCCCAGCCGAGCCTGGCGATCTTCAACCGCGACCGGCCGGCCTGGGTGGGGCTGCCGCCCGGCGTCGCCCGGTTCGAGACCATACCGACGGGGTGAGGCTTGCGCCCGGGCGGTCGGACGGCGAAAGTCATCGCCGCACCTGACGCCCGCGACCAACGCGGGGGGACCAGCAAGGGACGGAACGGCCATGCCGAGGCTCGATCGCGACGGGGTCAATCTCTATTACGAGGTGCATGGCCAAGGCCCGGCCCTGCTGCTCACCCACGGCTATTCGGCCACCAGCCAGATGTGGCGCGTCCAGATCGAGGCGCTGTCCAAGCGCCACACCCTGATCCTCTGGGACATGCGGGGCCACGGGGAGTCCGACTATCCGGAGGATCCGGCCGCCTACAGCGAGCCGGCGACGGTCGCAGACATGGCGGCCCTGCTGGACGTGGTCGGCGCGAAAACGGCCGTCGTCGGCGGCCTGTCCCTGGGCGGCTACATGAGCCTGGCCTTCCACCGGGCGCATCCGGAGCGGGTCCGGGCGCTGCTGATCATCGACACCGGCCCCGGCTATCGCAACGACGAGGCCCGGGAGGGCTGGAACCGCACCTCGCTCAAGACCGCGGAGCGCTACGAGACCGAGGGCCTGGGGCGCCTGGCGGCCGGCAGCGTGGAGATGCGCACAAGCCGGCACCGCTCGGCCGACGGCCTGGCCAAGGCGGCGCGCGGCATGCTGACCCAGCGCGACGCCGGGGTGATCTCGAGCCTGCCGACCATCGCCGTGCCGGCCATCGTGGTCGTCGGCGCCGACGACACGCCGTTTCTCGCCGCCAGCGACTATATGGCCGCCAAGATCCCCGGCGCGCGCAAGGTGGTGATCCCCGACGCCGGTCACGCCGCCAATATCGACCAGCCCGAGGCGTTCAACGCCGCCATCCTGGACTTCCTGGCCGACGCCGGCCTGGACCGGGCGGAGGCGTGAGATGACTGGCCGGCTGGCCGGCAAGGCCGCGGTGGTGGTGGGGGCCGGACAGACCCCCGGCGAGACCATCGGCAACGGCCGCGCCACGGCCATCCTCTTCGCGCGCGAGGGCGCCCGGGTCCTGTGCGTCGACCGCCGTCTGGACTCGGCCCTCGAGACCGCGGCGATGATCGCCGGCGAGGGCGGCGAGGCCCGGGCCTTCGAGGCCGACATCAGCCGCGAGGCCGACTGTGTCGCCCTGATCGCCGAAGCGGGCGCCCGCCTGGGACGGCTGGACATCCTGCACAACAATGTCGGCGTCGGCGCCGGCGATTCGTCGATCGCCCGGCTGGACCGGGAGACCTGGGAGCGCATCCTGTCGGTGAACCTGACGGGCATGTGGCTGACCATCAAGCACGCCCTGCCGGTGATGAAGGCGCAGGGCGGCGGGGCCATCGTCAACATCAGCTCGGTGGCGGCGATCGCCCCGGCCAACATCATCGCCTATGAGGTGTCCAAGGCCGGGGTCAACAAGCTGACCACCTCCACCGCCGCCCTCAACGCCCGCCACAACATCCGCTGCAACGCCATCATGCCCGGCCTGATGGACACCCCCATGGCGGTGCAGGGCTATTCGGCCTCGCGCGGGGAGAGCGTCGAGGCCATCCGGGCGGCGCGCAACGCCCGGGTGCCCCTGGGCGGCAAGATGGGCGAGGCCTGGGACACCGCCTACGCCGCCCTGTTCCTGGCCTCGGACGAGGCGAAGTTCATCACCGGCCAGATCCTGGCGGTCGACGGCGGCGCCTCGGTCCGCAGGGGTTGAGGCGGATCAATGCGGCGGCCTGACCGCGGGCGGACCCTCCCCGGGCTCGCGCGCCGCAGGGGTGTCCGCTGACACCCGCCGTCGCGCCCACGGGGGGGAGGGCAAGGGTGTGAAAGACCCAGCCGGGACAATGTCGGCGCCGGCGGCGGGAACGGCCGAGGAGCGCGCCGCCTTCGCGCGCATCCAGGCCGGCCTGCCCGATCAGTTCCGCGGCATCTTCCCGAACCGCGCCGCGCCGCGCACGGTGGTGGTGCTGCCCAGCCTGAGCCTGGACCAGGATGTGCTGTCGCGCGTGACCGGCATGCATCACTACGAGGAGCGGATGCTGGGCATGCTGATGCTGCTTCGCCTGCCGCGCACGCGGCTGGTCTATCTGACCAGCGAGCCGCTCTCGGAGACCATCGTCGACTATTATCTGCACCTGCTGCAGGGCGTTCCGGCGGCGCACGCCCGGCAGCGGCTGACCCTGCTCTCCTGCTTCGACGGCAGCTCGCGGTCGCTGACCGAGAAGATCCTCGAGCGACCCCGGCTGATCGCCCGACTGCGCAACGCCATCGGCGATCCGGCCACCGCCCACATCGCCGCCTACACCGTCTCCGGCCTGGAGCGCACCCTGGCCGTTCGGCTGTGCGCGCCGATCTACGGCTGCGATCCGGACCTGCAGGCGCTGGGTTCCAAGAGCGGCGGCCGGCGGCTGATGCGCGAGGCCGGGGTGCGGGTTCCGGACGGCGTCGAGGACCTGGCCGGCGCGGACGAAATCGCCGCGGCGCTGGCTGTCCTGAAGCGCCGCAACCCCGGCCTGCGACGGGCGGTGGTGAAGCTCAACGAAGGCTTCTCCGGCGAGGGCAACGCCACCTTTGACTTCCGTGGCGCGCCGGACGCCTCCGCCCTGGGGCCCTGGATCCGCACCCGCCTGCCGGACCTGGCCTTCGAGGCCCGCGGCATGACCTGGGAGGCCTATGAGGCCAAGGTGCGCCAGATGGGCGCCATCGTCGAGGCGTTCATCGAGGGCGGGCCGAAGCGCTCTCCGTCGGTGCAGTTCCGCATCGATCCCCTGGGCGAGGTGGAGTTCATCTCCACCCATGATCAGGTGCTGGGCGGGCCCACGGGGCAGGTCTATCTGGGCTGCCATTTCCCCGCCGACGACGGCTACCGGCTGGCCATCCAGGCCGAGGGGGCGAAGGTGGCCCGCGCCCTGGCCGGGCGGGGGGTGCTGGGCCGGTTCAGCGTCGACTTCGTCTCGGTGCGCGAGGCCGACGGCTGGCGCAATCACGCCATAGAGATCAACCTGCGCAAGGGCGGCACGACCCATCCCTTCCTGATGCTGCAGTTCCTCACCGGCGGCGCCTATGATCCGGCGACCGGGCTGTTCCACACGCCCACCGGCCAGCCACGGTTCTATTTCGCCTCCGACAACCTCGAGGCCGACCGCTATCGCGGCCTGACGCCGGCCGACCTGGTGGACATCTCGGTGCTCAACGAACTGCACTATGACGGCACCTCGCACGAAGGCGTGGTCTTCCATCTGATCGGCGCCCTGTCGGAGTTCGGTAAACTGGGCGTGGTCTGCGTGGGCTCCACGCCGGAACGCGCCGAGAGCTTCTACCGGCGCACGGTGGACATCCTCAACCGCGAGGGCTCGCCCGGCTGACTCTCGCGCCCGATCGCCTCACCCCCAGACGGGCGGACGTCGCTGAGCCCAGGGCGTGGCGGCCTCGAGCTGGGCGGCCAGACGCAGCAGCCGACCCTCTCCGCCGAGGGCGGTCTGGGCCATCACGCCGATGGGCAGGCCGTCGGCGTTCCAGGACAGAGGCAGGCTCACCGCAGGATGTCCGAAGGCGTTGGCCAGCGCCGTGTAGGGCATGAAGACGCGGATTCGCCGCATCAGCTCGTCGAAATCCTCCAGACAAGGGTCCAGCCAGCCCAGCGGCGCCGGCGGCTGGGCGAGGGTCGGGGTCAGCAGGATGTCGTAGCGGGTGAGGAATTCGCCCATTGGCCGGTGCATACGCCAGAGATTGCGAAAGGCCAGAGTGAAGGCGCCGGCCCCCTGTTTCGCGGCCCCGGCGGCGAGACCCAGGGTCCAGGGCTCCAGGTCCCGCCCGGTCATCGGCCGGCCGAAGAGTTCGGCGAGTTCGATGAGGTCGGCGGCGGTGTTGGCGGCCAGCAGCGACCAGAACCCGTCGGCGAAACGGTCCATGTCGATCGGCGGATCGACCTCGACCACCTCGTGGCCGAGGGCCGCGAGCGTTTCGGCCGCCTGTTGCAGGGCGGCCAGGCAGTCGATGTGGAGGCTGCCGTCCGATGTCGCCCGATGGGAGACGGCGATGAGGAGGCGGCCGGGATCGCGGCCGACCTCCTGCGCCCACGGTCCCGGTTTGGCCGGGGCTGCGTAGGGTTCGCCCGGATCGCCCCCCTCCAGGGCGTCGAGCAGATGGGCGGTGTCGCGCACGGTGCGGCTGACGACCCCCGCCGTGGCCAGGCCGTTCCAGCCCTCGGCCTCGACCGGGCCGGCGCCGAAGCGTCCGCGGCTGGGCTTGAGGCCGACCAGCCCGCAGCAGGCCGCGGGAATGCGGATGGACCCGCCGCCGTCCGAGGCCGCCGCCGCCGGCACGATCCCCGCCGCCACCGCCGCGGCCGATCCCCCGGACGAGCCGCCCGGGGTATGGCCGGTGTTCCAGGGATTGCGGGCCGGCCCGAAGGTCCGCGGCTCGGTGGTGGGCATCAGGCCCAGCTCCGGGCTGGAGGCCTTGCCGACGATGACCAGGCCCGCCGCCCGCACCTGGCGGACGAAGGACGACTCGCGCTCGGGAAGCCGGCCGCGGAACAGGGCCGAACCGTTGTTGCTGGGAACACCCGGCAGGTCTTCGAACAGATCCTTCAGCAGGAACGGCACGCCCCGGAAGGGGCCGTGCGGCAGGTCGTCGGCGACGGTGCGACGGGCGAAGTCGTCCATCCGCTGGGTGATCACATTGAGCGTCGGGTTGTGCCGTTCGATGAGGGTGAGGGCGCTTTCGACGAGCTCGCTCTCGCTGGCCTCGCCTCTTCGCACCAGATCGGCCAGCCCGACCGCGTCATGGCTGAGGTAATCGGCGACACGGATCATAGCCGCTCCCTTCGTCGTCCGGCGTTGGCGCCCCGGGGGGAAGATCGATGGCCGGGCGCACGCGGTCAATGCGCAGGATCAAGCCGGCTCAGTCAGCCGAGAGGATCCTCACCTGCGCCCGGGTCTGGCGCAGGACGGCCGCCACCGGCGGCGCCCAGGCCGGGTCGGCGTCGATGCGCTCGATGATCGCCCGCTTGGCCGCGCCGGTGATCAGCAGCACCACCAGGCGCGTGTCGAGCAGGGCGCGGACCGTCAGGCTGACGCGCGGGATGAAGGGCTCGAGGCCGGCGACGGGGACGCCGACGCACAGACGGTCGCCATCGGGATCGAGCCGGGCGGCCAGATCGGGGTCGCCGGGAAACAGCGAGGCGACATGGCCGTCCTCGCCCATGCCGAGCAGGGTGGCGGCCGAGGGCAGCAGCGCGCGCACGACCGCCTCGGCCGCCGTCGCGTCGTCATCGGGGGCGCCGCCGCCGCCGGTCAGGCCGACGAACCGCGCCGCGGCCGCCGGCCCGACGAGCAGCCGCTGACGGACCAGACGCGCATTGCTGAACGGCGAGCGCCCGTCCACGCGGCGATCATCGGTGAGGGTGACGGTGATCCGGTCCCAGCCCAGGTCCATCGCCGAGAGGCGGTCATAGACCGGACCCGGCGTCCCGCCGCCGGTGACCACCAGGGTCCCGGCGCCCGGTCCGGCGAGCGCCGCGGCCAGAAGCTTGGCGGCGGCGTTGGCCAGGGCCTGTCGATCCGGGAAGATGTCCATGCCCGCCCGCTATCACGACCGGGCGGACCGCGAAATCTTCAAACAAGCGTTTGAATCGGTTGCACGGCGGCCGGCGAGGCCTGATGATGCCGGCAAGGGGCGGCGAACGGCCGCACGGCAGACCAGGTGGAGGACGTCATGGCGTGGGATTTCGAGACCGATCCGGTGTTCCAGAAGAAACTGGACTGGATCGAGGAGTTCATGACCGACGAGGTCGAGCCGATCTCGCACCTGGGCATGGCCGTCTGGGGATCGGAAGGGCGCGAGCGGTTCATCAAGCCCCTGCAGCAGAAGGTGCGCGACCAGGGCCTGTGGGCCTGTCATCTGGGCCCGGAGCTGGGCGGCCAGGGCTATGGCCAGCTGAAGCTGGCGCTGATGAACGAGAAGCTGGGCCGCAACGGCCTGGCGCCGACGATCTTCGGCTGCCAGGCGCCCGACACCGGCAACGCCGAGATCATCGCCCACTACGGCACCCCGGAGCAGAAGGAGAAGTGGCTCAAGCCCCTGCTCAATGGCGAGATCCGCTCGGCTTTCTCGATGAGCGAACCCACCGGCGGCTCGGACCCGCTGACCTTCAAGACGCGCGCCGAACTGGTCGGCGACGAATGGGTGATCAACGGCGAGAAGTGGTTCTCCAGCGGCTCGCGCTACGCCAAGGTCCTGGTGGTTTATGCAATCACCGACCCGGAGGCGAAGGACCCCTACCGCCGCACCTCGATCTTCCTGGTGCCCAAGGATACGCCCGGGGTTGAGACGGTGCGCAACATGGGCGTCGGCCACGCCGGCGAGGGCAGTCACGGCTACATCCGCTACACGAACGTCCGGGTTCCGCGGGACGCCCTGCTGGGCGAGCGGGGCGGCGCCTTCATCATCGCCCAGACCCGGCTTGGCGGCGGACGCGTGCACCACGCCATGCGCACCGTGGGCGCATGCCGGCACGCCTTCGACCTGATGTGCCAGCGGGCCGTGTCGCGCCAGACCCGCGACGGGCGGCTGTCGGACCTGCAGATGGTGCAGCAGCAGATCGCCGATTCCTGGATCCAGCTCGAACAGTTCCGCCTGCTGGTGCTGCGCACGGCCTGGCTGATCGACAAGCACCAGGACTACAAGCTGGTGCGCAAGGACATCGCGGCCATCAAGGTTGCCATGCCCAAGGTCTATCACGACATCGCCGCCGCCGCCCTGCACCTGCACGGGGCCCTGGGGGTCTCCAACGAGATGCCGTTCATGGGCATGGTCGCCGGGGCCTTTGTCATGGGCATCGCCGACGGCCCCACCGAGGTGCACAAGGTCACGGTGGCCAAGCAGGTGTTGAAAGACTATAGGCCGGACAACGATCTGTTTCCGTCCTATCACATTCCCAAGCTGCAAGAGGCGGCGCGGGACAAGTACGCTGGGGAGCTCGACGCCTTGAAACAACACTACGCATCCCTGAAGGCGGAATCGGCCAAGGCGTGACCTCAGCCCATCGACCGCTCGTCGTCGGTCTGGGCGGCACCGTGCGCCCGGGCTCCAGCAGCGAAAAGGCCCTGGTCAAGGCCCTGGCGGTCGCCGAGGCGGCCGGCGCGCGAACCGAACTGTTCGGGGGCGCGTTCCTCGCCGGTCTGCCGATCTACAATCCCCATGACCCGTTCGACGGTCCGGAGATGGGCAGGTTCCTCACCGCCATCGCCGCGGCCGACGGCGTGATCGTCTCGACCCCCGGCTATCACGGCTCGATCTCGGGCGTGGTCAAGAACGCCCTCGACAGCCTGGAAGGGCTGCGGGACGATCCCCGCCCCTATTTCGACGGACGGGCCGTGGGCTGCATCGTCTCGGCCGGCGGCGCCCAGGCGGCGGGGTCCACCCTGGCCACCCTGCGCTCGATCATTCACGCCCTGCGCGGCTGGCCGACCCCGTTCGGCGCCGCCCTGGGGGCCAGTGGCCTCTTCGACGACTCCGGGGCCTTCGTCGATCCGCGCGACGCCTGGCAGGTGGAGACCGTCGCCCGGCAGGTGGTCGATTTCGCCAGCCGCTGGGCGGTCTGACCGCCCTTCCCCCCGCCGCCGTCCTGAACCGCCGAAGCGCTTCGGCCAGTCGTCAGGCCTCGTCGCGGAGCATCCGGGCGCGGCGCCAGCCACCCTGCAGATAGTAGACGCTGGTCAGGGCCGCCGAGGTCAGGGTTCCCAACGGAAAGCTCCACCAGATGGCGTCGGCCCCGAAGCGGGGCGACAGCAGGGCGGCAAAGGGGATCCGCACGCCGACCATGGAGATCACCAGAATGGCCATCGGCCACCATACCGCGCCTGTCGCGCGCACCACGCCCGACAGGGCGAAGGTGATCGAGAACAGCACGAAGCCCCAAAGAATGCGGGTGTTGATGTGGTGAGCCAGAGGAATGGCCGGGGAGTGGGCCGGCAGCAGGATGGCCAGAACCTGATCGTTGATCGCATAGAGCAGCAGCGCCAGGGCGCCGGTGACAAGCAGCCCTGAGATCACCCCTGAACGGGCCACCATCGCCACGCGGTCCCAGCGGCGGGCGCCGATGTTCTGCGCCGCCATGGAGGACACCGAGCCGCCGATGGCCATGGTTGGCATCTGCAGGTAGCCGGTGATCATCATGGATATGGAATAGGCGGCGCTGGTCAGGGCGCCGTAGCGGTTGACGAAGCTGATCATCACCACCTGGGCGCCGGACATGATGATCATCTGCATGCCCATGGGCAGGCCGCGTCCGAGCAGGGAGGTCATGATCTCGATGTGCGGCCGGAACAGATGCAGTTCCCCGCGCCGGAGCATCAGCACGCTGTTCTTGCGGTAAAGCCAGACCATCAGGGCCAGAAGGGAGACGCTCTGACCAATCAAGGTGGCCGTGGCCGACCCGGCTATGCCGAGACGGGGGAACGGTCCGACACCCATGATCAGCAGGGGGTTGAGGACGATGTCGATGGCGATGGCCAGGGCCAGGAACCAGAACGGGGTGATCGAATCGCCCGCGCCGCGCTGGGCCATCTGCAGGAACATGAAGAAGTTCATGAACGGCAGGGCCATGAAGATGATGCGCAGATAGATGATCGCGTCGGCGCGCGCCTCCAGGGGCGTGCCCATCAGATCGAGGATCGTCGGCGACAGCAGCCCGCCCAGCACCGCGATGCTTACCGACAGGCCGACGAAGAAGGTGGTCGCCGTGCCCATCACCCACTTCACCCGCCGGGGATCACGGGCGCCGACCGCCTGGGCCACCAGGATGTTGGCCGCCATGCCGACACCGAAGATCGCCCCCATCATCAGCATCATGACGATGTTGGCGTTGCCCAGCGCGGTGATCGCCGCCTCGCCCAGGGTGTGGCTCACCCAGATCTGGTTGACGGTGCCGTTGAGCGACTGCAGGGCGTTGCCGCCGAGCAGGGGCAGGGAAAACAGCAGAAGGGTGCGGGTGATCGGCCCCTGGGTCAGGTCGCGACCGCCTCGCCCCGGCGGACCGCCAGGGCGGGTTGCGGAAGGGCGGGCGCCATCGCTCCGGGGCTCGGTTATGGCGTCCATGAGTCCTGTATAGGCAGCCCGCCGCCATATCCAAGGCCCCGGCGCGTTTTCATTCCGCTCCCGGCGGGCTGGGACCATCTCTCCAGGGCCCGAACGAAAACGGCGGGACCGTGAGGCCCCGCCGTCTGATCGCTGTCCAGGTCGTCTGGGGCCTAGAACTTGAAGTGGACTTCCGCGCCGTAGAGGCGGGGCGGCGTCAGGTCGTAGGAGTTATTCTGGGTGTAGGGCGAACCGGCCGCGTTGCCCCCGGAGTAGTAGCCGGTGGTGGCCGCGTCATAGCCAAGGCTGTTGAACACGTTCTTGACGAACAGGACGATCTCGTAGCGGTCGTGATTTCCGCTCCACACCGCGCGCAGGTCCACCTGATCCCAGGACGGGGCCCGGTCGTAGGACCGGGTGAAGACCGACGAGAAGGACTGGTCCTTCCAGATGTAGGTGCCCGACAGGGTCAGGTTGCCCGGCTCGAACCGCAGGGTGTAGTTGGCGTTGATGGCGATCTTGTTCTCGGGCGCTTGCGGGAGAGCGTCGCCCTTGACGGCCTGATAATAGTCGCCGCTGGAGGTCAGCCCGCCCACCGGGCGCGCTCCGGGCGCCAGGGCGCGCGGATCGTTGGCGTCGATGTAGCAGGCGCCGGTGGCGACGCCGTTGACGGCCGTGCAGCCCGACCGGATCGAGGTGTGGTCGAGGCCATAGGTCAGGCTGAGGTTCAGGTCACGGACCGGACGCCAGTTGGCGCTCAGTTCGATCCCGTCCGACACCGCCGAGGGCACATTGATGAACTGCGTCAGGTTGATGCCGCCCACCGGGAAGCCGAGCGGCACCTGGGCGTTGCTGTAGTTGTAGTAGAAGGCGGCGACGTCCACCGTCAGGGTATGGCCGAAGGTCTTCTTCAGTCCGCCTTCGATGTCATCGACAGTTTCCGGCTTGGCTTCCGGCGTGGCGCTGAGGTTGCCGGCGTTCAGGCCGAAAGCCTTGTAGCCGCGATTGTAGCGAACATAGACCAGGGTGTCGTGGTCCGGGGTCCACTCGACGCCGGCGGTGCCCGTGGGGGCGCTGGAGTGGTCGCCCAGGCAGCGGACGCGGTCGCCGGCAAACGGTCCGGAAGACGCCACGGTGGCCGCGCAGGTGACGCCCTTGGTCAGCACGCCGCCCACTGAACCGGAGTTGGTCAGGGCCGGGGTGATGTCCAGCGCCGGCATATAGGCGCCCAGCTGGTAGGGATTGACGCCCGCGCCGGCGGGCAGACCGAAACCGACACCCGGGGAGAAGTTGTCGAAGGCCACGAAGCGGGCCTCTTCCTGGGCGGTCTTGTCGTCGTAGGTGAAGCGGAAGCCGCCCGTCAGCTTCAGGGTCGGGGTGATCTTCCAGTCCAGCTGGCCATAGGCGGCGTAGCTCTGGATCGTCGCCTGATAGTCGGTGAAATAATAGTAGCGGCCGGGGTTGGCGTAGGCCGGACCGCCGAAGGCGGGAGTCGGATTGGCCAGTTGCGCCTGATCGAGTGCCTGCACCGTCTGCGGGTTGTTGTTGGTCTCGTGGTAGTAATAGAGGCCGCCGATCCACTGCAGCGGGTTGTTGGTGGTGGAGGAGAACGTCAGCTCCTGGCTCCACCACGCCGCGTGGGTGTCATAGACGAAGGTCTGGGCCGGGTGCACGGTCAGAGGACCGCAGCCGTTGAGCGGGTTGGGGCCGCCGCCGAGGCCGGCCGGCAGCGTCGGGCCAAGGCCGCCGAGAATGGCGCACTCGCCGTTGGGCGCGAGCGGCACGGTGTAGGAGGTGATCGGCGAGTTGCCGTTGCCGAACAGGGCCGTGTTGAGGTTGTAGTGGTACTGGCTGTAGCCGGTGACGTATTTCACGTCGAAGCCGTCGAAGTGGTGCACGGCGTGGAAGGTGATGCCGTAGGCGCCGTGGACGTAGATGTCCGTCGGGATGGAGTGGGCGAACGTACGGATGTTGGTCTTGGCCGGGTTGTCGGTTCCGATCTGGCCAACAACGTTGGTGGCGTTTCCGCTGTAGGCGAAGTTCGGGTTGAAGAAGATCTGGCCCGAAGTGGTCAGGGAGGTGTCGTAGCCGCCGGTCGTGGGCGTGCCGAGCAGGCCGCCCGGGCCGCCGCGATCGTGGTTGAAGGCCACATCATTGGCGTCGAGCCAGATGTTGTTCTTGTCGTCCTTATACTGCAGCTGCAGGTCCATGTAGGGATCGTGATGGACCTCGCCTTCGGACGGCTTGCCCGGAACCAGGTTCCGGAAATAGCCCTGGGTCTGGTTGATGTCATAGCCGCTGACGCGGGCGCTGAAACCGTGGCCGAGCGGCGCCGACACGGTGCCTTCGAACTTGGTGTAGCCATAGTTGCCGACCACCGCGCGGACCTCGCCGCTCAACTCGTCGGTCGGGCGCTTGGAGATGGTGTTGATCAGGCCGCCGATGGCGTTGCGGCCATAGAGGGTGCCCTGCGGGCCCAGCAGCACTTCCACCTGATCGATGAACAGGTCGTCGCGGCCGACCAGGAAGGTCGAGTTGGAATAGAAGTCATCGTAGTAGATCGCCACCCCGGAGTCGGAGGTGTAGATGTTGTTGTTCTTGGCCAGACCGCGGATCGCCGGGCGATCGAGCTGGCTGGAATAGGTCAGGCCGGGCGTGAAGTTGGTGATGTCCTGAACGGTGCTGATGCCCTTCAGGTTACGGTCCTTGGCGGTGAAGGCAGTGACCGCCTCGGGCACATCCTGCAGACTGGCTTCGCGGCGCTCGGCGGTGACCACGATCTCGCCGATGGTCGTGTCGGCGGGGGTGGCGACGGTGGTGGCCGCTGCGGCGGCGTGGGCCAGACCGGCCGACAGGGCCAGGGCCCCCAGCGCGCTCGACATGAACAGGATGTGGGTCTTCATCGTTCCTCCCTTGGAGCGGCGCCGTGCGCCGTTTTTGGCTGGTCAGCCGCGACGCCGTGGCGAGTGTGCGGATGGGCGGCGGTAGGTGTCTGCCGGCCCTCCCACGGTCAAGGTCGCCCGAAGATACCGCCCGGTGATTGCCAGGGCACTGTGGCGGGGAAGCCGCTAATCGGGGGGGGCTGCCTTGATTTGTGGCGCCTGCGAACCCGCGTGATGTCAAGAAAGCGGCAGGATGCGGAGGAGAATCGGCGAGCTCGAACCCCGTTTGCAGGATTCCCGCACCTCAGCGTTCGCGACTGCGAAACTCGATCGGGCCGAGATGGCGAGGGCGGCCGTGGTGGGTCGAGGCGGCGACAACGCCGTCACGCCGTGACCTCAGGCTCGCATCGATGGCGGCCGGGCGACGTCGCCCGGCCGCCAAGGGTTCAGAAGAACTTGTAGTCGATCTCGACACCATAGGTGCGCGGCGGGGTCACCGAATAGGTGCTGGCGATCCCGGACTGCTGGATATAGGGACCCGCAGGCAAGGTTCCCCGGGCGCCGTTCACGCCGGCGTAACGCGTGCCATAGGCCCCGGCGTCATAGCCGATGGTGTCGAACAGGTTCTTCACGAAGACGATCGCCTTGTACCGTCCGTCGGCTGCGGTCCAGGTCATGCGGGCGTCCACCTGATCCCAGGACGGGGCGGTGTTATAGGCCCGGGTGAACAGCGCCCCTTCCTGGGTGTCGCGCCAGATGTAGCTGGCCGACACGTTCAGGTTCCCGGCGGTGAACCGCAGTGTGTAGTTGGCGTTGATCGCGATCTTGTTCCGCGGCGAGTTGGGCAGGCGGTTGCCGGCGAGGCTTTGGTACTTCTGCATGCCGCCGGTGTAGACATCCGCAGTCCAGGGCGTCAGCGCCGTGTTGGGCAGGGGCTTGGCGCCCGGCGCCGTGGCGTCGGGGTCGGCCGGGTCTGGCAGGGCGCCCGAGGTGGCATAGGCGTCAAGGTAGGAATAGTCGAACAGGAAGGCGAGATCACGCGTTGCCTGCCACGTGGTCTCCAGTTCAATACCCCGCGAGACGGCGGAGGGAACGTTGTAGAAGTCATAGCCGTTCTGGGTGAGGCCGCCTGTATTGATCGGGATAACGACCGGAATCTGCAGGTGCCGGTAGTTGTACCAGAACGCGGCCACGTCGGTCGTCAGGGTATGGGCCCAGGTCTTCTTGAATCCCACTTCGAAGGAGTCGACGTTTTCGGCGTTGGTAAACGGGTGATAACTCAGCACTGTATAGATGCCGATGTTGTAGCCACCCGACTTATAGCCGCGGCTGTACTTGGCGTAGGCCATGGTCTTGGAATCGGGCGTCCACTCGACGCCGGCCGTGCCGGTCACCGCCTGCCAGCTGGCGTTGTAGTAGCGGGTGGCGAAGCCGGTCTTGGGATCATAGGTGGTCGGGCCGCTCACGCCCTGCGGCAACTGCAGCGTGCCGCCGGGGCCGTCATAGCCGGAGTCGACGACCGTGCCGACCTGGGTCAGGTCGACGGGCGCGGTGTAGGGGCCGATGACGTTGGGATCGGCGTAGCAGGTGGCGACGGCGAAGCAGAGCAGGCGGACCGATTCGGAGCCGTACTTCTGATCGTGCGAATAGCGCAGGCCGCCGGTGAACTTCCACGATTCGTTGAGCTTGTAATCGACCTGGCCAAAGGTGGCGTAGGATTCGTTGGTCACGGTCGGCCGGTTATCGAAACGCCGGAAGGCGGTCTCCGGCGCGCAAACCCCGGCTGTCTTGGCGCACAGGGCGGCCGGGACGCCGAACGGTCCGTTCCACTGCGTCTGCAGATAGTCCTCGGTGTAGACTGGCTGGTCGTAGTGCTGGCGATAGTAGTAGGCGCCGAACACCCACTGGAACGGTCCGGGGGTTGTCGAGATCAGGTTGAGCTCGTGGCTCCAGAAGGCGTTCTTCTCCTGGTAGAAGAAGTCCTCCTGAGGGTGGATGGTCAGCGGGCCATAGAGACCGTTGATGGTGTAGGCCGTCACCGGGGCTTCGAGGCCCTGCGGTCCGGTGCCGCCGCTGGGTCCGCGCAGCTTGTAGTTATAGTTCACGCCGCCGGTGATGTATTTCAGGTCGGCGAATGGCAGGTGCCAGGTGAGGTGCGCCGTGATGGTGTAGGAATAGGGTAGGTCGACCTTGTAGGTCACCGGGCGGGCTTCCAGCCGCGGGCTGCTGGTGGCCGGGTTCACGCAACCCAGCGGCGAGGCGTTGATGACGTTGCTCACCGGGGCGCCCGCCTGACAGCCGTAGCCCGGGTTCAACTGCACCGCGGCGTTGGAATATTCAGAGGTGATGTAGGGACCGGGCGTCCATCCCGGTAGCCCGCCCGGACCGCCGGCGCCATTGGCCCACTGGCTCATCCCGACCTTGGCCCAGAAGTCAAGCTTGTCAGTGATTTTCCACTGCACCTGGCCTTCGACGTAGAACTGCTTGATCACCCCGCCTTCGTCGGCCGCGCCCGGGTAGATGTTCTTCACCCAGCCCTGGGACTGCTTCTCGAAGTTGCCGGCCAGACGCGCCTGGATGTTGTCGGTGATCGGGCCGGAGATGGCCGCCTCGATATTGAAGTGGTCGTAGTTGGCGTAGGTGCCGCGGATTTCCGCATAGGGAGACGTGGTCGGCCGGCGCGAGATTTCATTGATCGCGCCGCCGATGGAGTTGCGGCCGTACAGGGTGCCCTGAGGGCCGCGCAGCACTTCCACCCGTTCCAGGAAGAGGGTCGAGGAGCCCGCGCCTACGGCGAAGGTCTCGTACAGGCCGTCAGCGTAGTTGGCCACCGAGGCGTCCGCCGAGAGCGCGTTGGACTGGCGGCCGACGCCGCGCAGGCTGATCCGGTCGGTGGAGCTGTTGTACTCCAGGCCCGGGGTGAAGTTGGTCATGTCCTGGATGGAGTCGATGCCCATCAGCTGACGCTTGGCGGCCGTGTAGGCCGAGATGGCCACCGGCACCGTCTGGATGTTCTGCGACCGCTTCTCCGCCGTAACGACCAGTTCGCCGATGGTGGTCGCATTCACGGCGGCGGGAGCCGTCGGAGGTGTCGCGGGCGGCGGCGCGGCGGCATGGGCGACACCGGCAGACAGGGCGAGGACGCCCCACGCGGTGGTCAGCAACAGAAAGGGCCTGGTCATGTTTCCTCCACTCGGCGTCGGTACGCGCCGGTTCACACCACTCGGTTCGCCTTGACGGCGAATCCCACCTTGCAAGGAGTGTTCGGCGCGATCGCGGCTGTCTTTGTGTTGCCGCAAGACCATCCTTGACCTTCGTCAACCCGACGGTCCCCCGCCCAGCGCCCGCGTTAGCCGCAGGCGGGGTCGGCCAGACAAGAAAAAGGCGGGCCGGTAGGAACCGGCCCGCCTGAAGGCGACACTGTTCTGAACTCCGGGACGCGGCGGGAGCCTGCAGGCCCGCCGCGTCCGGTGGATATCAGAAGAACTTGTAGTCGATCTCGACCCCATAGGTCCGGGGCGGCGTGACAGAGTAGGAGCTGCCGATAGCCTGCGGCTCGATGACATGGGTGATGCCGGCCGGGCTGGCGTTGTTGCCCGCATAGCGGTGGCCGATGGCGCCGGCGTCGTAGCCGATGGTGTTGAACAGGTTCTTGCCGAACACGATAATCTTGTAGCGGCCGTTGGCGCCGTTCCAGGTCAGGCGGGCGTCGACCTGGTCCCAGGACGGAGCGGTGTTGTAGGACCGCGTGAACAGTGTGCCCACCTGGGTGTCACGCCAGATGTAGCTCGCCGAGGCGTTGAGCGTGCCCGCCGTGAAGTGGAAGGTATAATTGCCGTTCAGCGCGATCTTGTTGCGCGGCGCGTTGGGCAGGCGGTTGCCGGCCAGGCTCTGATACTTCTGCTGGCCGCCGGTATAGACGTCCGCCGTCCAGGGCGTCGCGGCCGTGTTGGGCAGGGGCTTGGCGCCCGGTCCGGTGGCGTCCGGATCGACCGGATCGGGCAGGGCGCCCGAGGTCGAATAGGCGTCGAGGTAGGAATAGTCGAACAGGAAGGCGAGATCCTTGGTCGCCTGCCAGGTCGTTTCCAACTCGATACCCCGGGAGATGGCCTTGGGCACGTTGTAGAACGTGGTGGCGTTCTGGGTCAGGTTGCCGGCGTTCGCCGAGATGGTGGTCGGGATCTGCAGGTTCTCATAGCTGTAATAGAACGCCGCGATATCGGTGGTCAGGCTGTGGAACCAGGTCTTCTTGTAGCCGACCTCGAAGGAGTCGACATGCTCCGGCGCCGTGTAGGGGAAGTAGCTGAGCACGGTGAAGATGCCGATGTTGTAACCGCCCGACTTATAGCCCCGGCTGTATTTGGCGTAGACCAGCGTCTGGGAATCCGGGGTCCACTCGACGCCAGCCGTGCCGGTCACAGCCTGCCAACTGGCGTTGTAGTAGCGGGTAGCGAAGCCGGTCTTGGCGTTATAGGTGGTCGGACCGGTCACGCCCTGGGGCAGCTGCAGCGTGCCGCCGGGGCCGTCATAGCCGGAGTCGACGACCGTGCCGACCTGGGTCAGATCCACCGCGGGGGCGTAGGAGCCACCCAACAGGTTGGGGTTGAAGCCGCAGGCCGGGTCGGCGAAGCAGAGGATGCGCACCGATTCAGAGCCGTACTTCTGGTCGTGCGAGTAGCGCAGGCCGCCGGTGAACTTGAAGTTCTCGTTGAGCTTCCAGTCGGCCTGGCCGAACACGGCGTAGGACTCGTTGGTCACAGCCGGGCGGTTGTCGAAGCGGCGGAAGTCGGACTGCGGAGCGCAGACGCCGCCGGTCTTGCTGCAGATCGGGTTGTAGAAATATCCGTTCCACTGCGGTTGCGCGGCGTTCTCGGTGTAGACCGGCTGCTGGTAGTGCTGGCGATAGTAGTACCCGCCCAGAACCCACTGGAACGGCCCGGGCGTCGTCGAGATGATGTTGATCTCGTGCGACCAGAAGGCGTTGAGCTCCTGGTAGCGGAAATTTTCCTGCGGGTTGATGACCAGGGAGGTGGCGCCCGGCTTGCCGGTCAGCAGGTTGTAGACGCCGTTGATCGTGTAGGAGCTGACCGGGGCGTTGTAGCCCGGATTGTCGACCCCGCCGCTGGGGCCGGTCAGGATGTAGTGATAGTTCACCCCGCCGGTGATGTACTTCACGTCGGCGAAGGGCAGGTGCCAGGTCAGGTGCGCGGCGATGGTGTAGGCGTAGGGCAGGTCGACCTTGTAGGGAACCGCGCGCGATTCGATCCACGGGCTCGCCTGCGCCGGGTTGGCGCAGCCCGTCGGCGACAGATTGACCACATTGGTCACCTGCGGGTTGCCGCTGCAGCCGTAGCCGGGGTTCAGCTGGGTGGCGGCATTGCCGTATTCGGAGGTCTCATAGGGGAACGGCGTCCAGCCGGCCGAGGCCGCGCCGGGGCCGCCCGAGCCGTTGGCCCACTGGTTCATCCCGACCTTGGCCCAGAAATCGAGCTTGTCGTTGATTTTCCACTGCACCTGGCCTTCGACGTAGAACTGCTTGATAATCCCGCCTTCGTCGGCCGCGCCGGGGTAGATGTTCTTCACCCAGCCCTGGGTCTGCTTCTCGAAGTTGCCGGCCAGGCGGGCCTGGATGTTGTCGGTGATCGGGCCGGAGATCGCCCCTTCGATGTTGTAGTGGTCGTAGTTGGCGTAGGTGCCGCGGATCTCCGCATAAGGCGAGGTGGTGGGGTGACGCGAGATCTCGTTGATCGCGCCGCCGATGGCGTTACGGCCGTACAAGGTGCCCTGCGGGCCGCGCAGCACTTCCACCCGGTCGAGGAACAGGGTCGAGGCGCCCGCGCCCACGGCGAAGGTCTCGTAGACGCCGTCGCTGTAGTTGGCCACCGAGGCGTCGGCGGACAACACGTTGGTCTGGCGGCCGACGCCGCGCAGGCTGATCCGGTCGGTGGAGCTGTTGTACTCCAGACCCGGGGTGAAGTTGGTCATGTCCTGGATGGAGTCGATGCCCATCAGCTGACGCTTGGCGGCGGTGTAGGCCGAGATGGCCACCGGAACCGTCTGAAGGTTCTGTTCGCGCTTTTCGGCGGTGACCACCAGTTCGCCGATCGTGGTGCCGCCGGAACTGTCGACGGCCTTGGCGTTGGCTTCGGCGGCGAAGGCGTGGCCGCCGCCCAGCGCCAGAGCGCCCACGGCGCAGGACACAAGCAAAGTCTGTCTATTCAGCATTAAGCCCCCCAAGGCCGGCGTGAGCGCCGGCGGTTGCGTTTCCGGTTGAACCCGCCGCAGCTTGACGCCTTTGGGGTCGGGTCGAGGCTTGATGCATAGCTATCGAAACGAACCCGTCAACTGGGGGATCCGCGTTTTGTTGCGAAAAAGTAACGTTGCGCGCGGCTGTGGCGCCGCCACCTCATGTGGGCGGCGGCGGGGCGGCGTTCCGCAGGAACTCCGCCCTAGTGGCAGGCGGCCTGACCGCCGCCGGGCAGCTTGCCACTGAACGAGCCCGAGCCGCCGGCGCTGGTGGACGGGGTGCGATAGAACCAGTCGTGAAAAGCCAGGTCCTGATAGTGATAGGTGAACCCGCCGACGCCGGCGACGGACTTCAGCGTGCCGCTGAGAGGATCGCCCACTTCCAGGTTGTTTTGGCAACCACTGACCTGCCCCAGGTTTCCCCAGGGCGGCGTCAGGTCGTTGGCATAGCCCCCTGGAACGCCGGGAATGGACTGCACGAAGGGATCGTCGACGAGTTCGGCCAGCTCGTGCGACCAAGTGCTGACATCGGCGACGCCGGAAAAGATCCCGCCGTCGAGATAGGCGCCGACGGCGTAGAGCTGGGTGCCCAGCGCCACCGAGAGCGCATTGTGATAGCCGAGCACGCAGCAGTTGCTCAGGGCCGGCAGGCCGGTGAACTCGACCACGTTGTAGCTGAGCACGACGGGAATCTGGGTCGGCGTGGCGTAGGTTGCGGTAAGGCTCTGAACCAGGGCGTCATATTCATTGATGTCGATCAGGCCAAAGGGGGCGGCCTTGCCCCAGGCGCAACGGGTGTTGACGCCCATGACCACGTCGCCCGGAGCGCTGGCTGTGTAGTCGACGACCACCGGCGTCGCCTGGGACGGAACCAGGGTCACTCCGTAGGTCGTTCCCTTGACCGCCTGCCAGAAATTCGCCCTTTGGAAGGCCGATATGAGCTGCGAGCCGGCCTTGGGCACGGCGACCGCCACGCCATTCGAACTGAAGGATCGGGGCTGAAAGAGCGGCGAGTTGTAGAAGCGTTGCGCCACCGACTGGGTGTCACAGTTGGCGTTCGCCGTCGGATCGAAAACGAAACCCCCGGGGAAGTGCAGACGCACGATGATGGGGACATAGGTCACATTGGTGTTGGCGCGCGTCGCCGCATAGGGGCTCGAGCCGACAATGGAGATATTATAGGTCCCGCCGTCGAGCGGCGATGTGAGGGTTGTCGACCAGTAGGGGATCGTCGATCCGGTCCCCAGCGCCTGAAGATGGGCGTAGGTCCGGGGCGGCAAGGTCTGGCGATGCGGCGGCGAGGTCAGATAGTGAGGCGTCCAGGCGGCTGTGTCCGCCATGTGGGTCTGCAGATAGAGCTGCTGATCGGCGAGTTGAGCGGCGACCGGCGTGGCGGCGAAGATGCCGGCCATGGCGGCAAGCGCCGCCGCCGTTGTCACAATCCGCCACCAGAGTGGTCGCCGATGCGTTACCGCCGTCCGGTCCAGCTTGCGGGTGTCCATCCCCCATCCCCCGTCGTCAGCCCTCGGGCAGGTATACTACAGGAGCAGAGTGGCGGGAAGCGCCCCTCAGGGCGGCGCGGGACGCTTGTGACGCACCGTCGCCGCGCGCCGCCGCGATTGACGCCGACCGCGCCGGTGGGCCAATGACAGACGTCGAACAACGACTTCGGACCTCAGGCTCCGAGGCCCGCATCAGGAAACGCCCATGACCGCCATCAACACCGTAGCTGACTACACCCTTGAGGGGGACGTCGGCGTCATCACCCTCAATTCACCGCCGGTGAACGCCCTGTCGGCGGGCGTCCGCGACGGCCTGGCGCTGGGCGTCGCCCAGGCTCTGGCCGACCCCGCGGCCCGGGCGATCGTCATCGTCTGCGAGGGCCGCACCTTCATCGCCGGCGCCGACATCACCGAATTCGGCGGCGCCTCGAAGGGCGCCAGCCTGCACGACGTGCAGAACGCCATGGAGAACGCCACCAAGCCGGTGGTCGCCGCCATCCACGGCACGGCTCTGGGCGGCGGGCTGGAAGTGGCGCTGACCTGCCACTATCGCGTCGCCGTTCCCTCCGCCCGGTGCGGCCTTCCGGAAGTGGCGCTCGGCCTTCTGCCCGGGGCCGGCGGCACCCAGCGCCTGCCGCGAATCGTCGGAGCCGAGAAGGCCCTGGAGATGATGACCTCAGGTGCGCACGTTCCGGCTCCGCAGTGTCTGGCCATGGGCCTGGTCGATGAACTGGTCGAGGAAGGCAAGCTGCGCGAGGGCGCCATCGCCTTCGCCCGCAAGATCGTCGCCGAAGGCCGGCCCCTGAAGCGTGTGCAGGACCTGAACGAGAAGATGGAGGCGGCGCGCAGCCACCCGGAGATCTTCGCCAACTTCCGCAAGGCCAACGCCCGCAAGTTCCGCGGCTTCATGGCGCCCGAATGGAACATCCGCTGCATCGAGGCGGCAGTGAACCTGCCCTTCGAGGAGGGGCTTGCCGTCGAGCGCAAGCTGTTCATGGAACTGATGACGGGCCCGCAGAGCGCCGCGCAGCGCTATTCGTTCTTCGCCGAGCGCCAGGCCAACAAGATTCCGGATGTGCCGGATGACACCGCGCTGATCCCGGTGAACAGCGTCGGCATCATCGGCGCCGGCACCATGGGCGGCGGCATCGCCATGAATTTCGCCAACGCCGGCATTCCGGTGACCCTCATCGAGGTCAAGCAGGACGCCCTCGACCGCGGGCTGTCGGTCATCCGGAAGAACTATGAACGCACCGCCTCTCGCGGCGGCATCACCGCGGCCGACGTCGAAAAGCGCATGGGCCTGATCTCCGGTTCGCTGGACATGAACGCCCTGGCTCCGGTCGACATGGTGATCGAGGCGGTGTTCGAGCGCATGGACATCAAGAAGGACATCTTCACCAGGCTCGACGCCATCTGCAAGCCGGGCGCGATCCTGGCCACCAACACCTCGGCCCTGAACATCGACGAGATCGCCTCGGTGACCCGGCGTCCCGAAGCGGTGATCGGTCTTCACTTCTTCTCGCCGGCCAATGTGATGAAGCTGCTGGAGGTGGTCCGCGCCGACCACACCTCCAAGCCGGTGATCGCCACCTCGATGAAACTGGCCAAGAAGATCGGCAAGATCGCCGCCCTGGTCGGGGTCTGCCCCGGTTTCGTCGGCAACCGCATCCTCGGTCAGCGCCAGCGCGAGGCCCAGAAGCTGATGTTCGAGGGCGCCATGCCCTGGGACATCGACCGGGTGCTCTACGACTTCGGCTTCCCCATGGGCCCCTTCGCCATGAGCGATCTGGCCGGGCTCGACATCGGTTGGGTCAAGGAGAACTCCAAGGGCGAGACCATCCGCGACGTGTTGTGCGAACTGGACCGGCGTGGCCAGAAGACCGGCGCTGGCTATTACGACTATGACGAGAACCGGGTCGCTTACCCCTCGCCGGTGACCGAGCAGATCATCAAGGACTTCGTGGCCAAATCCGGCGTCAATCCGCGCACGATCACCGACGAGGAGATCCTGGAGCGCTGCCTGTATCCGATGGTCAACGAGGGCGCGAAAATCCTTGAGGAGGGCAAGGCCATCCGCGCATCGGACATCGATGTCATCTGGCAGAACGGCTATGGCTGGCCGGTCTACCGCGGCGGGCCGATGTTCTGGGGCGACCAGGTGGGTCTGGCCAAGATCCTGGCCAAGATGAAGGAATTCCAGGCCCAGATGGGTGACGTCTACAAGCCTGCCGCCCTGCTCGAGACGATGGTGGCCGAAGGAAAGTCCTTCACCCGGTGACCGTCGCCGGCGGCGGGGGGGGGGGGGGTCGGCGCCGCGGCGTTGACGTCCCCACCAACGGGACTAAGCTTCAGGTTCAGCAAGAAGAGGTGTCCATGCGCAAGTTCCTCACGGGGTTTCTGGCGATCGGGATCGCCGCCGCGTCCATGGCGACGCCGGCGTTCGCCCAGTACGGCATGGACCGCAACGGGCCCAAGAACACCCTGACGCCTGACCTGCCCCATTGTGACCGTCCGCTCGGACGGGCGGCCATCAAGGAGCCGGAAAACCGCTGGTGGGAAGGGCTGGGCCTGTCCAACCCCGAGGCCCTGCTCAAGCTGTTCGCTCTCAAGTCGGGCTGCCTGCGCATTGTCGATCGCAATGGCGGGCTTGCCATGCGCAACCAGGAATCGGGGCTGAACTCGTCGGGCGACCTGCAGCGCGGCTCCAATGTCGGGCGCGGACAGATCGCGGCGGCGGACTATTTTATCATTCCCGACATCGCCGGCTCCAACCGCGATTCCGGCGGCAGCAATATCGGCGCGGTGGCCGGCAGCTTCCTTCCCGGCGGCTTCGGCGCCCTGGCCGGCAGCGTGCGGGTCAAGAAATCCGAGGCCCACACCCTGATCACCCTCGAGGACGCCCGGACCACAGAACAGCTCTATGTGGCCGAAGGCGCGGCGCAGAAGTCCGACGTGTCGTTCGGCGCGGGCGGCGGCGGCGGCGGCTGGGGCGGCCTGATCGGCGCCGCGGGCGGCGGCTATTCGGACACCGACATCGGCAAGGTTATCGGCGCGGCCTATTTCAACGCCTTCGTCGATCTGGTCCACTATATGCAGGCGCAGGAGCCCGGCGCGCAGGCGGCCTCGGCGCCGATCGCCTCGCAGCGGACGACGACCGACGTTCAACTCCGCGCAAATCCTTCGACGAGCGCCAAGGTGGTCTACACCCTGCACGCCGGCGCCTCGGTCTATCCGACCGGGCAGCGTAACGGCATCTGGATGGAAGTGGACGACGAGAACGGCAACCGCGGCTGGATGTCCTCGGCCTTCGCCACCTCGCGCTGAGCCTCCCGGGGCGACGATCAGTGAAAGTCCCGGCTGCGCCCGAGGCGTGGCCGGGCCGGCCGGGGCGTATCCGGATCGTCCGCCGCGCCGGCTTCGGCCTTGAGCCCGCTCAGGCGTCCGGTCAGGTCGGTGAACCGCTCGGCCACCACATGGATCACCTCGCCGGCGCGCTGCAGGCGTCCATGGATCACCAGGAAGCGTGAGGCCATCACGGCGCGGCGGTTGGCGGTGAAGACGTCCCGCCAGACCACGGCGTTCGTCGAACCGGTCTCATCCTCCAGGGTGACGAACACCACGCCCTTGGCCGTACCCGGCCGTTGCCGGATCAGGACGAGCCCTCCGACCGTGAGGCGCGCGCCGTCCCTCATCGTGCGCAGTCCGGCCGCGGTGACGGCCCCCATCCCGTCCAGAAGCGGACGAAAGAAGAGCACGGGATGGGCCTTCAGCGACAGACTGGTGGTGCGATAGTCCTCGGCCACGTGGGCCGGCAGGGGCATGGCCGGCAACCGGACCGGCGTCTCCGCGAGCGGGCCCATGAGGGCCAGGAGCGGCGCGTCGAGGGCTGCTTTCGCCTCCGGCGCCAGCCCCTTCGCCGCCCACAGGCCGGCCCGGCGATCCAGACCCAGCGATCGCAGGGCGTCGGCCTCGGCAAGCCGCTCCAGTGTGTGGCGCGGCGAGGCCAGGGTCCGCGCGAGCTCTGGCAGGTCTTGCGCCCCGGCCGCCCGCGCCGCGATCAGGCGCCCGGCCTCTTCCCGGCGCAGTCCGGCGATCATCCTCAGACCCAGGCGGACCCTCCCCGCCGCCTCCACCCCACAGTCCCAGTCGCTCAGCATCACATCCGTCGGCAGCACCGTCACCCCGTGCTCCCGGGCGTCGCGGACGAGCTGGGCGGGCTGGTAGAACCCCATCGGCTGGCTGTTGAGCATGGCGACGCAGAACACGTCCGGATGGTGGTGCTTGATCCAGGCGGAGATGTAGACAAGCTTGGCGAAGCTCACCGCGTGGCTCTCGGGAAAGCCGTAGGAGCCGAAACCCTCGATCTGGTGAAAACAGCGCTGGGCGAAGTCCGGATCGTAGCCTCGCCTGACCATGCCCTCGACGAACTTGAGACCATAGACGCCGACACCCCCCGTGTGGCGGAAGGTGGCCATGGACCGTCGCAGGCCGTTGGCCTCTTCCGGCGTGAATTTCGCCGCCTCGATGGCCAGGCGCATCGCCTGTTCCTGGAACAGCGGCACGCCCAGGGTCTTGCCCAGGACCGCCGCCAATTCGTCGGCGGGGCCGTGTTCCGGCGCGGGGGCGGGGAAGGCCACCGGCTCGATCCCCTCGCGGCGGCGCAGATAGGGATGCACCATGTCGCCCTGAATGGGCCCAGGGCGGACGATGGCCACCTCGATCACCAGATCGTAGAACTCGCGGGGCTTCATGCGCGGCAGCATGGACATCTGGGCCCGGCTTTCGACCTGGAAGACCCCCACGGAATCGGCCCGGGACAGCATGGCGTAGACTGCCGGATCCTCCTCGGGAACATCGGCCATGTCGGCGACGCCGAGGATGTCCATCGCCCGCTTGATGGCGGTGAGCATGCCCAGGGCCAGGACGTCGACCTTCATCAACCCCAGATCGTCGATGTCGTCCTTGTCCCACTCGATGAAGGTGCGATCCTTCATGGCGCCATTGC
Organism: uncultured Caulobacteraceae bacterium; assembly: GCA_903923135.1. Taxonomy (GTDB): domain Bacteria; phylum Pseudomonadota; class Alphaproteobacteria; order Caulobacterales; family Caulobacteraceae; genus Acaudatibacter; species Acaudatibacter lapponiensis. The sequence goes on along the minus strand of CAIXWN010000188.1, from coordinate 3,204 downwards.
CGATCGGCACGGTCTCGTCCAGTCGCCGCCTGGTCAGGATGAAACCGCCCACGTGCTGCGACAGGTGGCGGGGAAAGCCGAGGAGTTCGCCGGCCAGGGCTGTGGCGCGGCGAATTTCGGGGTTTTCGGGATCAAGCCCAGCCTGACGGATATGCTCGTCGGGTAGGCCGTCGCCCCAGCTTCCCCACACCGTTCCGGCCAGGGCGGCGGTGACGTCCTCGGTCAGCCCCAGCGCCTTGCCGACGTCACGGATGGCGCTGCGCGGGCGGTAGTGGATGACGGTGGCGCATATGGCCGCGCGCGCCCGGCCGTAGCGCCGGTAGATGTACTGCATGACCTCCTCGCGCCGCTCGTGCTCGAAATCCACATCGATGTCGGGGGGCTCGTTGCGCTCCCGGGAGATGAAGCGGGCGAAGAGCATGTCGTGCTTGGGCCGGGTGGGGTCCACCGCGGTGATCCCCAGGCAGAAGCACACCACCGAATTGGCCGCCGAGCCGCGGCCCTGGCACAGGATGCCCTGACCTCTGGCCCAGGCGACGATGTCGTGGACGGTGAGGAAATAGTTCGGGTAATCGAGTTCCTCAATGAGGGCGAGTTCGGAGCGCAGGAGCGCCTGGACCTTGGCGGGAATCTCCCCGGGATAACGCCAGGCCGCCCCCTGCCAGGCCAGGTCCCGCAGATGATCGATGGGGGTCCTGCCCGCCGGCACGGGCTCATCGGGATATTCGTAGCGCAATTGCGACAGGTCGAAGCCGATGCGCTCGACGACCTCGAGCGTGCGGGCTGTCGCCCGGGGCCACCCGGCGAACAGCCGCGCCATTTCGGCCGGGGTCTTCAGGTGCCGCTCGGCGTTGGCCTGCAGGCTCAGGCCCGCCTGTTGAATCGGGCGGCCTTCCCGGATGCAGGTGAGGATGTCCTGCAGGGCGCGCCGTTCGGGGCCATGATAGAGGACGTCGTTGACGGCGATCATCGGGGCGCCGGTCCTGACCGCCAGGCCCTCCAGGGCGGCCAGGCGGACAAGATCCCGGGCCCCGTAAGGGCGGGCGGCGGCCAGCCAGACGCGGTCCCGGAAAGTCCCGGCCAGGGACCTGAGCGCGGCCTCGAACGCCTCGTCGGGACGCGGCGGCGGGACAACCAGGATCAGCTGGCCCTCGGCATGCTCCAGCAGGTCGTCGCCGGTGAGGCGGCACTGCCCCTTGATCGCCCGTCTCTGGCCGACGGTGAGCAGACGCGTGAGACGCCCCCAGGCCTCCCGGTCCGTGGGATAGCAGAGCACGTCCGGGGTCTCGTCGGCGAAATCCAGCCGGCAGCCGGACAGCACCCGCAGGCCCGCCTCCCGCCCCGCGGACCAGGCGCGCACCACGCCCGCCAGGGTGTTGCGATCGGTGACGCCGATAGCCGCCATACCCAGGGCCTTGGCGGTCAGCACCAGCTCCCCCGGGTGCGAGGCGCCGTTCAGGAAGCTGTAGTTGGTGGTGACCTGCAACTCGGCGTAGGTCATCCGTGGGTCGCGCCGCTCATCCGAACAGGCCGTGCAGCCACCATCGGGGCGGGCTTTCCGCCTGGTAGAGGCCGTCCCGGAACAACCAGAACCTCGAGCCCGCCTCGTCCTCGACCCGGTAATAGTCACGCGCCCGGCCGGGATCGGCGTCGGCGAAGGGGCGGCGCCACCACTCCTCGGCCAGGCGCTCGGGACCCTCGGCATGGCGCACGCGATGGGCGGCGCCCCGCCAGCGGAAGAACACCGGCGGATCGTCCGGCACCGGGGCGACCGCCTCTATGGGCTCCGGCCGGCGCAGCAGGCGCAGAGGCCGCGGCCGTTCCGGATCCCACCCCTCGCCCTGCGCCGGCGACAGGGGCGGACGGCGCATCACCGCCCGCTCAGGGGCGTGACTGGGCCAGGCCTCGGCGCGCCAGACCGCATCCTCGCCCAGACGGTTGGTCAGCCGGTCCACCAGCGGCGCCACGCCGGCCTCCGGCGCGGCGTCACGGTCCTCGTCCAGGCACCCCTGACGGGCGGACAGAGGCTGTATCCCCTCGGCGGCGAGCGTCACGACCTCGATACCGAAACCGGGGTCCACCGAATCGAGCCGGGGTGTGAATAACCGGGCGATGGCCCGGGTGTCGCGACCGGGCAGGGCCAGGCCGACGGCGAGCCGGCAGACGACGCCGTCAAGACGATGGAAGCCCAGGTCGAACCGCCGAGCGCCCTGGCCCTCGGCCTCCAGACGCGCACACAGCCTGGCGACGATATCGACCGTGACCCGGGCCAGATCCTCGGGAACGCTGACCGGTTCGGCGAAGGCCAGGCGGGCGAACCACGGATTGGGCGGGCGGCGGAAATTCAACGCCTCGCGGACATCGCCCAGCGCCTGATCGAGACGCAGGCCGACCGGCCGTCCGAACCGCCGGACGACCTGGCCCCGGGGCAGGGCGGCGAGAGCGGCGACGGTGGTCAGGCCCAGTCGGGCGATCTGGGCCGCCTCGGCCGGCGCCAGCCGCAACGCCGCCGCCGGCAGGGGCGCCAGACGCGCCGCGTCGCCACCCGGCGGAACGATCGTCCCCGCCTCGCCGAAGTGCGCCAGAGCCCAGGCCGCGCCCGGACCACCAGCTATGGCCGCCCGGGCGGGGACGCCATTCGCCGCCAGACGGGCGATCAGGTCCCGCGCCATGGCCCGTTCCCCGCCCCACAGGTGAGCGACGCCGCCGATGTCGAGAAACAGACTGTCCGGAGACGCCTCGGCCACGGCCGGAGAGAAGCGCACGCACCAGTCGGCCAGGGCGGTCAGGGCGCGGGAATCGGCGGCCGGGTCGGCGTCGGCCGCCACGAGGCCCGGGACCAGGGCGGCGGCGTCGGTCGCCTTCTGGCCGACGAACAGCCCCAGCGCCGCCGCGCCCTCGTCCACCGCATAGAGCCGCCGCGCGCCGCGCTCGGCCTGGACAAGGGCGAAGGCCTCAGCCGGCGAGGCGGCGGGGTTGCGGCGCTTCCAGTTGGCGATCGCCCAGTTGGGCGACCACACGCAGAGGATACGGTCCATCGCTCATCTCCAGAATCCAGCGGCCCGGCCGGCCGCCCCGGCAGCGCCTGAGGTCGACCCGCCAGCGCGGCGCGCCCAGGCCCGGCACACCGGGCGGCGGTTCGCTGGGCGCGGCGGCGACCACCCAGCTGGTGGCCGCGGCGGAACCGGCGGCCATCGCCCGGGC
>CAIXWN010000187.1 GCA_903923135.1 uncultured Caulobacteraceae bacterium | reverse complement strand
GCCAGCCACAGCCGGAGCGGACCAAATAACGGACAGCGTGGATAATTTCCCTGAATTCAGTGGTTCGCCGCCGGCCTCGCTGCGACGCCCTGGTCATCAACGGCGCAATCCGATCCCATTCCTCATCCGTCAGATCGGAGGGATACCATCGCGAGTTTATCGATGACCCGGAGCGCGTGGAATACTTCGTGGCGGTAAGGCTTCTCGATCCCCGCGCAGCTGAAGCCGCTGAAGGACTATGCGGCGGCTAATGGCTTCGCGGTGGCGCAGGAATACATCGACGTTGAAACAGCCAAGCAGACGGGCCGCGCCGCCTTCGGCGAAATGACCGCCTTTCTCAAGGCGCATCCGTCCGTTCGAGTGATGTTGGTTGAGAAGACCGACCGCCTATATCGCAACCTCAAGGACTGGGTGACGGTGGACGAGCTGGACGTGGAGATGCACTTCCCAAAGGAGGGTGTGGTTCTCTCACGCGAGTCGCGCTCGTCGGAAAAGTTCATGCACGGCATCAAGGTGCTGATGGCCAAGAACTACATCGACAACCTTTCCGAGGAAGCGCGGAAGGGAATGAACGAGAAGGCCGAGCAGGGCATTTGGCCGACCAAGGCGCCGCTCGGCTATCGGAACATCACTGGTTCCGATGGCAGGAAGGTGATCGTCGTCGATCCCAACCTGGCGCCGATCATAGCCAGGATGTTCGATTGGTACGCGGCCGGCGGTGTATCGCTCAAGGAGGTCGCCAGGCGGGCGCGAGCTGACGGGATGGCATACCCCCGGAGCGGGGGCAAGGTGCCCCTGAGCACCATTCACACGATCCTTCGCAACCGTCTCTACACCGGACGGTTCGATTGGAAGGGAAAGGTCATCCATGGCAAGCACGACCCGATCGTTTCGACCGAACTGTGGGAGCGGGTGCAGGACGTGATGGATGGCAGGTTCGCTGCAAAAGCCAAGCGCGGCGGGAAGCGGGATTTCGCCTTTTCGGGTCTGATGACCTGCTGCGCCTGTGGATGCGCTGTCGTCGGCGAAATCAAGAAGGAGCGTTATGTCTACTATCACTGCACCGGTTACTCGGCCGAACCCGGGGCCAGAGCGGCGACTTGCAAGCGCCGCTATGTCCGCGAGGAGGTGCTGGAGCAGCAATTCACAGACCTACTTGGCCGACTGACGTTCGACGAAGAGGTGATCGACTGGGTGCGCGATGCGCTACACGCCAGCCATGCGGACGAACGCCGAGAACACGACGAGGCGATCAGGCGTCATCAGGTCGAGCACCGCAGGCTGCAGGATCGCATCCACGCCATGTACGTCGACAAACTCGACGGCGCGATCGACGCCGCGTTCTTTGAAGAGATGTCGAACCGCTGGCGCGGGGAGCAGGATCGCTGCCTGCGGGAGATCGAACGGCACCAATCCGCCGACCGCTCCTTCATGGACGAGGGCGTGCAGCTTCTGGAGCTGGCGCGCAACGCCCAAAGGCTGTTCGCGGTTCAGGATCCGAGGGAAAAACGACGTCTCTTGAACTTTGTGCTATCGAACTGCGCATGGAACGACGGAATCGTTGTGCCAACATTCCGTCAACCCTTTGATATGTTGTCGGAAACTACAACGAAGTTGGAGCGCTTGGCGGCGGTTGGCGCCGGCGGATCGGCCAAAAAGGAGATTTGGCTGGGGAACTAGGACTCGAACCTAGAATGACGGTACCAAAAACCGCAGTGTTACCATTACACCATTCCCCAACGGCCGGCCGGGACTGGCCCGTCGGCGCGCGAGGGCGCTCAGATAGCGCGTGAAGTGGCTGCTGGCAACGGCATGACGAAACTGTCTTGTCAGGACCGCCTTGCGACCCCCGGGGGGCTCCTCTATAAGGCGCGCTCTTCAATCGGAGTGTGGCTCAGTCTGGTAGAGCACCGCGTTCGGGACGCGGGGGTCGCAGGTTCAAATCCTGCCACTCCGACCAACTTTCCCGACTTCGACAGCCTCGCTCCGGACGCTCGGGTTCGGGTGTCGTTTAACCCATGACAGCGCCGTCGCGGCCGGGGTACGCCGTCAGCCAGCGGGGTCACTCGTGAAGCAGTTTCTCGTCACCATCGCCGGGGTTTTCATCGGCCTGGCGCTGTTCTTTGTCGGCGTGCCGGTGCTGCTGTTCGCCTGGGTGTCGGCCTCCTCACGGCCGGTCCCGGTGTCCGACCACAGCGTCCTGGTGCTCGACCTGCGCGGCGGCCTGACAGACCAGCCTCCGCCTGGGCCGTTCGCCGCCCTGTCCGGCCACATCGGGTCGGTCATCGGGGTCGAACAGGTGCTGCGCGAAGCCGGCCGGGACGACCACGTCAAGGGACTGCTGGTGCGCCTGCCCGAGGGGGGCATCGCCCCCGCTGCGGCCGACGAGTTGCGCCTGGCCTTCAAGGCCTTCCGGGCCGCCGGCAAGCCGATCCTGGCCCACAGCCAGGGCTTCTACGCCGACGCCACGGTGGTCTCGACCTATGAGTTGGCGGCAGCCTCGGGCGATGTCTGGATGCAGCCGGCGGCGAGCTTCCAGGTCACCGGCCTCGCCCGCGACGACATCTTCTTCAAGCGTTTCTTCGACCTGCACGGCGTGAAGGCCGATTTCCAGCAGCGCTATGAGTACAAGACCGCGGTCAATCCCTTCCTGCAGGACGACTACACCCCGGCTCACCGAGAATCCGAACTGTCCTGGATGGGTTCGGTCTATGGGGTGGTGTTCGCGGACGTGGCCGCCGACCGTGCGCGGCCGACGGCGGCGGTGAGGGCCCTGCTCGAGGCTGGTCCCTACAGCGCCGAGACCGCGCGGGCCCGGGGCCTGATCGATCACATCGGCCAGGTGAAGGAGGCCGAGGCGGCCATTCTGGCAAAGGCCGGACCCGGCGCCAAACTGGTGGATCTCGATGACTACGCCGAGGGCCGCCGTGGCGGGGCGGCGGTCTCCGGCTCCGGCCCTGCGATCGGGGTTATTTCGGTCGAGGGCGACATCATGACCGGCAAGGGGGGCGGCGCGCCCGGTCCGTTCGGCGGCGCCTCGACGATCCGTTCGGATGACGTCGCCAAGGCCTTCCAGTCGGCCATCGATGATTCGGACGTCAAGGCGATCGTCTTCCGGATCTCCTCGCCGGGCGGGTCCGACACGGCCTCGGAACAGATCCTTGCCGCCGTCCGGGCCGCCCGCGCGGCCGGCAAACCCGTCGTGGTCAGCATGGGGACCTACGCCGCGTCGGGAGGATACTGGATCTCGTCCCAGGCCAGCGAGATCGTCGCCGAACCCACCACCCTGACCGGCTCGATCGGCGTGTTCGGCGGCAAGTTCGCCCTGGGCGAGGCCCTGGGCAAATTCGGCGTCGACATGCGCGGCGTGAAGGTCGGCGGCGACTACGCCGACGCCTCCTCGCCCGTGTCGCCGATGAGCGCCAGCCAGCGCGCGGCGTTCTCCGCCTGGATGGACGGCATCTACCAGGGCTTTGTGCGACGCGTGGCCGAGGGTCGCAAGCTGCCGGAAGCCCGGGTCCGCGAGATCGCCAAGGGGCGGGTGTGGACCGGGGCCCAGGGGCGGGCCTTGGGGCTCGTCGACCGGACGGGAGGCTTCTACGACGCCGTCGAGGACGCCAAGCGCCTGGGCGGCGTCACGGGCCTGGCGCGGCTGCGGCCGTTCAGCGCCGAGGTCTCGCCGCTGGACGCCCTGCGCCGGTTGTTCGGCGGAGCCTCGGCAGGGGCGAGGATCGTCTCGGGTCTGAGCAGCCTGGCCGATGACCCCTCCGCGCGGGCCCTCGCGGGTCAGCTATCGGACGCGCGCCTGCGGGCGTCCGGCGCAACGGTCCTGGCGCCGCATCTGGTCGACTGACCGCGCGCCGGCCAGGCCCTGCCTCACGCAGCGGCGCCTCAGGCCGGAACCACGTCAAAGGCGATGGTCATGCGCGGCGTGGTCCCGGAGAAGGGGATGGTGCCGTGCCACATGTAGGACGGAAACAGCACAAGATATCCAAGTTCCGGCTTCACCAGCCGCTCCGGCGGCAGGGCCGGCAGGGTCGGGATGCCGGGCTCGCCGAACTTCAGCCACCCCTCCGGCTCGGTGTCCACGGACGGCGGCAGCTCCAGATGGCAGGCGGAGGAGATCCAGCCCTTGGAGTGAAGGTGATTGACGTGGAAGCCGGCCGGCTGCAGCCGGATCGACCAGACGCCATTGAAGTCATAGGCCTTGGTGATGCGCCGGCGCAGCGGATCATCGCCGGCGCCCAGGGCGGCGATGCGGCGCCGGATCGGGTAGTCGACGGCCTGGAAGAAGGCCCGGATCGCCGGGTGGTCCGACCGGGTGAGGTCCTGCTGGGTCTGTGAGCCCTGCCGGGCCGACTGGCCGGCCATGTGGCCGCGGAAGCTGTGCAGCGGATGAAGCGCTTCGCGCAGGTCCGAGAGATAGCTCTGCAGAGTCGACCAGCCCCGGGGCACGTCGATGATGGAACGGGCGACGAAGGTGTCGTAGTCATAGAGCCGGCCATAGCGCTCGTCGCCCATCATCCGCCAGGCGGTGGCCAGCAGGGCGATGGAGTACTGATCGTCGGGCAGGCGGCGGCACAGCTCCTCCGCCAGGGGGGCCGCCTCTTCCGGATGACCCATGGCCAGATGCACCTGACAAAGCGCCGCGGTGTTGGACGGATTGTCGGGCTGCAGGGCCAGGGCCCGCCGGGCGTGGACGAGCGCCCGACCGGTGTCGAAGTGCGCCGCCAGCTGCGCCGCCGGCAGGTGAATGACGGCGTCCTCCCTGAAGCCCAGGGCTTCCTGAAGCGTCTCATAGGCGCCCGTGACGTCGCCCATGGTGTCCTGCAGCCTGGCCTTCTGCAGCAGCAGCTCAACGGTCTGGCCGTTGCGGGCGAAGACCTCGGCGAAAACCGCCAGAGTCGCCTCGCTGTCGCCGCTGCGCATCCAGACCGTGTGGGCCAGTTCCGCAACCGCCTTCTCGAACGTCGGCCGGCGCTTGATCGCCTCTGCATAGAGGGCTTCGGCCTCCTCCAGTCGACCCTGCCCGCCCACGGCGCGCGCCCAGATCAACCACAGTTCCGGGGCGTCCAGTCCCCGCGCCCGGGCGCGGCGCACCGCCGCTTCGCTGGCCGGGAAATTCTGCACCTCCGCCAGAGCGCCGGCGAGGTTGTGGTCGGCCACGGCGCTGTCGGGCGACGCCCGGGTGGCGCGGGTGAGCACCTCCACGGCCTCCGGGCCGCGTCCGGCGCCCTGCAGGGCCAGGCCCATATAGGTCAGCAGACTCAGGTTGGTGGTCGCCGGCGTTACGAAGGGTTGCAGCAGGTCGATGGCCTCCGCCGGTCTGTCGACCGCCAGCAGCACCTCGGCCAGTCCCGTGGCGGCCCGCGCCATGCCCGGCTCCAGGGCCAGGGCCGAGCGATAGGCGGCCTCGGCGCCGGCCAGTTCGCTCATCTCGCCCAGAGCCACACCCAGAAGGCGATGGGCTTCGGCCAACCGGGGCGCCATGGCCAGCAGGACCCGTAGGGCGGCCGCGGCTTCGGCGCGTCGGCCATCGCGAAGCAGGCGGCTGGCGGCCTCCAGGCGGGCCTGCTGGTCGGCAAGGGAAAGGGGCTTGGGCACGGAAAAGGTCATCGACGGGCCTCCTGCATCAGGGCCTTCCGGTCTCATAGCCGAGGGTCTGCACCCAGGGGGCCAGGACCGGAAGCACCGGCGCCAGCTGCGCCTCATAGCGGCGCCACTGGCCGGAGCCTGTGGCGTAGAGTCCCTTGCGCACCTGGGCGGCGCTGGGCGTACGGATGGGGCGGGCCCGGGCCGAGGCCGCGAAGTCGTTCAGGCTCTCGGTCCATTCCAGACCGATAAAGGCGCAGATTTCGCGGCACTGCGCCTCGAAATCGACCACCAGGGCCTCGTATCGCACGGCATGGATGCGCCCCGGCGTCAGCCGGCGGTAGCGGTCAGCCAGGGACATGACGCGATCATAGAAACGCGCCGCGCCTTCCAGGGTGACGAACTGGTACATGCCCGGATTCATCTTGAAGCCCCGCCGGAAGCAGCTCAGCACCACATCCCGCGGGTCGCGTTCGGCGAACAGGATCCGGGCGTCCGGAAACAGCCGGACGATGAGGGGAATCAGCAGGCTGGCCAGCGGCAGCTTGTCGATGAACACCTTCCCCCCGACCTTCAGGCCGCGCTCGGCGAGCAGACGCCAGTAGAGTTCGCGGAACGGATCGAGCAGGTCGTCGCCGGCGTCGAGCAGGCGCTGCAAGCCCTCGGGAGAGGCGAGGAACTCCATCTCAGCCGCCTCCAGCAGCGGCTTCTCCTCCAGACTGACCACATCGGCATGGCTGGCCAGGACCTGCTCGAGCAGGGTCGTGCCTGACCGCGGAAAGCCCACCAGGAATATGTGCTCGCGCGGTCGGCCGGGCCCGGGCTCGGCCGGCGGCGGCGGCGGCGGCGGCGGGAACGGCGCCAGGGTGGAGACGAAGGGTTCAAGCGCTTCAAGCTGATCCAGTTGACGTTGCGCCGTCTCGGCCAGGGCCGTGCCCGCGTAGCTGTCGCGCGACAGGGTCTTGCCCTGACTCCAGGCGTCAAAGGCCTCGTGCGGACGTTTCAGGGCGTCCAGGGCGTCGCCCAGCAGAGCCAGGAAAGCTGGCCGGTCGGCGTCATGGAGGCGCGGATCAGCGAGAAGCGGCGTAAGACGCTCGACAACGGCCGTGAACAGCCCGGCGTCGAAGTCGGCCTTGGCCAGGGCCAGGTGGGCCGTGGACTGGCCGGGGGCGATCGCCAGGGCGCGGGCCGCCAGTTCGCGGGCGCGGGCGAAGTCACCTCGTGACGCCGCCACCGAGGCGAGCCCGGCGTAGGGGTCCTCATAGGCCGGGTCGCTGGCCTGGGCCTCGACATAGAAGCGTTCGGCGGCGTCATCCTGGCCGGCCCGCTCATAGATCATGCCCTTGTGCTGCAGGGCCGCCGCATAGCCCGGCCGCACGTCCAGGGCGGTGTTGAGCGCACCCAGCGCCTCGACGTCCCGGCCCAGCCGAAACAGGCAGAAGCCGGTGGAATAGAGCAGGTTGGCGTCGCGCGGGGCGATCTCAAGGCCGCGGCGCAGCAGGCCGAGAGCCGAGTCGAACCGGCCGGCCTCGGAATCCCGGAAGGCCAGGACATTAAACAGGATCGGGTGGCGCTCACCGGCCTCGACGGCGCGGGCGGCAAGGTCGGCCGCTCGGTCGAACGCCCCCGCGCCGATGGCGGCATTGACGTCGTCGAGATGGCTCATGGGCGGGCGCCGATCCTGGTCATGGTGTTCAACCCAGAGGTTCCGATCCGGAGTCCCGCCTTCGCATCATTCGCCGTATCCCGCAAAATAATCGCGCCCATCAAAGGACGAGAGGGCGGTCATGGATCCACTGCGAGAGCACATATTTCTCGCCGCGCAGGATCGGCAGCCCGGCGTGCAGACTTTTCCTGTCCGGCGCGCCGCTGTTGTCGACGTGGGCGAAATAGACCGCGTCGCCCTCCCGCCCCTTGAACCTCTGGCCGACGAGGGGAAAGTCGAGATCGCCACCGTCGAAATCGTCATTCAGGTAGAGCAGGAAGGTGACGATCCGGTCGCCCTGGTAGCCGCTGTCGGCATAGTTGCCGATGCCGTCGTTGAGGCGGTCGTAGTGCGCCTTGATCTCCTGGCCTGTGGCGTAGTGGAAGACCCGCGGCGGCTCCATGGCGGCGACGGGCAGGCCCGTGGCGGCGGCGATCCGGTTCCGGATGAGGATCAGGATCAGGTCGGAGCCGATCAGATCGAACTCGTAGTCGCTGCAGCTGCGATGCGGATCCACCACCTCGGTCTTGGTGTCACCGTGATACATCAGGGCCTGACGCATGCGGCCGCGAACCGTATTGATCACCCAGGCGCCCACGCCCGGGGGCGCGAAGGCCCGCGACATCCGCACCCGGGGTTCGTCCCACAGGACGTGGCGGTCGGGCGCCGCCAGCCAGGGCGCCAGATCGATGCGTCGGCGGCGGGCCGGCCAGTCTTCGGCCTGTGACCCGGCGGCGGCAGGGCCCGCCAGCAAGCGGAGCTGTCCCTGCGCCCGGGTGGAGCCCAGGACGGCTCCGGTCTGCAGCAGGTCGAGGGCCGTATCCCAGCTCTGGGGCACCCAGGCGCCGGCGCCGGCCAGCACCGCCAGCAGGGCCGCCGCGTCTCCATCGCCCTCGGCCATGGCGCGGCGCAGCAACTCGAGCCCGCGCGACGGATCGGCGACGGCGCCCTTGCCGATGAGCATCCGGCCGCCGAGGTCGGTCAGATCCGCCGCGGTCCGCGGCTGAAGTTCATTGCTGTCCTGAAGCGACACCTGAAATTCCCGTTTTCATCGACCGTGTCTGCCAATACCGCGCCGACCTGTCAAAAGCGCGCCTCAGAGGCCGAACTCCAGGCCGCCATCGTTGAAGTCGTCGGCGGCGGCGGTGACGCGGGTGATCAGGTCGCGTTCGACAGCTGAAAGGAACGGGCTCCAGATGTCGAAGATCAGGATGGTGCGGGGCTGGGAACTGTTGTTCCAGGCCTCGTGCTCAAGGGTGTCGTCAAACACCCAGGCCTCGCCGTCGCGCCACGGCCGCGATTCGTTACCGACCCGGAAGCCGCAGTCCGCGGGAATGATCATCGGCAGGTGCGCCACCAGGCGGGTGTTGCTGACCCCGGTGTGCGGCGGAATGCGCGTGCGCGGCTGCAGCACCGAGAACATCCCCGAAGGCGTGCGGCGGCGGACCAGCGGCTGTGGGGCCCCGGCCAGGGCCTCCAGGGTGGCCGGACAGCGGGCCAGGGCGTCGGCGGTGGGCTCGCCACCTTTGAACAGGAAGTAGGCGCTCCAGCGTGGCGAGTGGTTCAGCTCCGCCCATTGGTCCAGCGGCACGCCGTCCGGATAGGCGACATAGGGCGTGAAGGCCTCGGTGAGCTGGTTGTGCGGGGCCACGGCGAACAGTTCGCTGCGGATGGCGTCGGTGGCGGCCTCGATGGGCGTCAGCCAGGGGAAGTCCTCCCTGGGATAGAACTCGATGGACGGCAGGCCGGGATAGAAGAAGGCTGTCGGCTTCTGGTGATAGATCCGCCGGGCCCCCAGGAGGTGCTCGATGAACAGGCCGATCCGCCGGCCCTCAACGCTGCGACCGGGTGCCCGAGCGTCCGACACGGCCCCGGCCAGTCGCACCCGAAGCCCCTGCAGATAGTCGGCGTGGAACCTGCGGCCATGGTCGAGCGCCCGGCGCGTGGGCGCATCGAGCAGGTCCGGATCGGGCGCCTGGGTCAGGGCAATGCCGTAGCCGACTCCCGCCTCGCGCGTCAGGCCTTTGCGTTCGAGCAGCGAGGCCTTCATCAGCAGGGCGAGGAACGAGCGCGGCTCGACGCGCAGCGCGCCCTCGACGGCCGCGAGCGAGGCGTCGATCTCTCCGGCCGCCCGGCAGGCGGCGGCCAGATTGAGCCAGAGGGCGATGTCGAGGGGGTGCGTCGCCAGGGCCGCCTCGAGAATGGCGCGGGCCTCCGGCACATTGCCAGACCGCATGGCCTGTACGGCCTGGGCGTTCCGGTCGGCGGGGCTGTCGGATGGGGTCAAGAAACGCCTCGAGAACGTGCAGTGCGCAGCCCGGCCTTGCGCCAGTGTCGCTCAGTGAGGCCCCCCTTGTCAGCGCTTTTCAAGCGATACCGTTCGCCTTGCAAGGCGAGTTGTCATAAAAGCAGCCTGACCCCCCCTTATGCGTTCCGGAGACTTGGTGATGAAGCGTTATTCCGTGGCGGCCCTCTCGGCGATCGCCTTTGTGTTGGCCGGTCACGCGCTCGCCACCGATCCCACGCCGGCTCCGGCGACGGCGCCCTCGACGCCCGCGGTCGCGCAGCTTCCGCCGCCGTCGACTCCGTCGCGGCTGGATCCGAACGTGGTCATCTGCAAGCGTCACGAAGAGACGGGTACGCGCCTGGGGGCCACGAGCATCTGCCATACCCGTCAGGAATGGGCGGACCAGGCCGCGGCCGCCCGGACCAAGACCGATCACATGGAAGAAGGCCCGCGCATTACGCCGCAATAGGCGTCCGCCACCCGGTCCTTTCCGAAACCTGCAGGGGTTCGTCCGGCCGCCGACCTGGCGTTGCCGGAGGCCTTGGCGCGCCTGCGCCTCTGCTCGGACGGGTCCCCCTGTTGCGCGCAAGGACCTCCTGGCGCCGCGCCCAAAGAAAAAGGGCGGCGGAACCTGCGTTCCGCCGCCCCAGATCAGGTCTGGTGTTCGAGCCTAGAAGTTCGCGGTCAGGCCCACGAACATCTTGCGGCCCAGCGAGTCGTACACACCCGGGAAGGTGTTGCCGTTGCCGTAGGGCGGGCCCGAGATGCCGATGTTGTTGGCGTCGATGACCGGCGGGTCGATGTCGAACAGGTTGTTCACACCGGCGCGCAGGACGATGCCGTCCTTGACCTTATAGGTGAAGGCCACATCAAAGTAGTTGTAGGCGTGCAGGCGGCCCTCGATCGAGTCCGAACCCAGGTTGTTGAGCAGCGGGTTCGACGACAGGTAGTCGAGGGTGACCGGGCCCAGGTAGCGCCAGTTCAGCGAAGCGGTGAGCTTCCACGGCGTGTTCCAGGTGATCCGGGTCTCGGCCTTGAAGTGCGGCGTCACCGGCGAACCGAACTGGTTCGAGCAGGCCGCGCCGTAGAGGCCGGCGCAGTCATAGGTTCCGCCGCCCGGCGAGGGTTCCGCCGTCAGGTGGTCGGTCCAGGTGCCCACGAAGGCGATGGCCAGCGATCCGAGGCTTTCACCCTTGAACCAGTTGGGCAGGCCGAAGTGGTAGTTAGCCGTGAAGTCGATGCCGTCGGTGGCGATGAAGCCGGCGTTGGCGGACGTCTGGGCGATGTAGCCCTGGCTGGTGTTCAGGCCGCCGGTGACCGGGTCGCGGTGGATGAGGCCGCAGAAGGCGCTGGCGGCGTCGGCAAGGCAGCTGTTGATGATCGTCGACGGCGAGGCGACACCGGCGGAGATGACGTTGTTCACCTTGATGTCGAAGTAGTCGATCGATCCGCTGAAGCCCGGCAGGAAGCTCGGCTGATAGACGACGCCCACGGTGTAGGTGTCGGCGTCTTCCGGCTTCAGACCCGTGACCGCGCCGCCGCCGAACAGGGCCGAGCACTGGTCGGACGGGCAGTTGTTGGTCACGCCATACTGGGCGGCCTTGAGGCCGGTGTTGGCGCAGGCGGCCTGGCTGGCGGCGACGTGGCCGGTGTCGTCAAGACCGCAGGGGTCCTGATAGGTCGACAGACCGACGACGTTCGGGGCGTAGAGATCCTGAACGTTGGGCGCGCGGACGGCGTGGTTGTAGCTGGCGCGGATCAGCACATCCTCGATCGGCCGGTATTCCAGGCCGAACTTGTAGGTGTTGGTGTCGCCGGCGAGGCTGTAGTGCGAGAAGCGGTAGCCGGTGTCGAGGGTCAGGTCCTTCACGAAGGGCTGGTTGTGGGCCACCGGGATCCGGGCTTCGGCGAACACTTCCTTCACGTTCGTCGCGCCCCGGACGTCCAGAGCCTGGCCGCCGCCGCCCGACAGGTCGCCGATCTGCTGTTCGGAGTCGAAGTTCTCCTTCAGGAAGTCGCGGCGATATTCCGCGCCGAAGTTCACGCCCACGCCTTCGTCGGCCCAGGGGCTCTTGATGCCGTAGTGCGCCAGGTCGCCGGTGATGTTGGCGCTGACGATCTGCTGGGTGGTTTCGCCGGTGGTGAAGGCGCTGGCCAAGACATAGTTGTAGGCGGCCTGGCTGATGTTCTTCGACTGGGCGGCGAAGATGTCCAGAGGCACGCAGGCCGAGCCGCCATTGACGCAGATCGGGTTGGTGGTGCCGGGGGCGTAGATGGCGTTCAGGGCGTTGGCGATCTTGTTCACCGAGCCGTAGCCGGTGATGTGCGTGTCGAGACGCGCCACCCCCAGCTGCATGTAGGCGTCGTACGACCAGCCGCTGCCCAGATCGCCCTTCAGGCCGACGCTGACCTTGTAGTCGGTGTGGTTGATGTCGGAGACGCGGGGCACCGCGGCGAAGCGGTAGCCGATGGACTGCAGGTTCACGTACTGACCGCCCGGAGCGCCGGGAACCGGATTGACGCAGCCCAGTTCCTGGGCCTGGGTCAGGCCGTGGAAGTCGAGCGCGGTGCCCATCAGCGGGTTGTTGCAGTTGATGGTGTAGCCGGAGGCCAGGTTCGGACCGGAGTTGCGGAACAGGCCGCTGGGGGCGATCTGCGCGTTGGTCTGGTCGTCCATGAACATGAAGTCGGAATAGACTTCCGCCATCTTGTTGATTTCGTAGTGAGCGAAGAAGCCGGCCGTGTAGGACTCGTCCTCCCGCTGGATGTAGTTCAGCGGGTTGAAGTTGTAGGCAAAGGCGCTGCTGTAGGGGACGAAGGTCTTGCTGCCGTCGGGATTGTTGGCGAGGTTGGCCTTCTTCGTCTTCGCCGGATAGCCTTCCGGGGTCGCGACGATCGGCGTCGAGTCGAAGCGGCCGTAGGCGCTGTTGCTGGAGCCGACGCAGATGTGCTGGTTGTTGTTCACCGTGGCGATGCCGCACGTGGCGTAGTCGCGCGAGGCCTGCAGGATCGGGTCGGTGTGACGGTAGGTGGCGTAGGCGGTGACGTTGCCCTTGTCGTCCGGCGAGCTGGCGCCGAGGATGATTGACACGCTGTGCTTGCCGCCGTCGGCGCCGACGTCTTTCGGGATGGACGCATGGAAGGCCGGCAGGAAGCCCGCGGCGTCCTTGTTGCCCTGCTGGTGGTTCTCGAAGCTGTACTGGTAGTCGACCTGCACGCCCTCGAAGTTCTTCTTCAGGATGAAGTTGACCACGCCGGCCACGGCGTCGGAGCCGTACACGGCCGAGGCGCCGCCGGTGACCACGTCAACCCGGTCGACCAGGGCCGCGGGGATGTTGTTCAGGTCGGGCACGACGCTGCCGCCGGGGTCGCCGGGCATCAGGCGCTTGCCGTCAACCAGCACCAGGGTGCGGCTGGAGCCGAGGTTGCGAAGGTCGGCCTGGGCCGTGCCGTTCGAGCCGTTGGACACTTCACCGCTCTGCGAGGCGAAGGCGGCGGGCAGGTTGTTGAGCAGGGATTCGACGTTCGACGTGCCCGTCAGCCGGACTTCCTGGCTGGTGACCGTGGTCAGGGGGCTGACGCTGGTCAGGTTGGGCTGCGGAATGCGCGATCCGGTAACGACCAGTTCCTGGACGACGGCCGGCGCGGCGGCCGGTGTCGCAGGGGCCGTCTGGGCGGCGGCTCCGGTGGCGGCCGCGAAGGCCACGCTGGTTATCATGGACGACGCCAGCAGCCTGGCGCGCGTTGTCGATGTGGTCAAATTTTGGTCCTCCGAACAGGCCATGCCGCCAACCGATCCAGGGGGCGGCTTGCCGTGAGCGTGATTGAATCCCGGTGAAAACCCCCCCCGGTTGCCTTCAGTTACGGGGGCCCGAGCGCGCCGGTCAACGATCATTACGCATCGTTAATCCGATCATTCGCCCCCTGTCACTTTCCGGTCACAGATTGCACGCTTCCGGGCGCAGGCGTCTAATCAGTCGCTCCAGCATAGGGTCGCGAGCGCAAGGGTCGGTCGGATGAAGGTTGAATTTGCCCTGATCAGCGGGGTTCTGGCGATTTTCGGCGCGGTTTCGGCCTCCGCGGCCGCAACACCCACCCGGGCGCCGGCGATGCAGTCCGTGCTCGATTGTCGGGCAATCGCCGACGGCGCCCAGCGACTGGCCTGTTTCGACAAGGCGGTGGGCGCGATGGCGCAGGCCGAGCAGACCGGCGATCTGGTCACCATCGATCGTGAGCAGCGGCGCGCAGTCCGGCGCCAGGCTTTCGGTCTCACCCTGCCGTCCCTGGCGATGTTCGACACCGGCGAGAAGGCCGACGAGACCGACCGCATGGCGGTCACCCTGGCCCGGGCCGCCCGCAATCCCTACGGCAAATGGATCATAACCCTCGACGACGGCGCCGTCTGGCGGCAGATCGACGACGGCGAACTCGAGCCCGCCCCGAAGCCGGGCGCCAAGGCGGTGATTCGCCGCGCCGTCATGGGCAGCTATCTGATGCGCATCGACGGCCAGTCCTCCATCCGGGTCCACCGCGACAACTGAGGCCGCTCACCGACCGCGAGGCTCCCCGGGAGGGCGTACGTCCCGCGCGCGTCTTGCCTGACGGGTCGGTTTCGGTGTTTGGTCGGCCTAAGGCGCCCGGCGCCGGGAGGGTTGCGCGATGGTCTACATACTCGGCGGCTGGCAGAGCGATTTCTCCCGCAACTGGGCCCGCGAAGGGCTGGATTTCGCCGGGGCCTTCGCCGAGGTGGTGGGCGAGGGTCTGGCGGCGGTGGACCTCGAGCCGGCCGACATCGATTGCGGCCACGTGGGCAATTTCGTCGGTGAGCTGTTCGCCGGCCAGGGCCTGCTCGGCGGGTTCTTCGGCCTGGTTCATCCCGGTTTCGACGGCATGCCCACCGCCCGCCACGAGGCGGCCTGCGCCTCCGGCAGCGTCGCCATCCTGGCCGCCACCGCCGAGATCGAGGCCGGACGCTATGACACCGCCTGTGTGGTCGGGCTGGAGATGATGCGAAATGTCTCCGGGGCCCAGGCCGCCCGCAATCTGGGCTCGGCCGCCTGGACGGGGCACGAGTTCCAGGACGCCACCTATCTCTGGCCGCGGGCCTTCTCCGACCTGGGCGAGGAATACGACCGCCGCTACGGCCTGAAGTACGAGCATCTAATGCGTATCGCCGAGATCAACTTCGCCAACGGCCGGCGCAATCCCAACGCCCAGACGCGCGGCTGGGCGTTCGGGCCAGACAGCTTCACAGCCGACGACGCGGCCAATCCGGTCGTCGAAGGCATGATCCGCAAGAATGACTGCGGCCAGGTCACCGACGGTGCGGCGGTGATCTTCCTCGCCTCCGACCGCTGGGCCGCCGACTACGCCGCCCGGCGCGGCGTGGCGCTGGACAGCCTCGCCCGCATCCAGGGCTGGGGTCACCGCTCGGCGCCGATCAGCTATGAGCGCAAGATCCGCGCCAGCCAGGACCAGCCCTATGTCTTCCCGCAGGTTCGCCGCGCTATCGAGGATGCCCGCGCCCGGGCCGGGATCCTCGACGTTGGCCAGCTCGACGCCGTCGAGACCCACGACTGCTTCACCACCACCGAATACATGGCCATCGAACACCTCGGCCTCACCGCCCCCGGCGAGGCCTGGAAGGCGATCGAGGACGGCTCGATCGAGATCGGCGGTCGCCTGCCGGTCAACCCCTCCGGCGGCCTGATCGGCGGCGGCCACCCGGTCGGCGCCACCGGCGTGCGCATGGCGCTCGACGGCGCCAGACAGGTGACCGGCCAGGCCGGCGACTACCAGGTGGAGGGCGCGCGGACCGTGCAGACGCTCAACATCGGCGGCTCGACCACCACCACCGTCAGCCTGGTCATCGGCCGATGAGCCGCAAGCTCGAGGTGCTCAGGGCCCTCATCGCCGCCTGGAAGGCCGGCGACATCGAGGGGGTGCTCGGTCACCTGCACGAGGATGTCGTCTGGCACTACGCCGCCGCCGTCGCCCCGCCCGCCCGGGGCAAGGCCAAGGCCCGCAAATTTCTCGAGACCTTCAGGCCTCAGCTTGGCGAGGTGCGCTGGCGGCTGGTGGACTTCGCCGAGACCGGCGAGCGCCTCTTCGTCGAGGGCGTCGAGGACTACACCCAGACCGACGGCGCCGTGGTCGTGGCGCCCTACGCCGGCGTGTTCGAGTTCGACGGCGACCTGGTCATCGGCTGGCGCGACTATGTCGATGTGGGGGTGATGGAGGCCCAGAAGGCCGGCGGGCCGGCCAGCGCCTGGGTGCTCGCCCTGGCTGACCGGCCGGCGATCTGAACCGATGAAGGCCTCCCGCCCATGAGGATCGAGGACAGCGTCGCCCTGGTCACCGGCGGCAACCGCGGCATCGGCGAGGCGTTCGTGCGCGCCTTGCTGGCGGCGGGGGCCCGCAAGGTATGGGTGGGGACGCGGGACCCGGAGGCGGCCGCTCACCTGGCGTCCGAGGCCCCTGGCCGGGCCGTTCCCATCGCCCTGGACGTCACCCGCCCCGACCAGATCGCCGCCGCCGCCGAAGCCTGTGGCGACGTCTCCATCCTGATCAACAACGCCGGGGCCTTCCTGAACCAGCGCCTGATCGACGCCCCGACGCTGGACGCCGCGCGGGAGGAGATGGAGATCAACTACTTCGGGCCTGTCGGCCTGGCCCGGGCGTTCGCGCCGGTTCTGGCCCGCAACGGCGGCGGGGCGATCGTCAATGTGCTGTCCTCCGGCGGCCTCGTCGCCGTGCCGGCCATGGGCGGCTACAGCCCCTCGAAATTCGCCGGCCGCGCCGCCACCACCTGCATCCGCGCCGAACTGGCGGGCCAGGACACCCAGGTCACCGCCCTGATCGTCGGTTCCGTCGATACGCGAATGGCCGCCCACGTGGCCGGCCGCAAGGAAAAGCCCTCCGACATCGCCGCGGCGGGGCTGAACGCCCTTCGGCGCGGTCTCGACGAGGTGGACACCGACATCATGGCCATAGAGGTCCGCGCCTCGCTGGCGCGCGATCCCAAGGCCCTCGAACGCAGCATGGCCAGAATGCTCTCCGCCGCGACGATCTCGACAGGGCGGTGACGGCCCTTGTCCTTTAGGATGGCCGCCCTGGCCCCGACCCTGTGATGGACCCGCTCCGATGATGGAATTCGCCCAGCTCCTTCTGCAGAATCTGGCCATTTCGGCGGTGCTGTTCACCCTGCTGTGGCTTCTGAACGTGGCCATCAAGGACCCGAGCTTCATCGACAGCTGGTGGGCTCTTGGCATGGTGGTCACGGCCTGGGCGACGTTCCTGTTCGTCGGCCACACGGGCGCCCACGCCGTCCTGCTCACCGCCCTGTGCACCGTCTGGGGTCTGCGGCTGGGCTTCTATCTGCTCTGGCGCTGGCGCAAGCACGGCCCCGACCGCCGCTATGTGACCATGATGGCCCTGGCGCAGAAGGAACGGGGCTGGGGCTATGCAAGGGCCTCCCTGCTGCTGGTCTTCGCCCTGCAACTGCCGCTGCAGTTCATCGTCAGCCTGCCGGTGCAGCTGGGCCAGATGGGGGACCTCCACCCCCTGGGCCCGATCGCCCTTGCCGGTGCGGCCGTGGCGGTCGTCGGAATCCTGTTCGAGAGCCTTGGCGATTTCCAGCTGGTGGCCTTCAAGGCCAATCCCGCCAACGCCGGGAAGGTCCTGCAGTCGGGCCTGTGGCGCTACACCCGCCACCCCAACTATTTCGGCGACGCCTGCGTCTGGTGGGGCCTGTGGCTGATCGCCTTCGACGCCGGCCTGGGGCTGTGGTCCATGCCCGGGCCGGTGCTGATCACCATCCTGCTGACCAAATGGAGCGGCGTGCCGACGGTGGAGGGCCGGATGCGCCGCAAGCGTCCGGACTATGAGGCCTATGTGCAGCGCACCAGCGGCTTCATCCCCATGCCGCCGAAGAAGGCCTGACCGGCATGGCCGACCGGTCCTGACGGCGACCGCCGCCATGCCGCCCGACCCCGCGGTCCTCGACCAGGTCATGGCCGCCATCCGCGGCCAGCAGTTCGACCTCGCCGTCGACCTGGCCGAGACCGCCCTGCTCGGCGGGGCGGAACATCCGCTGCTGCTCAATCTGCGGGCGTGGCGGGCCGAGCAGGCCGGCCGATACGGCGCCGCCCTGGCCGATCTGCAGCGCGCGCGGGTGCTGGCGCCGGGCGATGTTCCCACTCTCAACGCCCTGGGCCTCTGCCTGGCGAACCTCAACCGCCAGGCCGAGGCGATCGAGGCCTTCGCCTCCGCCATCGCCGTCAACCCGCAGTTCGGACCGGCGCACTTCAACATCGGCTGGGTATGCGAGGATATCGGCGAGCTCGACCGGGCCCGGGCCGGCTTTCAGGCCGCCGCCCGCCTCAGCCCGCAGGATCCGACCCCGCTGGCGCGGCTGGCGGGCCTGGCCGCGCGGGCCAGCGACTGGAAGACCGCCCGCCCCCTCGCCGAGAAGGCCCTGGCGCTTCAGCCCGGTCAGCCGTCGGCGGCCCTGGCCCTGGCGTCGGTCGAGATCGCCGAGGGCGCGGCGGCCTCGGGCCAGCGCCGACTCGCCGCCCTCATCGCCGATCCGGCGGTGTCCGCCATCGACAAGGCCCAGGCCCACGGCGCCCTGGGCGACCTGCTCGATCGCCAGGGGGCCTGCGCAGAGGCCTTCGCCCGCTTCACCGCCGCCAACCAGACCCTGCGCGGCGTCTACGCTGCGCGGTTCGCCGGTCCGGGCGTGCAGACGGTGCCCGACATGCTCACCTGGCTGGCGCGCTACTTCCAGACCGCCCCTCCGGCCGCCTGGCGCGGCGCCCCGGCGCGCCCGTCGCCCGACGATCCCGCCGCCCATGTGTTCCTGCTGGGATTTCCGAGGTCCGGCACCACCGTGCTGGAGCGGGTGCTCACCACCTCGGCCCGGGTCAGCGCCTCGGAGGAACGCGAGACCCTCACCGACGCCACGGTGGAATTCATGCGCGGCCCGGCGGCCCTCGACAGGCTGGCGGCGATCTCCGAGGTCGACGCCGAGCGCCATCGGCGCCTTTACTGGGCGCGGGTGCGCGAGCTGGGGGCCGATCCGGCCGGCCGGGTGTTCATCGACAAGCTGCCGCTCAACTCCATAAAGCTTCCGCTGATCGCCAGGCTGTTCCCGGAGGCGCGCATCCTGTTCGCCGTGCGCGATCCGCGCGACGTGGTGCTCAGCTGCTTCCGCCAGAGGTTCCGGGTGAACCCGTCGATGTTCGAGTTCCTCACGCTTGAGGGTGCAGCGCGGTTCTACGCCCAGGTGATGAGCCTCTCGGCGCTCTACCAGTCGCGCTTCGGCCTGCGTGTGCATCAGCACCGCTACGAGGATCTGGTGGGCGACTTCGAGGGCGCCACCCGGGCGGTGTGCGACTTCATCGGCCTGGAGTGGAGCGAGGACATGCGCCGCTTCGACCGGGACGGCGAGCGCCGGACCATCTCCACGCCAAGCGCGGCCCAGGTGGCCCGGGGGCTCTACGATGGCGGCGGCCAGTGGCGGCGCTATGCGGCCCAGCTTGCGCCCGTCATCCCGCACCTTCGCCCGTGGATCGAGCGGTTCGGCTATCCGCCGCAGTGAAACGGCGTCAGCGGTCCTTCGGGTCGATGGCGTCGCGCAGGCCGTCGCCAATGAAGTTGAAGCTGACCAGGGTGGCGACCATGGCCGCGGAAGGGAAGACCAGCAGCCACGGCGCCAGCTCCATGTCCTGGGCGCCGCCGGCGATCAGGCTGCCCAGGGAGGCCATGGGCGGCTGCACCCCCAGGCCGAGGAAGCTCAGGAAACTCTCGGCCAGGATCACCCCGGGGATGGTCAGGGTGACATAGACCGCCACCGGCCCCAGCAGGTTGGGGATGATGTGCCGGGCGATGATCGCCGTGCGGTCCAGACCGGCGGCGCGGGCGGCCTCGATGAACTCCTTGTTCTTCAGCGACAGGGTCTGGCCCCGGACGATGCGGGCCATGGTCAGCCACTCCACCGCGCCGATGGCCACGAAGATCAGCACGATGTTCGAGCCGAAGGTCACCATCAGCAGGATGACGAAGAAGATGAACGGCAGGGAGTAGAGCACGTCGACAATGCGCATCATCAGTTCGTCCACCGCCCCGCCCAGGTAGCCGGCCGTCGCGCCCCAGATCACCCCCACCACCAGGGAGACGCTGGTGGCCACCGCGCCGATGGCCAGGGACACCCGCAGGCCCATGAACAGGCGGGCCAGCAGGTCGCGGCCAAGGGCGTCCGCGCCCAGCAGGTGGCCATGGACCAGTGGGGCGAGCCACACGTCGTCCTTGTTGATCTCGTCGTAGCGGTAGGGGACCAGCCAGGGACCGGCGATCGCCAGGACGACCAGCACGGCCAGCACCGCCGCGCCGGTGACCGCGGCGCGGTTGCGCGCCAGGCGTCGGCCGGCGTCGTCCCACAGTCCGCGGCCCTTCACCGCCGTTTCCATGAGGGCGGCGCCGCGGGCGGAACCGGGGGTGAGCGGGACAGGGGTCACGCCAGCCGCACGCGGGGATCGAGGGCCGCCTGCAGCAGGTCGGCCAGCAGGTTGAGCAGCACGATCAGGGCGGCGTAGACGATGACCATGCCCATCACGACGGTGTAGTCGCGCTGCAGGGCGCTGACGACGAAGAACTTGCCCAGGCCTGGCAGGTTGAAGATGCGTTCGACCACCAGGGAGCCGGTGAGAAGGCCGGCGCAGGCGGGCCCCAGATAGCTCACCAGGGGCAGGATGGCGGCGCGCAGGGCGTGGCGACTGACGATCAGCCGTTCCGGCAGCCCCTTGGCCCTGGCCGTGCGCACCCAGTTCGACTGCAGGGCCTCGATCATCCCGGCCCGGGTCAGGCGCGAGATGATGGCGATCTGTGGCAGGGCCAGGACGGTCACCGGCAGCACCATGTTGGGAATGGCTCCGCCGTCCCAGCCGGCGATGGGCAGCACGCCCAGCTTCGAGCCGAACAGCAGTTGCAGCAGGGGGGCGGTGACGAAGCTGGGGATGGTCACCCCGACGATCGCCACACCGACGGTCACATAGTCGGCGACCTGGTTCTGCCTCAGAGCAGCCAGCACGCCCAGGCTGACGCCGGTGAAGGTGGCGATGAGTATGGCGGTGAGCCCCAGCTTCAGGCTGACGACATAGTTCTCCTGCAGCACCTGCAGCACGGTCTTGTCGCGGTATTTCAGCGAAGGCCCGAAGTCGCCGTGAGCGACTCCGGCGAGATAGTTCACATACTGGACCGGCAGGGGCCGGTTCATGCCGAACTTGCGCTCGACGTTGAGCTTGATCTCCGGCGGCAGGCGGCGGTCGCTGTCGAAGGGGCTGCCCGGGGCGGCGCGCATCATGAAGAACGCGACCGTCACGACGACGAACAGCGTGGGGACAGCCACGATCAAACGCCGGATCAGGAAACGCAACATGCCTTGCGAAACTGGCCGCGCCCCCCGATCATGTCAACGCGGGCCTTTGGGTTCGCGGCTTTCAGGGCGTTCCATGACAGACTTTCGCACCGTGACCGACCGTTTCTCGGTCAGCCCCCAGATTTCCCTCGCCGATGTGGCCGCCGCGGCGGCCCAGGGTTTCACCGTGATCATCAACAACCGACCGGACGGCGAGGGCCCCGGCCAGCCGACCAGCGCCGAGATGGAGGCCGCGGCCCGCGCCGCAGGCCTCGCCTATGTCTATGCGCCCGTCATGGGCATGCCCGGACCGGCGCAGGTGGAGGCTACAGCCAAGGCGCTCGCCGGGGACTCCGGCCGGGTCCTGGCCTTCTGCCGCTCGGGGACGCGGTCGATCCTGACCTGGGCCATCGGCCAGGCCGACACAGCCGATCATGACGAGCTGAAACGCCTGGGCATGCGGGCCGGCTACGATCTCTCCCCCGTTCTCGGCTGAGCCCGACGATGATCCCCTACGTCCGCGAGATCGACATCGACTACGGCCGCTGCGACCAGGTCTCGCCGCTGATCCGGCGTGTCACCGCCAGGAACCCGGGACCGTTCACCTATATGGGCACCGGCACCTACATTGTCGGCCGCGGCGAGGTGGCCGTCATCGATCCCGGGCCGGACATGGCCGACCACCTCGAGGCGATCCTGGCCGCCGTGGCGGGCGAGCGCGTCAGCCACATCCTGATCACCCACCATCACCTCGATCATTCGCCCCTGGCGAAGCCTCTGGCGCAGGCCACCGGCGCGCGCATCTGGGGACGGGCCGTGGCCACCGCGCCGGTGGAGGACGCCATCGTGCTGGAGGCCGGCAACGACGCCTTCACGCCGGACATCGCCGTCACCGGCGGCGAGGCGTTCGCCGGTCCCGGCTGGACCCTGGAGGCGATCCACACTCCCGGGCACACCTCCAACCACATCTGCTACGCCCTGAAGGAAGAGCACGCCCTGTTCAGCGGCGACCACATCATGGGCTGGTCCACGACGGTGATCACACCGCCGGATGGCGACATGGGCGACTATCTGCGCAGCCTGGAGACCGTCCGCGCCCGCGACTTCGCCACGGTCTGGCCGACCCACGGCCCGCCGGTGACCAAGGTCGAGCCGTTCATCGACGCCTATATCGCCCACCGTCGCGACCGCGAGCGCCAGATCCTCGAGCGGCTGGCGGCGGGCGACACGCGCATCCGCGCCATGGTCCCGACCATCTACGCCGGCGTCGATCCGCGCCTTTACGGCCCCGCCGCCCACTCGGTCCTGGCCCAGGTGATCGAACTGGTGAAGTCCGGCCGCGTGGTCTGCGACGGCGCCCCGGCGCTCGACAGCGACTACCGCCTGGCGGGTTAGAGCCCGATCCGTTCGCACGGAACAGATTCGGATGGTGAATCAGGCTCTACATGTTTGAATCTAGGGCAAATTATCTCCGACCAGATGGTCCATCTGGTCGGAGATTGCCCTGGAGGCCGCTCAGATCCGCCGCGCCGTGGCCGTGGGCAGCAGATAACCCTCGAACCGCTGGCGGATCAGCTTCTTGTCGATCTTGCCGGTCGCCCCGAGCGGGATGTCGTCGACGAAGACCACGTCGTCGGGCATCCACCACTTGGCGATCTTGCCGTCGAGAAAGGCGAGGAACTCGCCGGCCGTGGCCGTCTCGCCGTCCTTGAGGCGGACCAGCAGCAGGGGTCGCTCGTCCCACTTGGGGTGGGTGACGCCGATCACCGCCGCCAGCAGGGCCTTGGGGTGGCCCGCGGCGATGTTCTCGATCTCGATGGAGCTGATCCACTCGCCGCCGGACTTGATCACGTCCTTGGCGCGGTCGGTGATCTGCATGTAGCCGGCCTGGTCGATGGTGGCCACGTCGCCGGTGTCGAAGAAGCCCTCGTCGTCGAGAATGTTCCCGCCGTCCCCCTTGAAATACTCCCCGGCGATGAACGGTCCGCGGATCTTCAGGCGACCGAAGCTGGTTCCGTCACGCGGCTGCGGGGCGCCGGCGTCATTGGTCAGCTTGAGCTGGACGCCCACCGGCGGGCGGCCCTGCTTGAGCTTGTAGGGCATCTGCTCATCGAAGCTCAGGGCGGCGATCTCCGGCGTGGGCGTCGACAGGGTGCCCAGGGGCGAGGTCTCGGTCATGCCCCAGGCGTGGACCACGTCGACGCCGTAGTCGTCGTGGAAGGCGCGGATGATCGCCTCGGGCACCGCCGAGCCGCCGATCACCACCCGCTTCAGCGAGGTCAGGGTGGCTTTCGTCTCGCGCATGTGGGCCAGCAGCATCTGCCAGACCGTGGGCACGGCCGCCGACATGGTCACCTGCTCGGTCTCCAGCAGCTCATGGATCGACGCCCCATCCATCTTGGCGCCGGGCATGATCAGCTTGGCGCCCACCGCCGGGCACGAGAACGTCAGACCCCAGGCGTTGGCGTGGAACATCGGCACAACGGCCAGCACCGTGTCCCGCACCGACAGACCCATGACGTCGCTCTGCAGCGTCACCAGGGTGTGCAGGAAGTTGGAGCGGTGCGAATAGAGCACCCCCTTGGGGTGGCCGGTGGTGCCTGAGGTGTAGCAGAGGCCGCAGGCGGCCTTCTCGTCAAAGCCGCCCCAGGCGCAGTCGGCGTCATGGCGCTCGATCAGGGTCTCGCTGGCAAGGGCCCCCTCCAGGGCCACATCCTTCAGGTGGCCCTCGTCGGTGAGGACGATGAACCGCTCCACCGTGGGGAGGCGCGCGCGGTTCTCGATCAGGAAGGGCAGGAAGGTCAGGTCGGTGAAGATGATCCGGTCTTCGGCGTGGTTGATGATGTAGCAGAGCTGGTCGGCGAACAGCCGCGGATTGAGGGTGTGGCACACCGCCCCGATCCCCATGATCGCATACCACGCCTCGATGTGACGGCCGGAGTTCCAGGCCAGGGTCGCCACCCGGTCGCCCGGCCGGATCCCCAGGTCGAGCAGGGCGTTGGACAGGCGCTTGGCCCGCTCGCGGATCTCGGCGTAGGTGATGCGGACAATGGGGCCCTCCACGGAGCGGCTGACCACCTCGCGCGCGCCATGCCAGTCGGCGGCGTGATCGAGAATCCTGTCCACCGTCAGCGGCCAGTCCTGCATCAGACCTTGCATGCGTGTCTCCCCGTGGGCGTCTTGTGGCAGACTCTTAGGGATAGAGACGCTCCGTCGTCCAGCCCCCCGCGGCGTGGGTGTATTTCAGCCGTTCATGCAGGCGGAACGGCCGGTCGCGCCAGAACTCCATCGTCCGGGGCAGCACACGGTAGCCCGACCAGTGCGGCGGCCGTGGCACGGGGCCCAGCCCGAACCTCATCCCGATGCTGGCGACGCGCTTCTCCAGGGCGAATCGGTCGGGCAGGGGCTGCGACTGTTCCGAGGCCCAGGCGCCGATCTGGGCCGAGCGCGCGCGGGTGGCGAAATAGGCGTCGGCCTCGGCCTCGGTCACGGGCTCGACATCGCCGCGGATCCTGACGGCGCGCCGCAGCGATTTCCAGTGGAACATCAGGGCGCAGCGCGGATGGGCGGCCAGGGCCCGGCCCTTGGCGCTGAGGGTGTTGGTGAAGAAGACGAATCCCCGCTCGTCCACGCCCTTGAGCAGCACCATGCGGGCGTCGGGCAGGCCGTCCGCGTCCACCGTCGCCAGGGTCATGGCGTGGGGATCGTTGGGTTCGGACTTGCCGGCCTCGCGCAGCCAGGTCTGGAACATCTCGAAGGGATCGCCCTCCGGCAGCAGCGGCAGGGGTTCGGCGGCCTGCACCGAGCGGACGTAGTCGTCCTCGGCGGGCGAGGGGGGGATGAGCGTGGAGTCGGTCATCCCCGCGATATAGGCCCTGTCGCGCCCGGGGTCATCCGGTTGCCCTTCCACAGCTTCGGGCGATAAGACGGCCCCCGGCGACAACCGCCGGCCCTGTGCGCCGGCGACCTGGCGCCTGGAGCCTCGATCCCATGGCGGCAAGCTATCAGGTCACCTCCGTCGGCCACGTGCGGGGAGGCCGCCAGGCGGCGGTGGACGATGACTGGGGCCGCAGCCGGGCGCGCCTCGAACTGGATGCCGACCAGTTCACCGCCGCGGCCCTCGCCGGCATCGAGGCCTTCTCGCACCTGGAGGTGATCTTCCTCTTCCACCGCGTGGCCGAGACGGATGTGGAGACGGGCGCCCGCAGGCCGAGAGGGCGGGCCGACTGGCCGCTGGTGGGCATCTTCGCCCAGCGCGGCAAGGCCAGACCGAACCGCCTGGGCCTGTGCGTCTGCCGGCTTGTCAGGCGCGACGGCCTCGCCCTGGAGGTCGAGGGGCTGGACGCCATCGACGGCACGCCGGTGCTCGACATCAAGCCGGTGATGCGCGGCCTCCTGCCCCGCGGGGAGGTGCGCGAACCGGAGTGGGCCACCGATCTTATGGCCGGCTACTGGTAGACGTCGCCGCCCGGCGCCGACGCCAGATTTCCATCGGCGGCAATCGTCTCTAAAACCGCCTGCATGTCGCACAACACCTTCGGACATCTCTTCCGCGTCACCACCTGGGGCGAGAGCCACGGACCCGCCCTGGGCTGCGTGGTCGACGGCTGCCCGCCAGGGATCCCGCTGACCGCCGCCGAGATCCAGCACTGGCTCGACCTGCGCCGCCCGGGGCAAGGGAAATTCGTCACTCAGCGGCAGGAGCCGGATGCCGTACGCATCCTCTCGGGCGTCTTCGAGGACGACCGCACGGGGGGGCAGGTGACGACGGGCACGCCGATCTCGCTGCTGATCGAGAACGTCGACCAGCGCTCGCGCGACTATTCCGAGATCGCCACCGCCTTCCGCCCCGGCCATGCCGACTACGCCTACTTCGCCAAGTACGGGGTGCGCGACTATCGCGGCGGCGGGCGTCAGTCGGCGCGGGAGACCGCCGCCCGGGTCGCCGCCGGGGCCGTGGCCCGCAAGGTGATCGCCGGCGTGACCGTGCGCGCCGCCCTGGTGCAGATCGGCCCGCACGCCGTGGACCGCGCCCGCTGGGACTGGGCGGAGACCGCCCGCAACCCCTTCTGGTCGCCGGACGCGGCCATGGTGGCGGTGTGGGAGCAGCATCTGGAGACCATCCGCAAGGCCGGTTCGTCCACCGGCGCCATCGTCGAGGTCGAGGCCGTGGGGGTCCCGGCCGGCTGGGGCGCGCCGGTCTATGGCAAGCTCGACGCCGAACTGGCCGGCGCCCTGATGTCGATCAACGCCGCCAAGGGGGTCGAGATCGGCGCCGGCTTCGCCTCGGCCGCCCTCACCGGCGAGGAGAACGCCGACGAGATGCGCCTGGGCAACGACGGGCCGGTGTTCCTGGCCAACAACGCCGGGGGCGTCCTGGGCGGCATCTCCACGGGCCAGAGCGTGGTCGCCCGCGTCGCCTTCAAGCCCACCTCGTCCATCCTCACCCCGCGCCGTTCGATCAACGAGGCCGGCGAGGAGATCGAACTGCGCACGAAGGGCCGCCACGATCCCTGCGTCGGCATCCGCGCGGTCCCGGTGGTCGAGGCGATGGCCGCCTGCGTCCTCGCCGACGCCTTCCTGCGCCACCGCGGCCAGACCGGGGGCGGGAGCCATGAGCCCGGCGGCTAGGGTGCGCCTTAGGCGCGCAGCCATCGGGCTGCTGGCGCTGATGTGCGGGTTGCCGGTGGCGGCAGATCCTCTGCCCGGCCGCAAGGCGAACTATCCGTGTTTCACGGTCCGTGGCCGGTTGGTCGTGGGAAACGGGACGCCTTCGGTGCGGATCTGGATCGTCGGAACCCGTCGAATGCTCGGCGTTCTCAACGCCCGCGGCGACGCCGAGGGCGAGGGCCTGATGCCGCCGGAGGTCGCTGGGCGGGTCGGACCGGCGGGAGATCGCCGGGTGTTCGGCGACTATCGGGTCTGCCCGCTCGGCCCTGACCGGCCCGGGCGGATGCGCGATGTGTTCATCTCTGACGCCGGGGGGTTGCGCGTTGAGGCGTCTCACACGGCGCGCGGGGGTTGACCGGCGCGGCTGCCTGTCATTCTCTATTCACATATGATGCATTAATCCGGCATCAGCGAGGATTCGCTCGCAGTCCTTTTGAAAGGTGATCGACTTGTCCAAGACGTCTCTGCCCGCCACCCGCCGCACCATCCTGATCGGCGCGGCGACCGCCGCCACCCTGCCGCTGATCGCCGCCGCCGGGGCCGCACATGCCGCGGGCACCATGCCCAAGACCAACGTGAAGTATCAGGAAACGCCCAAGGGCCCGCAGCAGTGCAGCAAGTGTAACTACTACCTGGCCGGCAAGGGCCCCGGCGGCACGAACGTCTGTAAGATCATCGCCGGCCCGATCTCGCCGACCGGCTGGTGCACCATGTTCGCGCCGAAGCCGGCGTAACGAGACTGGCGGAGGGGCTGCGGCCCCTCCACGGTGTGCGGGGGAGGGGGCCTTGCCCTCCTCTCCGGCGACGCCCCGGGAGTCCCGGCTGTTGACCTTGCGTCAGAGCTTCCTATCTGACGCACCTGTCCCCATCCCCGGAGAGTCCCATGATCGAGCGTCGCCCCGCCGGCGCGCTCGGCCGGTTTCGCAACGACTGGCTGAACGCCCGCTATCACTTCTCCTTCGGCGACTGGCATGATCCCGCCCGCATGGGCTGGGGCGCCCTGCGCGTGTGGAACGACGACGAGATCGCCGCCGGAACCGGCTTTGCGCCGCACGGCCACGCCGACATGGAAATCATCACCTATGTGCGCAGCGGCGCCATCAGCCACCAGGACAGCCTGGGCAACAGCGGTCGCACGGCCGCCGGCGACGTGCAGGTGATGAGCGCCGGGGCGGGCATCCGTCACGCCGAGATGAACCGCGAGGCCGACGCCACGACGCTGTTCCAGATCTGGATCCAGCCGACGACCCGCGGCGGGGCGCCTTCCTGGGGCGCCCGGGCCTTTCCCAAAGGCGATCGGGCCGGCGCCTTCGTGGCCCTGGCCAGCGGACGGCCCGGCGACGGCGACGCCCTGCCGATCCGCGCCGACGCCCGTCTGCTGGGGGCGAGCCTGCGCGCCGGCGAGACGGCCCGCTACGAGCTCGCCCCCGGCCGCCACGCCTATCTGGCCACGGCGGCGGGGGCGGTGGACGTCAACGGCGTCACCCTGGAGACCCGCGACGGCGCGGCGGTGAAGGACGAGGCGGTGCTCGAGGTCCGCGCCCTGCGCGACGCCGAGGTCGTTCTGGTCGACACCCTCTAGATCTTCCGGTCCTTCCAGTAGGCGTCGCGCAGCAGGCGCTTGTAGAGCTTGCCGGTGGGCAGTCGCGGCATCTCCTCGATGAAGTCGATCGAGCGCGGGGCCATGTAGTGGGCCATCTTCGAGCGGGCGAACTCCAGCAGTTCGGCCGCCAGATGGTGGTCCGGCGCATGGCCCGGGGCCGGCTCGATCACCGCCTTGACCGCCTCGCCCATCTCCGGATGGGGCACGCCGAACACGGCCACATCGTGCACCTTGGGGTGGGTGACCAGGGCGTCCTCGATCGCCTGCGGATAGATGTTCACCCCGCCGGAGATGATCATGAACGCCTGGCGGTCGGTGAGGTAGAGATACCCCTCGTCGTCGAGGTAGCCGACGTCGCCCAGGGCGTTCCAGCCGGGGTGCAGAGGGTGACGGGCGGCGGCCGTCTTGGCCGGGTCGTTGTGGTATTCGAACGTCGGCGCCTCGCGCTCGAAATAGACCAGGCCGGTCTCGCCGGGCGGCAGTTCGGCGCCGGTCTCGTCGCAGATGTGCAGCACCCCCAGGGCCGCGCGGCCCACCGAGCCGGGATGGGCCAGCCACTCCTCGCTGGTGATGAAGGTCGACCCCGAGGCCTCGGTGCCGGCGTAGTATTCATAGAGGATCGGGCCCCACCACTCGATCATGCGGCGCTTCACCTCCACCGGGCAGGGCGCGGCGGCGTGGACGGCCACCCGGTGGCTGGAAAGATCGTGGCGGGCGCGGATCTGGTCGGGCAGTTTCAGCAGGCGCACGAACATTGTCGGCACCCACTGGCTGTGGGTGACGCCATATCGTTCGATCAGGCCGAGCGCCTGCTCGGCGTCGAAACGCTCCATCATCACCACCGTGCCGCCCCAGGACTGCACGGTCAGCACATAGCCCAGCGGCGCGGCGTGATAGAGCGGGGCCGGGGAGAGGTAGACCGCCTCCGGGCTGAGGCCGTAACGGTTTACCGCCTGGCGCGCGGCGAAACCCTCCGCCGGCCCGACCGGCGGCAGGGGGCGCAGGATGCCCTTGGGCCGGCCGGTGGTGCCCGAACTGTAGAGCATCGAATCGCCCATCCACTCCTCGTCGAGGGGCAGGGGGGGATGTGCGGCCAGGGCGTCCTCGAAGGCCGACCAGCCGGGAATGACGCCGTCGACCATCAGGCGGATGGTCACCCCGGGGATCAGTTCGGCGAGGGCCTCGGCGGTCTCGCGCTTGGCGAACGAGGTCACCACAGCCCGGGCTCCGCAATCCTGGACGATGTAGGCCACCTCGTCCGGCGGCAGGTAGCGGTTGACGCAGGTGACATAGAGGCCGGAGCGGAACGCCGCCCACACCCCGTCCATGAACGCCAGGTTGTTCTCCATCAGGATGGCGATGTGGTCGCCGCGCCTCAGGCCATTGGCGTGCAGGAACCGGGCCAGCCGGTTCGAGCGGTCGTTAAGTTGCGCGAAGGTGACGACCTCGCCGGTGTCGGCGGAGATCATCGCCGGCTTGTCCGGCGTCAGGCGCGCGTGGTCGGCGAGGGTGGCGATGGCGGCGTCTCCCGGCTGGTGTCCCCCGGACCGCCGCCTGTGCCGGCGACGTGTC
>CAIXWN010000186.1 GCA_903923135.1 uncultured Caulobacteraceae bacterium | reverse complement strand
GTCGGCGGCGACACCAAGGCCTTCTACGGTCGTAGGCCGACAGGAGAACCGCTGGCCGTGAGCGACCACCGGGGCGTCATCAGCTATGACCCCAGCGAACTGGTGATCACCGCGCGCGCGGGAACGCCGATTGCCGAAGTCGAGTCCCTTCTGGGGCTGCACGGCCAGATGCTGGCCTTCGAGCCACCCATCCTCGGCCCCGCGAGCACCCTCGGGGGCGTGGTCGCCGCGGGCCTTTCCGGCCCCCGGCGCCCCTTCGCCGGCGCCGTACGCGACAGCGTCCTCGGCGTCACCGTGCTCGATGGCTGTGGACGGTCTCTGCGCATGGGCGGGACCGTCTTCAAGAACGTCGCCGGGTTCGATGGATTTCGCCTGATGGCTGGCGCTCTTGGCTGCCTGGGCGTGCTTCTGGACGTCTCCATCCGGGTCGCGCCCCGGCCCAGGGCGGAGGCCTCCTGCAGTTTTGACATCGATTGGACGGCTGCCCGCGAGCGGATCACGGCGTTGATGCGTACGCCTGTTCCCCTCAGCGGCGCCGCTCATGACGGCGAGCGGCTTCACCTGCGATTTTCGGGGCCGGCCGCCGCGGTCGAGGCCGCGACAAAGGCGGCGGGCGGTGATGAGACGCCAGAATTGTTCTGGAAGCACCTGCGCAACCGATCGACGGGCCCCCTGACCGCGCCACGGCTGTGGCGCCTCTCCGTGCCGCGCACGGCGCAGCTGGACGCTTTGCCGGGCCGCTGGCTGCGCGACTGGGCCGGCGGCGAGATCTGGCTGGAAAGCGGAGAGTCGGCGGCGCGAATCCGCACCCTCGCGGCAGACGTCCGCGGACACGCCATGCTCTACCGCGGCGCTACCGCGGGCGAAGCCGTGTTCGCGCCGCTGCCCGATGGCCTCCTGGCCCTTCACAGACGCCTGAAATCGGCATTCGACCCAGCGGGCGTGTTCAACCGCGGCCGTATGTACGAAGAGCTGTAACCATGCGCACCAGGATCACCAGCCCGCTGGCCGAGACCGCCGCCGGCTCCATTGCCGGCGAGGTGCTGCGCGCCTGTGTCCATTGCGGCATGTGCAACGCGACCTGTCCGACGTATCACCTCACCGGCGACGAACTCGACGGCCCGCGCGGCCGCATCTATCTGATCAAACAGGCCCTGGAGGGCGAGCCGGTCGGACGGATGACCCAGACCCATCTGGACCGCTGCCTGTCCTGCCGGGCCTGTGAGACCACCTGCCCGTCCGGCGTCCAGTATCACCGCCTTCTCGACGTGGGTCGCGACGTCGTGGCGGAACAGACTCCCCGCCCCTGGCGCGAGCGGGCCCTCCGTGCGGCGATCCGCTGGCTCTGCATCCAGCCCTGGCGACTGGGAGCGCTCATCGCCGCTGGCCGTCCGGTCAGGGCGCTCCTGCCCTCGGCCCTGCAGGGCAAGCTTCCGAAGCCCAACCCCATCGGTCCGTCGCCGGCGGGCGGTCACGAGCGCCGGATGACCATGCTCCGGGGCTGTGTACAAAGCGCGACAGCGCCACATTTCAACGCCGCCACGCGCCGGGTGTTCGGCCATGCGGGGGTCGACCTCGGCGAGACTCCGGAGGTTGGCTGCTGCGGCGCCCTGAGCGTTCATCTCGACGCGCGGGAGGAAGGCCAGGCCCTGGCCAGACGCAACATCGACGCCTGGATCAGGCAGCTGGACGGCGGCGCCGAGGCCATCGTTGTCAACGCCAGCGGTTGCGCCGCCTTCATCCGCGACTATCCTGACCTTCTGGCGGACGACCCGGACTATGCCGCCCGCGCCAGGCGGGTGGTCGACCGCCTGCGCGATCCGGTGGAAGTGCTCATCCAGACCCCGCCCAGGGCCACCAGAGCTCCAGCGAAGGCGCGCATCGCCGTCCATCAGTCCTGCACCCTGCGCAATGGCCCGGGTCTCGGCGAGGCGCCCGCGCGTCTGCTGGCGAGCCTCGGCTACGACCCCCAGCCCGTCGCCGATCCCTGTCCGTCACTGGATCGAGGCGGTGGACGACGTGGTCGGCTGAAACACAGCCATCGTTCTCAGGCGCCGCCGGGAGCATCGTCGAACCAGCCATCCTCGCCGCCGACCTCGCCGATGGGCATTCCCGCGGGCGGTTCGGCCGCCTTGCCGCCCTCCCGGGCGACCAGGGCCGCCAGTTCGTCGCGAGACGGGTTCTCGATAACCCGGGCGAGGTAGCGCGCCTGGGCGAGGTCGGCCGGGTCGGCTGGTCGCAGGCCGGCAAGGCGATGCGCAAGGCGATCCAACGCCTGTCGGACCTGCGCGACGACGTCCGCCGAGGCCGCCTTGTCGACAAGCACAGCGCCCAGCCTGACCACCAGGCGCGCCCGGACCACACGACGAAGCTGCGCCTGGCGTGCGGAGAGCCGGCTGTCATCGAAGACCCGGTCCGACGCCAGACTGAGGAGTTCGCTCAGGCTCAGGGCCAGCGAATCGCGGGCGGACTGATCGGCAACCCGACCCAGCCGAGATGGCTCGAGAAGCGCGCCCAGCGTGATATCGGCGGCGTTTCCGGCGGCAGCCGAGATGTCGAACACCGGCGCCGAAGGTGACGCAAACACCTCACTGTCGTACTGGCGGTCGGCGGACCCGTCCCGGCCGACCGAAAGCTGGTCGATCAGATTGTCCGGCATATCCAAGACCTTCGGCCCAAGGGTGTCGAGCAGGGCCGCAACGGCCCGCCTCTGGGCGGCGGCGCCCACCGGCCGCGCCGCCGGGGCTCCATCGCCCTTCACCGCATAGTTGAAGGTGACGCCGCCGACGGTCTTGGCCACCGCCTCCACCTCGTAGCGGTGAAAGAGGTAAACCGGCACGATCACCCGACGCAGGTCCGAGAGCGGCGCGCCGGCCGGAAGGGCGTCCGGACCGAAGTTCGCCAGAGCGATGGTCCGCACCTCCAGGGCGTGCGCCAGCCCCGCGACCGCATCCGGACCGTCGTCCCAGAGTGCGCCGTCCGGCTGCGCCGAGCCCACCGGCCGGGCGTCCTCGTCACGCACATACCGCAGGCCGTGAGCGTAGCCGTCGCGGACAATGGCTTCCAGGGCCCTGCCCGCGGCCTGACCGGGAAGCGTTTGGCTGTAGAGCCAGCGGATAGCGAAGCGATCCCAGTCGCCCAGGCCGACCTTGTAGGCGTCGTGAAAATCCAGGCGGCCATTCACGACACCGATGCGCGGCGGCGGATAGTCCATCACCGACGCTCGGTCGCCGTAGGTGCTGCCTGCGAAGTTGTGCGCCAGCCCCAGCGCGTGCCCGGTCTCATGCACCGCAAGCTGCCGCAGTCGGGCGAGAGAGATCTCGATCGGGTCATCCGGACCACCCGCGCCGGTCCTGCCGGCGCCGGCGAGACCTTCGAATATGATGCGGTCCTGTCGCATGCGTTGTGACCCCAGCAGGACCGAACCCTTGATGATCTCACCCGTGCGGGGATCGCTGATGGGATCGCCATACGACCAGCCGCGAGTCTGACGATGGACCCAGTTGATGACGTTGTAACGGGCATCAAGGGGGCTGACGCCGTCAGGCAGCACCTCAACGCGGAAAGCGTCGATGAACCCCGCCGCGTCGAAAGCCTGGGCCCACCAGCCCGCGCCCTGGATCAGCGCGCTGCGAACGGGCTCGGGCGCGGCGCGGTCCACGTAGAACACGATCGGCTTTTTCACCCGCGACCGGGCGGCGGCCGGGTCGGTCTTCTCGAGCCGGAACCGCGACGCCAGTCGATAGATCAGCGGCGCGTCAATCGGGGCGCCGTAGTTCGTCACCAGAGTGTCGAACGCCCCCGTCCGGGGATCGGCAAGGCGTGGGACAAACCCCGGCGGCGGAAGCCTGATGAGGGACTGGTGCTCGATCAGGGTGACGGCGTGAGACTCCGGCGCGATCCCCCGGACTTCGACCCCCGGCGCGGCGCTGACGAAGGTCTCGTGCGCCTCAAACTCCAGATTGTCGGGGAAGGTCTGAACCTCGGCGACGTCGGCGTAGGTTCTGTCGGTCGCCACGGTGAAATCGCCCTGGCCGGCGACCTTGAGCGCGTCGATGACACCGAACGCGTCGCGTGTCAGGAAGCCGGAGAGATCCACCAGCAGGGCGCCGTCCGGCCCCTCGGCCAGGATATCCGCGGACCAGACAATTGAGGGGGGGAACGACTCGCGCACCGCGCGGGCTTCGTCAGGACCCGCTCCGTCGGCGCGAAAGGCTGTGTTCTGCAGCTCGGCGACGATCCTGGGGCCGGCGCGGCGGAAGGCGATGATCCGTGTGGATCCCGGATTGGAGCGATCGAGCCCTACGGGCGTTGAGCCCAGACCTGATCTCAGGGCCGTCTGGTAGAGATATTCGCCACAGTCGCCCCGGGCGTCCGGAGTCAGCTGCAGCAGCACCCGCCCGCCCCGCGGGTCGAGATAGACCGGCAGGAGGCCGTCGCGCCGTTCCAGTCCCGCCACGGCCTGGCTAAACGTGCGTGTCGGCGCCACCTCCGCAACCGCCGCTGCACAGCCCATCACCGCCACGGCCAGCCCGACCGTCGCCCATCCCCAACCCGCCATCGCAACCCTCATCCAGCCGCCGTCGGGCAGCCCCGAAGCCTACTGCAGACCCAGGGCCTGGGCCACGGCCGGATAGACGATCCGGCCGGCTTTCACGTTCAGCCCTTCGGCGAAGCCCGGGTCGTCAGCCAGGGCCTTGTCGACCCCCTTGCCGGCGAGAGCCGAAATATAGGGCGCCGTGGCGGCGCTGAGGGCGTAGGTCGAGGTCAGGGGGGCGGCGCCAGGCATGTTGGCCACGCAGTAGTGGATCACGTCGTCGACCACGAACGTCGGGTCGGCGTGGGTGGTGGGATGGCTGGTTTCGAAGCAGCCGCCCTGGTCGATGGCGACGTCCACCAGAACCGATCCCGCCCGCATGTTCTTCAGGTCCGCCTGGGTGACCAGCTTGGGCGCCGCAGCGCCCGGGATGAGCACGCAGCCGATCACGAGGTCGGCCGTGGGCAGGGCTTCAGCCACCAGATCGTGGGTCGAGTAACAGGTCTTCAGACGCCCCCCGAACTGGTCGTCCAGCTGTTCCAGGCGGGCGGCGGAGATGTCGTACAGGGTGACATCGGCGCCATGGCCGATGGCCATCTCCGCGGCGTGCTTGCCGGCGACGCCGCCGCCCAGGATCAGAACCCGGGCTGGCAGGACGCCCGGCGCGCCGCCGAGGAGCAGGCCCCGGCCGCCGGCCGGCTTGAGCAGATGATAGGCGCCCACGTCCACAGCCATACGGCCCGCCACCTGGCTCATCGGCGCCAACAGCGGCAGGCGGCCGAAACGGTCGGTGATGGTCTCGTACGCGATGGCCGTGCAGCCCGACGCCATCAGCCCATGCGCCTGGTGCGGATCGGCGGCCAGATGCAGATAGGTGAACAGCGTGTGCCGAGGCTTCAGCCGGGCGATCTCAACCGCCTGGGGTTCCTTGACCTTGACGATCATATCCGCCGCCTCGAACACGGCGTCGGCGTCGGGCAGGATCTGCGCGCCGACGTCCGCATAGACCTGATCGGCCAGGCCGATGCCCGCCCCGGCGCCGGCCTCGACGAATACGGTGTGACCCTCGCGGCAGAGGCGTTGAACCACGCCCGGCGTCGCGCCGATGCGGAATTCAAGGGTCTTGATCTCTTTGGGGATGCCGATCCGCATGGCTGCGTCCTTCTGGCCTGAATCTGTGATCATAGATCCTTAGCACAGCCGCCGGGCGCTAGGCGACCCTGCGTAAGGGGCGATATCGGGGCTCTTCGACGAGGACCAACAACACCGCCAGGGAGATCGCCAAAAGGCCCACCGACACGCCAAATAACGCCTGATAGCCCAGCGTCGCGGCGATCACGCCGCCCGCCAAAGGGCCGATGGTGTTCATCGCCCCCTGGGCCGTGGTGGTGAGCGCAAGGCGCATGGGAATGTCGTCGCGGGTTCCGAACTCAAGCACCATGGTCTGGGAACTCATCAGAAAGCCGGACTGCGCCGCGCCGAGGCCGAAGAAGGCCATGAAGATGAAAGCCTGGGCGCCCAGCATCACCCCGCCGTGAGCACCCCCCCCGGATCCGGGCAGGTGCACGGACACTAGGCCCGGCGCCGCCATCAGTAACAGTGTTCCGACGATCCACACCACGAGTGACAGGGCGAACGTGAAGCGAAAACCGAACCTGTCGCCGGCAAGCCCCCAGCCGAGATTGGTCACGGTGTCGGCGCCCAGGAAGGCAAGCGACACCAAACCTAGATTCTTGCCGTTCAGCTGCATCGAATGCCCGGCGTAGAGGATATAGAATGGCGCCGCGACCCGGCCGGCAGTGGCCAGGGTCTGGGCAATCATGAAGTAGAGAAATCCGCGGTCCTGGGAGAACATGGCGGGGAATTCCCGGATTCGATCCATGATCCTGGCCTTGGCGCGGATGGTCGGGGGCTCAGGTTCGCGCATCAGCAACTGCAGCGCCGTCAGCCCCAGGCTCGTGAGCACGAACGCGAGCAAGAATGTGACGCCATAGCCGTTGCCGAAGACATTCTGCTGGATGAGATAACGCCCGGCGAACCAGGCGAGGCCGGCGGCGATGGCTCCACCGGTGACATTGCGCAACGCCTGCAGCCGCCCACGCCGCGAGATCGGGATCACCTTGGCGAGCAGGAGCTGGAACGCCACCGACTGCGGCCCCGAGAACAGGCCCAGCAGGAACAGGAAACTCAGGATGGCGATCAGCAGCGGATAGCCGTGCAGCAGGAAACCGGCTACCGCCACGCCGAGGATCTGGATGCGCATCAGGGTGCCCATGAGAATGGCCACAGGCAGGACCTTTTTGCGATGCTCGATCTGGGTCGCGCCGATCACCGGGGATATCACCCCGCCCAGCTGCTGCAAGGACTGGCCAAGGCCGACGACAAAGTCCGACCCTGAAAGCAAATGCAGATAGGCAGGCAGGAATGTCGGCGCGTTGAACAGGCGGAAGCCGGTCATGCCCAACATGCCGTGGATGAAGTGCCCGGCGAAGTTGCGTGGCAGGTTGGCCCAGACGAACCGCTCGTACGCCGCCTCTGCCTCGTCCAGCGTCCCCGGCGCGTTCGCGGTCTCCAGCTCGGCCTCGGGCACTGACACTCTCCTTCGACCCAGGGTCCTAGCAGGATTCCGGAGCGGGGGAAGATTCAGGTGAACATCGTTCAGGCAGGTCCTGCCGAGCGTTCCAGCGGCAGGGCCGTGGACTCCTTGACGCTCTGCAGGACGAAGCTGGACCGGACTGACTGCACGCCGGGCATCTTTAGCAGGCGTTTCATAGCGAACTCGGCATAGTCATCCAGGCCCCTGGCCACCACGATCAGCATGTAGTCGTAGGACCCGCTGGTGGCGTAACAGGCGGTGACGGTTGGCTCCCGCAGGACCGTGCGGGTGAACGCCTCGGCGGCGGTGTCGCTGTGGTGATCCATGCTCACCTCGACAAAGGCCATCACGTCCAGGCCGAGCGAGCGCCGGTCGAGCACGGCGACGTAGTCCCTGATCACCCCACGCGCCTCAAGCTGCCGGACGCGCCGCAGGCATGGGCTCGGCGACATGCCCACCCGTTCGGCGAGTTCGACGTTGGTCAGCGACGCTTCCTTCTGCAGCGTGCGAAGAATGCGCAGGTCACTGTCGCTAAACTCGGTCATTTCTGTTCGATGAAACTCCCAATTTTGTCTGAAAATGACCGTTTCGAGCCAATTGATAGCCTAGTTCGACCCGACATGACCGGTCAACCGTCATACCTTGCTCCCGCTGGATTCATGGGGACCTTGCAATGACCGACCTCTTCGAAAATCCGCTTGGCACCGACGGCTTCGAGTTCGTCGAGTTTACGTCTCCCGATCCCGCACGGCTGGCGATGCAGTTCGAGACGATGGGATTCACGGCCGTGGCGCGTCACCGCTCAAAGGACGTAGTGCGCTACCGCCAGGGCGACATCAACTTCCTGCTCAATATGGAGCCTAACGGTCAGGCAGCGGCTTTCCGCCACGATCATGGCCCTTCCGCCAATGCGATGGCCTTCCGCGTGCGCGACGCCGCACGCGCCCTGGCCATGGCCGTCGATCGCGGCGCCACGCCAGTGGAATGCCGGGCCGGCCCGATGGAACTGAACATCCCGGCGATCGAGGGTATCGGCGGCTCGCTGCTTTATCTGGTCGACCGCTACGGCAGCCGCGAAATCTACGACGTCGACTTCACGCCGATAGCCGGCGCGGCCGTCGCGGAGACGTGTAGCGGTGTCGGTCTGACCTATCTGGATCACCTCACGCACAACGTTTTCCGCGGCAACATGGGCCAGTGGGCGGGGTTCTACGAGCGCATCTTCAACTTCAGGCAGATCCGCTACTTCGACATCGAGGGCAAGCAGACCGGCCTGCTCTCAAAGGCCATGACCAGCCCCGACGGCAAGATCCGCATCCCGCTGAACGAAAGTCAGGACGACAGGAGCCAGATCGAGGAGTTCCTCCGAGACTACGGCGGCGAGGGCATCCAGCACCTCGCCCTGGGAACCGGCGACATCATGAGGACTGTCGAGACGATGCGCGAGCGTGGCGTCGTCTTTCAGGACACATCGGACAGCTACTATGCCGGAGTCGAGGCCCGGGTGCCCGGCCATGGCCAGGACCTGAAGCGACTGCAGGCGAACCGGATCCTGCTGGATGGCGCGCCCACCCAGGGACAGGGTCTGCTGTTGCAGATCTTCACCGAGAATGTCTGTGGTCCGATCTTCTTCGAGATCATCGAACGCCAGGGCAACGAGGGCTTTGGCGAAGGGAACTTCAAGGCCCTGTTCGAGAGCCTAGAGCTGGATCAGATCCGGCGCGGCGTCCTGGCCATCGAGGCCTGACGTGGCGAGCCGCAAGTGGATACCGGTGCGCGCCGCCCAGGGCCAATACTCACGCCAGGCGCATGCCGATCTGCCGCCCGGAACGTTCGAGCGCGAGGTGTCAAAGGAGGGATTCTTCGGCCCCGCCGCCTTCTTTCATCACCGCCGGCCACCAACCGACTGGAGCGCTTTCGAGGGTACCCTGCGCCCCCGCGCCTTCAATCTGGACGCCCTGAGCGCGTCGCAGGACTCCCCCTGGAACGCGCCGACGGTGCTGAGCAACGCCGCCTGTGAAATCCGCTTCTGGCGCCTCGCCGAAGACATGCCGGCGCTGGCCCGTAACGCCGACGGCGACCAGCTGCTGTTCATTCACGCCGGCGCAGGCGACCTGTTCTGCGACTATGGCCACATCGCCTTTGAGGCCGGTGACTATATCTACCTGCCGCGCGGTACGATGTGGCGGCTCGGCGCGGAGGCTCCGGTCTCGGTTCTGATGATCGAGGCGACCGGCGGCCATTTCACCCTTCCCGACAAGGGCATGCTGGGCGGCCAAGCGGTGTTCGATCCGGCGCTGTTCGACACGCCCGTCATGGATCCGACGTTTCGCGCCCACCAAGGCGCGCTGGGGGCAGTCCGGGTCGAGATCAAGAAGCGCGGCGCCATATCGGTGGCCACCTTCGGCTACAACCCGCTGGACGCCGTCGGCTGGCACGGCGATCTGGCGCCGGTGCGGATCAATGTCCGGCATTTCCGGCCGGTCATGAGCCATCGTTATCATGTGCCGCCGAGCGCCCACACGACCTTCGTGTCGGACCGGTTCGTGGTCTGCACGTTCGCGCCCCGCCCGTTCGAGACCGATCCAGGGGCCCTGAAGGTGCCCTTCTTTCATAGCAACGATGACTATGACGAGGTGCTGTTCTACCACGCTGGCGACTTCTTCAGCCGTGACAACATCGACGCCGGCATGCTTACCTTCCATCCGGGTGGTTTTACCCATGGACCGCACCCCAAGGCGTTGAAGAACATGCTCAGCCAGACTAGGCTCAGGACCTATTAAATTGTTTGCGCGGGGCGCGACAGATTGATTCACTGGCGGTGCGAGGAGGCGCTGCCATGAGTGATTTGTTCTGGCTTTCGGCGGCGCAGATGCGTCGGATCGAGCCCT
>CAIXWN010000185.1 GCA_903923135.1 uncultured Caulobacteraceae bacterium | reverse complement strand
GGCGGCGGCCAAGGACGGGGCGGGGATCTTCTATCGCCTCACCCCCGACGCCAGCGGCGACTATGAGAACGGAACCTGGACGCGGATCAGCTCGCCGCCGGCCGGCTACGCCCCCTATGCGGGCGCGACGGCGGTGCTGGCCGACGGCCGGGTGGTGTTCGTGGGGGGCGAATACAACCAGGACAACTACGCCCTCCCCTTCGCTCCGTCGGCCCTCACCAACATGTCGGCGGTCTACGATCCGCGCACCGACAGCTGGGCGATGATCCCGCCGCCGGCCGGCCAGGCCTACATCGGCGACGTGGCCTCGCTGATCCTGCCCGACGGCCGGTTCGTGTACGGGACCAAGCTCGACACCCAGATGTTCGTCCTCGACCCCGCCACCCTGACCTGGTCTTCGCTGGCCTCGGCGAACAAGGCCGACAACTTCGCCGAGGAGGGCCTGACCCTGCTGCCCGGCGGGGCCATCCTGGCCATAGACGTCGCCAACCGGCCGCACGCCGAGCACTATGTCCCCGCCCTGGGCCAGTGGGTCAGCGACGGATCGACGCCTGCCGACCTGACCTCGCCGACCGACTATCCGGGCGGCATCACCTATGGCCCGGCGCCGGTGCAGACGGTCGGCGGAGTCACCTATGGCCCCGGGCCGACCGGGACCTATCTGGCGCCCGGGGAGATCGGGCCGGCGATCCTGCGGCCGGACGGCACGGTGTTCGCCACCGGCTCGGCGGCCTCGGGCGGGACGGGGCACACGGCGATCTACACCCCCGGGGCCACCATCGCCGCGTCGGGAACCTGGGCGGCGGGGCCGGACTTCCCCCTGGGCGAGGCCGCCGGCGACTCCAGCGCCGCCCTGCTGGCCAGCGGCAATGTGCTGGTCGCGGGCGTCAGCAGCGCCCTCTATGAGTTCGACGGGCGGGCCCTGACCCGCACCGTCGGCCCCACCTCGACCCCCAGCGGCGCACCGCCGGTCTTCGTGCTGCCCCTGCCCTCGGGCCAGGCCCTGGTGCTGGTCGCCGGGGTGGCCGCGCGGCTCTACACCCCCACCGGCGCGGCGAAAGCTGCCTGGGCGCCGACCATCGCAGGCTTCCCGGCGTCGGTAACGCGCGGCTCGACCTATTCGATCTCGGGAACGCAGTTCAACGGCCTCTCCCAGGCGGCGGCCTATGGCGACGAGCTCAACAGCGCCACCAACTTCCCGCTGGTGCGTATCACCAACACCGCCTCCGGCCACGTGGTCTACGCCCGCACCCACGACCACTCGACCATGGGGGTGGCCACCGGGGCGGCGGTGGTGTCGACGAAGTTCGACATGCCGGCGGGGACGGAGACCGGGGCGAGCACCCTGGTGGTGGTGGCCAACGGCATCGCCTCGGCGTCGGTGGCGGTGACGGTCAACTGACCGGGCGGGGCGCCCGCCGCCGCCGCGGACCTTTCAGCCGCCCAGCCGATCGGCCAAGGCGGTGAAGCTGTCGACGGTGAAATCGAATTCGTC
This sequence comes from uncultured Caulobacteraceae bacterium, assembly GCA_903923135.1. Taxonomy (GTDB): domain Bacteria; phylum Pseudomonadota; class Alphaproteobacteria; order Caulobacterales; family Caulobacteraceae; genus Acaudatibacter; species Acaudatibacter lapponiensis. The sequence goes on along the minus strand of CAIXWN010000185.1, from coordinate 2,726 downwards.
CGCTGGCCAGGGCCGCCCTTCCGGCGAGACGCCGAACTCGTCCGGGCGGTGCACATAGGCGGTGCGGAAGCCGCGGCCGGCGGCGGCGCGAAGGTCGTGTATGTGGGCGGCGACCATCATGCACTCGTCCGGCCGAAGCTGCAGGGCCGCCGCCGCGCGGTCATAGGCCTCCGGGCTCGGCTTGTAGGCGCGCGCCACCTCCGCCCCCAGGATGACGTCCCAGGGCAGGCCTCCATGCCGGGCCAGGCTGACCATCAGGGCAATGTTGCCGTTGGAGAGCGTGGCCAGGATGAACCGCCGCTTCAACCGGGCGAGCCCCCCGGCCACGTCCGGCCACGGATCGAGCCGGCGCCAGGCGTGATTGAGCCGGTCGATCTCGGCCGGGCTCAGGACCGCTATCCCCATCCGGTCCAGCAGGACCAGCAGGTTCTCGCGGTGCAGGTCGTCGAGGACGACGAAGGGCCGCTCGCCCGCGCTCACCCGCGCCATGGACGGCGCGTAGAGCGCCCGCCAGCCGTCGGCGAAGGCCGGCCAGTCGAGGGCGAAGCCTTTGGGGGCCAGGATCGCCTCGGCCTCGCGGGCCACCGAGGCGCGCCAGTCGACCACCGTGCCGAACACGTCGAACATCAAAGCCTTGATCTGGCTCATGGGCCTCTCCCCCGCCCCGGCCGATGGTGGCGGCGACGCCGGCTGCCGGTATAGACCGGACCGCCACAACCAGAACAGCAGGAGAGACGTCATGGGTCGGGTATCGGGCAAGGTCGCTCTGGTCACCGGCGGGGCCAGCGGCATCGGCGCCGCCAGCGTCGAACTGCTCGCCCGCGAGGGCGCCGCGGTGGTGATCACCGACGTGCAGGACGACAAGGGCCGGGCCCTGGCCGAGGCCATCGTCGCGGCCGGCGGCAAGGCGCGCTATTACCACCACGACGTCACCAGCGAAGAGGCCTGGGTGGTGATCATCGCCGACGTGAAAGCGGCGTTCGGCCGGTTGGACATCCTGGTCAACAACGCCGGCATCGGCATCAGCAGCCCCAGCATCACCACCATGAGCCTGGAGGATTTCCGCCGGCAGCAGGCGGTGAACGTCGAGGGGGTGTTCCTTGGCGTCAAGCACGGCCTGACCTTCATGCGCGCCGCCGGCCACGGCGGCTCGATCATCAACATCTCGTCGGTGGCGGGGTTGAAGGGCTCGCCCACCCTGGCCGCCTATTCGGCCACCAAGGGCGCGGTGCGGCTGTTCTCCAAGGCCGTGGCCCTGGAGTGCGCCGCGGCGCGCGACGGCGTGCGGGTCAATTCGGTGCACCCGGGGATCATCGAGACGCCGATCTGGGTCGGCATCATCAACGGCGGCGAAGGCGGCTCCAACGCGCCTCCGGACCTGGAGGCCCTGTCGTCTGCGGTCGTGCCCGTGGGGGTGAAGGGCCTGCCGGAGGACATCGCCAAGGGAGTGCTGTGGCTGGCCAGCGACGAGTCCAGCTATGTGACCGGCTCGGAACTGGTCATAGACGGGGGCTTCAGCGCCCGATAGGGCGCGTCGGAACGGCGCGGGAACGGCCCCGGCCCTTGAATCCTGGGGCGCGGGCCCCTACTCTTCTCTGCCCCCCTTGGATGCCTGAGTCCACGGCCGGCCACTTCAATCCTAAAAAGGGCGAGCTGAGCTTTACCTGCGATGGAAAAAGTACCCATGACCGGCGAGGGCTTCCACGCCCTCGACGAGGAACTGCGGCGTTTGAAGCTGAAGGAACGGCCGGCGGTCACCGCCGCCATCGGTGAGGCGCGCCAGCACGGCGACCTGTCCGAGAACGCCGAGTACCACGCCGCCAAGGAACGCCAGGGCTGGATCGAGAGCCGCATCGCCGAGATCGAGGACCGCATGGCCCGCGCCCAGATCATCGACGTCTCCAAGCTCTCCGGCGCCCAGGTCAAGTTCGGGGCCACGGTCAGCGTCATCGACGAGGACACCGAGGAACAGGCCCGCTACCAGATCGTCGGCGAGCACGAGGCCGACGTCCGCTCGGGCAAGATCTCCATCGCCTCGCCCATCGCCCGGGCGATGATCGGCAAGGAGACCGGCGACGTGGTCGAGGTGAACACCCCCGGCGGCGTCAAGGCCTATGAGATCGTGAAGGTGGAGTGGGTCTGACCCCCCGCTCCCGGCTCCGGCCGCGCGCCGGCTGACACTCGCTCCGGCGTTCGAAAGGACCGTTTCATGGCCGAGCCCCGTTCCGTCCGTTGCCTGATCGTCGGGGCGGGCCCGGCCGGCTACACGGCCGCCATCTACGCCGCCCGCGCCCTGCTGAACCCGGTGATGATCCGCGGCCTGACGCCCGGCGGCCAGCTGACCATCACCGCCGACGTGGAGAACTATCCGGGCTTCGCCGAGGTCATCCAGGGTCCCTGGCTGATGGAGCAGATGCAGGCCCAGGCCGAGCATGTGGGCGCCGAACTGGTGGATGACATCGTCGTCTCGGCCGACCTCTCCAGCCGCCCCTTCCGCCTGGTCTGCGATTCCGGACAGGTGTGGCTGGCCGAGACCCTGATCATCGCCACCGGCGCCCAGGCCAAGTGGCTGGGCCTGGAGAGCGAGCGGCGCTTCCAGGGCTTCGGGGTGTCGGCCTGCGCCACCTGCGACGGATTCTTCTACCGCGGTCGGGACGTGGTGGTGGTGGGCGGGGGCAATACCGCCGTGGAAGAGGCCCTGTTCCTGACCAAGTTCGCCGCCTCGG
>CAIXWN010000184.1 GCA_903923135.1 uncultured Caulobacteraceae bacterium | reverse complement strand
CCGAGGGCATCTTCGCCGAGGACAAGGACATCGTCGAATCCGAGCAGCGCGCCTACGACGCCCAGGGCGCCGACTGGAACAATGAGGTCTTTCCGGCCCTGCGCGACCTGCGCGGCGTGCTCGCCCGCTGCGGCGTCGCCGCGACGGTCTGACGGCAAGGGCTGGGCTCGACATGGCTGCCCGTCAGGCGGTTCTCGGCATGGAGGACGGCGCCTTCTTCCACGGCGTGCGAAAGGTATTCTCCGGCATCACCTTCCTGCTGGACGGCGAGCGCACGGCGCTGGTTGGCGAGAACGGCGTGGGCAAGTCGACGCTCCTGAAGTGCCTGAGCGGTGAACTGGAACTCAACCGGGGCAAGGTCATCCGGTCGCGCAACCTGCGGGTCGGCAGCCTGCCGCAGGAGGTTCCCGCCGAACTGGCGGGTCTGACGGTCAGGCAGGTGCTCGAACGCTCGCTGGAGCGGATCGGGGCGATCGGTGAAGACTGGCGTATCGACGTGATGCTGGACGAGATCCAGGTGTCGGCGGCGGTGGCCGACGGCGCGTTCGGCGCGCTGTCGGGCGGCTGGCAGCGGCTGATCCTCATTGCCGGAGCGGCGCGTCTCGAGGAACCGGACATCCTCATCCTGGACGAGCCGACCAATCACCTGGATATCGGCAATATCAATGTGCTTGAGCGGTGGCTGGCCAGCGACATCACCATGCCCATGCTGATCGTTTCCCACGACCGCGAGTTCCTCAACCGCGTCAGCACCCGAACCTTGTTCCTCCGCGAGGATGGCGCGCATGTCTTCAAGATCCCTTTCGCCCGGGCGCGTGAGGAACTGCTGCGGCGGGACGCCGCCGCGGCGGTGCGCCGAAAGGTTGAGGAGCGCGAGATCAAACGGCTGGAGGCCGTGGCGGCGCGATATCACGCCTGGGGGGTGAAGAATCCGGACTTCCACAAACGCCAGCGGGCGACGGAGACGCGCATCGCCCATATCGAGGCCGCCAAGACCCCGGTCTACCAGGCGCGTGAGCGCCGCCTGGAGCTGGGCGACGGCGAGATCGAGGCCCGGGTTACCCTGCGCGTCGCCGATCTGACGTTGACGACCCCCGATGGCGCCCGGACTTTGCTGAAGATCGATCGCTTCGCCCTGGCCGCCGGCGACCGGGTGGCGCTTCTCGGCGCCAACGGCGCGGGCAAGTCGACCCTGCTCAACGGTCTGGCCGCGGCCTATGATCCCAAGGCGGTCCACTATGACGGCTCCGCGGCGGTGCGCTTCAATCCGGGGGCCCGGCTGGTCTATTTCGACCAGACGATGCGCGACCTGCCACTCCACGAGAGTCTGCTGGACTATGTGCTCGAGGCCGACGGCGTCACCGAACGCGAGGCCATCCGCGCCCTGGCGCAGGCCGGGTTCGCCTTCATCCGCATCCGCGAGCCCATCCTCACGCTCAGCCACGGCGAGCGGTCGCGGCTGACCTTCCTGAAGCTGAAACTGCTCAGGCCGAACCTGTACCTGCTCGACGAGCCGACCAGCCACCTGGATATCGAGGGGCAGGAGGACCTGGAGGCGCAGCTCGAGGAGGCCGAGGTCGCGTGCGTCTTCGTCTCGCACGATCGCTGGTTCACACGCTCGGCGGCGACGCGTTTCGTGGAGATTCGCAAGGGCCGGCTTGTCGAGGTCGAGTCACCCGATGCGTTTTTTGACTCCCAGGGGTAGAGAGAGCGCACCCCTTCACGACCGTTTCCAAGGACGTTCATCATGCAAGGCAAGACCGTCGTCATCACCGGCGTCACCTCGGGTATCGGCCAGGTGACGGCCGAAACGCTGGCGCGGGCCGGCGCCCGCATCGTCTTCGTCGCGCGCGACGCCGCCAAGGGCCGGGCGATGCTGGACCGGCTGGTCCGGGCCAATCCCGATGCGGCCCATGACTGGGTGCAGGCCGACCTTTCGACCATCTCCGCGATGAAGGCCGCAGGCGAGGCCCTGCTGGCCAAGGCGCCGCGCATCGATGTGCTGATCAACAACGCCGGCGCCATCTTCGACCGGCGCGAAGTCACCGCGGACGGTCTGGAGATGACCTTCGCAGTCAACCACATGGCCTACTTCATCATCACCGAGATCCTTCGCGGGGCGCTGGGTCGCGGCGCGCGCATCGTCAGCACGGCGTCCACCGCCCACACCCTCGCCTCGCTGGACTTCAACGACCTGCAGACCGTCCGCGGCTATTCCGCCTTCGGCGCCTATGGCCGCTCCAAGCTGTGCAACGTGCTTTGGACCCGCGAGCTGGCGCGGCGGCTGGAGGGGACAGGCGTGACGGCCAACTGCGTCCATCCCGGAGGGGTCAACACCGGTTTCGGGGCCAACACGCGCGGTCTGATGGGCGCGGTTCTTGGGCTGGGCAAGCGCTTCATGCTCACCGCCGATCAGGGCGCCGACACCCTTATCTATCTGGCCTCCTCGCCGGACGTGGCCGGCCAGACGGGCGGGTACTGGGCGCGGCGAGCCCTGACCCAGCCGTCTGCCGCCGCGCGTGACGCCGTAGCCGGTCGGCGTCTGTGGGAGGCCAGCGCCACACTGGCCCGCATGCCGGCCTGAGCCGGCTCAGGGCGTCGCCGAGGGGAGCGCCTTCCAGTGAAAATCCGACAAAGGGGTCACCCGGTCGCCGCCGTCCGCCAGGTTCTTCAGCCAGGCCCGGCCGTTGGACAGGGCCATGACGCGGTAGATGGGCAGGCCGCCGGCCTCCGCCGAGATCAATTCGCCCACCCTCACCTCGTCCGCATTGGCGAGGTTGAGGTAGATCCAGTCGATATTGCCTGCCGTCCCGGCCATGGCCGTCGCTCCGTTGAAGGTGTCGGCCGCCGCCCTGGCGACCGTGAGCACACCCTGCGCCGGTGTCTCTGAAGGCAGGCTGAGACGGCCGTTCAGCGGGCGTTCATCATCGCCGCGGGCCAGTCACCCGGCGGACTCGCCCGGTCGCGGCGACTTGACAGGGGAGGGCGCCCGTGCGCGCTTGCGCGCCGTTCCAAAAAACGGCTCCGACCCGAGCCCAGTGATCTGACGAGAGTTCAACCATGCACGCCTATCGCACCCACACCTGCGGCGCCCTTCGGCTCGCGGACCAGGGCGCGAATGTGCGCCTGAGCGGCTGGCTGCATCGCAAGCGCGACCATGGCGGCCTCATGTTCGTCGATCTGAGGGACCACTACGGGCTCACCCAGCTGGTGGCCGACCCCGCGACGCCGGGCTTCGACATCCTCGAGCGCCTTCGCGCCGAGAGCGTCGTTCGCATCGACGGCGACGTGGTGGCGCGCACCGCCGACACCGTGAACGGCGCCCTGCCCACCGGAGAGATCGAGGTGCGGGTGCGCGCTGTGACGGTGCTGTCTGAAGCCGCCGAACTGCCCCTGCCGGTGTTCGGCGAGCCGGACTATCCCGAAGAGATTCGCCTCACCTATCGCTACCTCGATCTGCGCCGCGAGACCCTGCACCGCAACATCGTGCTGCGCTCGCGAGTGATCGATTCGATCCGTCGACGGATGATCGCCCAGGACTTCCTGGAATATCAGACCCCGATCCTGACCGCCTCGAGCCCGGAGGGCGCGCGAGACTTTCTCGTCCCCTCGCGACTGCATCCTGGCCGGTTCTACGCATTGCCGCAGGCGCCCCAGCAGTTCAAGCAGCTACTGATGGTGGCCGGTTTCGACCGCTATTTCCAGATCGCGCCCTGCTTCCGCGACGAGGACCTGCGGGCCGACCGGTCCCTGGAGTTCTACCAGCTCGACGTGGAGATGAGTTTCGTCACCCAGGACGACGTCTTCGCCGCCATCGAGCCGGTTATGCACGGGGTGTTCGAGGAGTTCGCCGACGGCAAGGGCGTCACGCCCTACCCGTTCCCACGAATTCCCTATCGCGAAGCCATCCAGAAGTACGGCACCGACAAGCCGGACCTGCGCAACCCTCTGGTCATGCAGGATGTCTCAGAGGCGTTCCGCGGCGGCGGGTTCGGCGTATTCGCCCGGATGCTTTCCACGCCGGCCGGAGCGGTCTGGGCGATCCCGGCCCCGGGTGGCGGCTCTCGGGCCTTCTGCGACCGGATGAACAGCTGGGCGCAGGGCGAGGGTCAGCCGGGCCTCGGCTATATCTTCTGGCGCGAAGGCGAAGGTGAGGACTCCGGCGCCGCGGGGCCGATCGCCCGCAACCTCGGGCCCGAGCGAACCGAAGTCATCCGCGCCCAGCTGGGGCTGGGTATCGGCGACGCCGCTTTCTTCGTCGGCGGTGATCCGAAGACCTTCTACAAGTTCGCCGGCCAGGCGCGCACCAAGGTGGCCGGCGACCTCGCCCTGGTGGCCGAGGACCGCTTCGAGTTCTGCTGGATCGTCGACTTCCCGATGTTCGAGATGAACGAGGAGACGAACCACGTCGACTTTTCGCACAACCCCTTCTCGATGCCCCAGGGCGAGATGGCGGCGCTCGAGACGATGGATCCGCTCGATATCGTCGCCTTCCAGTACGACATCGTCTGCAACGGCTACGAACTGTGCTCGGGGGCGGTGCGGAACCACAAGCCCGAGATCATGCTCAAGGCCTTCGAGATCGCCGGCAACAGCCCAGCGTTTGTCGAGGAAAACTTCGCCGGCATGCTCAACGCCTTCCGGCACGGGGCGCCGCCGCACGGCGGGCTCGCTCCGGGCATCGATCGCATCGTCATGCTGCTGGCCGGTCAGACGGCGATCCGCGACGTCATTGCCTTCCCGCTCAATCAGCAGGGCCAGGACCTGCTGATGCACGCCCCGTCGGAGGTGCGTGATGCGCAGCTGAAGGAACTGAGCATTCGCCTGGCGCCGGCCCTCAAGGCCTGACCCCTGCGGGCGGCGGTCTCAGGGGCCCCGCCGGATCACGATCATCCGTCCGGAGCACAGCCCGGCCGCCAGACCGCGCGGCAGGCGGGTGGCGCGGTCGGCGCAGGTCTCGGCCAGCTGCTCCCGGGTGAGATTGAGGGCGCCCGAAAGGTCCGCCCCGTAAAGGCTGGCGCCGCGCATGCGCGCGCCCTTGAAGTCGGCGTGGGGAAACTGCCCCCCCGAAAGGATCGCGCCCATGAGTTCGGCGCCGCGGAACGAGGCGTCCTCGAAGCCGCCTGAGGTGAGGTTGGCGCCTGTGAGATTGGCGTTGTCGAAATGCGCGCCATGGGCTTTCACCCTTCGCAGGAGAGCCGCTTCCAGCGCGCTCGAGTCGAGGCGCGCTCCGTCCATATCGGCGTCATCGAGGATCATGCCAACGCCCTCGACGCCAGTCAGGTTTGCCCCGCCGAAGTCGGCGTTGCGGAAGATCGCGCCAGTGACCGTCGCGCCGCGCAAGTCGGCGTGGGAAAAGTCTGCGCCGCTGAAGTTGGATCCCAGGAACAGGGCGCCGCGTAGGTCCGAGCCGACCAGCGACGCCCCCTGGAAATTGCCGGCCAGGAAGCGTGCCCCGCTGAGCTTGCGCGTCGACAGATCGCATTTCATGCAGAAGCCACCGAACATCACGATCCGTGGCACCACCGAGGTGTCGCCCAAGGCGAAGGCCTGCCGCGCGGCGCCGGCGCCGATCGCCACGGCCAGGCTGAAGGCCATGGCCAGGCGGGGGACCCACGGCGGGGACTGCAGGGTGAGGATCGGCATCATCACCGCCTAATGGCCGCTAGGCTGTGCGTTTCGCCACTTAAATCGCGGTAACCTCGGGCGCTGGCGGGGGCATCAGGCCGCCGGGGCCGGTCGGGCCCGCTGGTTGTAGAGCAGCGTCATGCGCCGCTCGCGTTCCTCGGTCGACAGGCTGGCGATGTCCTCCGCCGGACCGGCCGTGACGGACATGCCCCTCTGCACGGCCGGGCGGGCGCTCATCGCCTCGAACCACCGCTTGAAGTAGCTGAACTCCTCGATGTCCTGGCCCTGTCCTGCCCAGTTCACGGTCCATGGATAGGAGATCATGTCGGCGATGGTGTAGTCGTCGCCAGCCAGCCAGGGCCGGTCATAGAGGCGGTTGTTGAGCACGCCGTAGAGCCGGTTCACCTCGTCGGTGAACCGGCGGACCGCGTAGGACTGGTCGCCCCGAGTGTCGCCCAGGCGGCGGAAGTGGCCGCATTCGCCGGTCTTGGGACCCTGGTTGGCCATCTGCCAGACCACCCACTGCGTGACCTCCCACTTGCCACGCGCATCCTGCGGCAGGAAGCGGCCCGCCTTCTCGGCGATGTAGAGCATGATCGCGCCGGATTCGAAGATCGAAAGCGGCGGGCCGCCGTCCGCCGGCGCGTGGTCGACCATAACCGGCATACGATTGTTGGGCCCGACGGCCAGGAACGCGTCGGTGAACTGGTCGCCCTTGCCGATATTGCAGGGAACAATGCGGTAGGGGAGGCCCAGTTCTTCCAGAAGGATGGTCACCTTCTTGCCGTTGGGCGTCGGCCAGTAGTGGATGTCGATCATTATCAGCCTCAGATGAAGAGAAGAGGGGGCGGACTTCAGCCCAGACGTCGGCGGAACAGGGCGAACAGCCGCTCCCAGTGCCGCTCAGCGGCCTCGCGGTTGTAAACAGGCCGCTGCGGGAAGGCGAAGCCGTGCTCGACGCCCGGATAGAGCTCCACCTCGGCGGTCGCGCCGCCGTCGGCCAGAGCCTGCCGCAGGGGCGGAAGCATCTCAACGGGGGCCCAGTGGTCCACCTCCGCGCAGCCGAAATAGAGCTCCGCGATGGTCTTGCCGCCGGCAAGGTGCGGGCTGTCGGGCTGGTCGGTGACCAGCCGCACGCCGTAGATCGACGCCGCCGCCGCGACGCGCGGGAAGTGTGTTGCCGCGTTGATGGCGTACTGGCCGCTCATGCAATAGCCGACCGCCCCCACGGGCCCCGGGCTGGCCGCCGGATCGGCGCCGGCATGGGCCAGCAGCGCCTCGGTGTCGCTCATGATCAGCGGGATCGTCAGGGAATTCATGAAGCCGAACATTCTGGCCCGCAGGGCCTCGACGTCCGGACCGCTCATCGGTCCCAGCTCCATCACGCCGGATCGGTAGTAGAGGTTGGGCAGCATCACATAGTAGCCGACGCTGGCCAGGCGCCGGGCCATGTCGCGCAGTTCCTCGCGGATGGCCGGGGCGTCCATGTAGAACAGGATGACCGGATGCGGGCCACCCCGTTCGGGATGGCAGATGAAGGTCGTCGTGGCCCCGTCGCGCGTGGCTATGTTCAGCTGCCGTTCAATCATTGCCCGTATGATCCCCCTGCATGACGATCTTTTCACTTGCCCGCGCCCGCCTGGGCGCCCACACCCTTCGCTCACAATCCTGTGGGGAGGGAACACCATGATCGGCTACGCGACGCTCGGCGCCAACGACTTTGAGAAGGCCAAGGTGTTCTATGATGGGGTCCTCGGCGAACTGGGCGGCAGGCGCACCATGACCAATGACCGCATGCAGGGCTATGGTTCTGGCGCCGGGGCGATGCTGGCGATCTGCAAGCCTTACGACGGCGGTCCCGCCACGGCGGGCAACGGCGTGATGATCTCGCTGGCGGCGGCGTCGCACGAGGCCGTCGACAGGACCTACGCCAAGGCCATGGCCAGCGGCGCGAAGGACGAGGGTGCGCCCGGTCTTCGCGGCGGAAACTTCTACGGCGCCTACTTCCGGGATCCCGATGGCAACAAGCTCTGTGTCTTCAATATGGGCTAAGGCCCTGCTGGCGGCCACGCTGTTTCTGGCGCCGGCGGCCTTCGCGGCGCCCCCCGCCGATCCGGCGGCCGCGCGCATCGACGCCTTCGACCACGTCCTTGTCGACGCCATGAAGGGCGGCGCGACCCTTGGGGTGAAGGGGCGGGCGAAGAAGCTCGCCCCGGCCGTGGACGCGGCCTTCGACATGGCCAGCATGACCCGCAACGCCGTGGGTCCGAAGTGGGCGGAACTGACCGCGGGCCAGCAGGCCGCCCTGACGACGGCCTTCACCCGCCTGTCGGTGGCCAGCTACGCCCACAACTTCGATTCCTTCAACGGCGAGCGCTTCGACCTGGATCCGAATGTCCAGACCCGTGGGACAGACCGGTTCGTGCAGTGCAAGCTGATCCCGGCGCACGACAAGCCCGTGGCGCTGCTCTACCGGATGCGCCAGACCCAGGCGGGCTGGAAGATCATCGACGTCTACTACGATGGCGTCAGCCAGCTGACCACGCGCCGCGCCGACTTCGCCCAACCCCTGGCCACGGGTGGCGCAAGCGGCCTGCTCGGCCACCTGGATGTGCTGACGGAAAAGCTCCTGAAGTAGGCCGGCGAGGGGGACGGCCCGCTACGGCCTTGCGCCAGGCGGTCTTCAAAGCTACACGCTTGGCCATGATCACGCCGCAAGCCCTCCTGCTTTCGGGCCTCCTCGGGCTTAGCCGCCCCTGGGCGTCGCTTCGGCTTGCGTAACACTTCGCGGCCGGGCGCTCAGGGGACAACCGTTTCGCCCTTCTGATCAGCCCTTTCGTGAAGAGACACTGAAATGACCGAGACCATTCCCGCCGCGGCCAATGAGAGCCGCGCAGACCCCGCCGTGAAGCCCGATCACATCGTCGTCTTCGACACCACCATGCGCGATGGCGAACAGTCGCCCGGCGCCTCGATGTCGATCGACGAGAAACTTGAACTGGCCAAGATCCTCGAGGATATGCGCGTCGACGTGATCGAGGCGGGCTTCCCTATAGCCTCGAATGGCGACTTCGAAGCCGTTCGAAAGATCTCCCAGATCATCACCGAGAGCACGATCTGCGGCCTGGCCCGGGCCGGTGTCGCCGACATCGAACGCTGCGCCGAAGCGATCCGTCCGGCCAGGCGCGGGCGCATCCACACCTTCATCTCCACCAGCCCGCAGCACCGCGACTACATCCTGCAGATGAGTCCCGAGGACGTGGTCAACGCGGTCCACGCCTCGGTCAGTCACGCCCGTAACCTGTGCGGCGACGTGGAGTGGTCGGCCCAGGACGCCACCCGCACCGAACGCGACGTGCTGCGCCGCTGCGTCGAGGCTGCCATCCGCGCCGGCGCAGGAACCATCAACATCCCCGACACCGTCGGCTACACCTATCCGTCCGAATACGCCGAGATGTTCCGCGATCTGATCGAAAACGTCCCGGGCGCCGACCGGGTTATTTTCTCCACCCACTGCCACAACGATCTGGGCCTGGCTGTCGCCAACAGCCTGGCCGGCGTCCTGGCGGGCGCCCGCCAGGTGGAAGTGGCGATCAACGGCATCGGAGAACGCGCTGGAAACGCGGCCCTGGAAGAGGTGGTCATGGCCCTGAAGGTGCGCGGTGATCGCCTGCCCTTCGTCACCGGCGTGCGCACCGAGCACATCACCCGCGCCAGCCGCTATGTCTCGGCCATCACCGGCTTTCCGGTGCAGTTCAACAAGGCCATCGTCGGCAAGAACGCCTTCGCGCACGAGGCCGGCATCCACCAGGACGGGATGCTGAAGAACTCCGAAACGTATGAGATCATGAAGCCCGAGGATGTCGGGCAGGGCGGCTCGAATCTGGTGATGGGAAAGCATTCCGGGCGGCATGCCTTCCGCGAAAAGCTCAAGGCCCTGGGCTACGACCTGGGTCAGAACGCCCTGAACGAGGCCTTCGGTCGCTTCAAGGATCTGGCTGACAAGAAAAAGAGCGTCTTCGACGACGACATCGTCGCCCTGGTCGACGACGCCCTGGCCCGTGGGGCCGACCGCATCCAGGTCAAGGCGCTGCGCGTCATCGCCGGCACCGAGGGACCGCAGGAGGCCCACCTGACCCTGATGATCGACGGCGCCGAATCCTCGGCCATGGCCACTGGCGACGGACCGGTTGACGCGGTGTTCAACGCAATCCACCAACTGGCGCCGCACTCGGCGGTGCTGCGGCTGTTCCAGGTGCACGCCGTCACCGAAGGCACTGACGCCCAGGCGCAGGTCTCGGTTCGTCTGGAGGAGGATGGCCGCATCGCCACCGGCCAGGCCGCCGACACCGACACCCTGACCGCCAGCGCCACCGCCTATGTGAACGCCCTCAACAACCTCTTCGCCCGCAAGGAAAAGAGCGCGCCAGAGCCGATCACCGTCAGCGGCTTCTAGAAACGCGCCGTCACCCTGCCCTTGAGGGGAGGGTGGCCGCGCAGCGCGGCAGGGCGCATGGCGTCATCCGGCCGGAGTCACCGCAAACGGCCCTGGCCTTCGGCCGCCCCTCTCCGACTGGGAGGGGGAGGAGCAAGAAATGAACATCCGAGCCGTGATCGCCTTCGCCCTCGCCGCTGCTGTCGGCCAGGCTGCCAAAGCCGCTCCCTTGCCGGCCGACTATGTGCTCACCGGCGCCAGAATCTATACGGCCGACGCCGCCCACACGACCGCCGAGGCGCTGGCCGTGCGCGATGGCAGGCTGGTCTATGTCGGCTCCGCCGCCGGCGCCGCGGCGCTCACCGGGCCCGCCACCCGGGTGGAGAGGGGGGGCGGGCGCCTCGTTCTGCCAGGACTGGTCGACGCCCACCTTCATCCCACCGGCATCGCTGATCTGGAGGGTTGCAGCCTCGATTCCCGGGCCGTCACGCTCGACGCCCTTCCGGCCTTCGTCCAGGGTTGCGTGGAGCGGTTCCACATTCCTGCCGGCCAATGGGTGGCTGTGCAGCAGTGGAACTTCACCAGCGGCAATGAACCCAGCGCCGCCAACCCGACGCTGCGCGCCGCGCTCGACCATGCGTCCGCAGAACATCCGGTGGGCCTGCTGGGCAACGACGGCCACCACGGGGCCTTCAACAGTCTGGCGCTCGCCCGGGCGCGCAACGACGCCGGCGCCGTGGTCGGCTATTCCCGAGCCACCCTGAAGGGCGAGTTCGCACCCCAGGCCAAACTCATCGGCGTCGACGCCGCGGGCGAACCCAACGGCACGGTCAACGAGGACGCCCGCGAAAGGCTCGGGGCCCCCGATCTGCTGACCGTCAACCTGCCGGCGCTGATGCTTGCGCCGCAGAAGGTTCCCGAGCGTCTCAACAGCGTTGGCGTCACCGCCATCCAGGACGCCTGGGTCACGCCGGCCCTGCTACCCTTCTATGACGCCCTGCTGGCTCGCGATCAGATGACCATGCGGGTGAATCTGATGCAGCTTTTCGAGCCCGAGGACTTTCGCGGACCGGGCGGGGCCATCGACTACGACCGGCTTCTGGTCCAGGCGTCCGCCGTACGGGCGAAGTACGCCTCCTCAGACCTGGTCCGGGCGCCGGGCGTGAAGATCTTCGCCGACGGGGTGCTGGAGGGGAACCCCTATGCCACGCCGCCGACTTTGCCGGACTCGCCGGTGTTGAAACCCTATCTGCAGCCCATCTTCGGTCCGGGGGCGGACCGCAAGCTTACCGTCACCGGCTATGTGGACACCGCCTCAGCCCTGTGCGTTGCCGTTCGCGCCGATCCGTCACGCTATGAGCCGGCCGCCTTCATGAAGGCCAACGGTTATCATCCCGATCAGTGCGCCATCTCCTCCGGAAAATTCCAGCACGAGCCCGCGGTGATCCTGGACTATGCGCGTCGCGCCCACCTGGCGGGCTTCACCCTGCACATCCACGCCATCAGCGACGCCGCGGTGCGCCTGGCGGTGGACGCCATCGAAGGAGCGCGGGCCGCCGATGGCAACGCCTCGACGCCGGATGCTATCGCCCATCTCCAGCTCGTCACGCCTCAGGATATCGCACGGATCGGCCGTGACCACATATTCACCGTCTACACCTTCAGCTGGGCAACCGCCGTCCCCGACTACGACCTGTCGGTGACGCCCTTCTTCGAACATGTGCTGGGAAACAGCTACGCGGCCTTCCACAGGCCCGACAGCGCCTATGAAAAGGGTTTCTATCCGGCTCGTTCCACACGCAACGCCGGCGGCCTTCTGGCGGCGGGCTCCGACGCTCCGGTGGGGACGCGCGACCCGCAGCCCTTCATCAACATGCAGGTGGGCGTCACCCGCAGTGAGCCAGGGCTGCCCTCGGCCAATCCGTGGGAGAGGCTGACCATCCGCGACCTCGTCGACGCCTACACGATCGGCGGGGCGCGGGCCATGGGCCGAGGGGCGGAGTTCGGCTCGCTGGAGGTCGGCAAATCGGCCGACTTCATCATTGTCGACCAGGACATCCTCAAACTCGGCGACGAGGGTCACGGCGACCTGATCGGCAAGACCCGCGTGCTTGAGACCTGGTTCCGCGGCCGGCAGGTCTACGCGGCGCCCAAGACGCCAGACTGACTTCCGCCGGGGGCGGCCTCATGCTGTGGATTCCCATAACCCTGGCCGCCACCGGCCTGCAGGTGGCGCGCAACGCCTTTCAGCGTGGCCTGCTGGCCGACGCCGGACCCTGGGGCGCGACGCTGGTGCGGTTCCTGTTCGGTCTACCCTTCGCCCTGGTGTTTCTGTTCATCGCCTGGCGGCTGGCCGGGCCGGTCGCGCCGCGGGTCACTGGCCTCTTCCTGGTTGCCTGTATCGCCGGCGGGGGCAGCCAGATCATCGCTACGGCCGCCATGCTTGTCTCGATGCGCCGCTCAAGCTTCGCGCTGGGCACCGTGTTTCAGCAGAGCTCCATTCCCCTGGCCGCGGTGATGGGACTGGCCTTCGGCGAGCAACTTGGGCCGCTGCGCTGGCTGGGCCTTGGTCTGGTAACCGCCGGCTTGGTCGGCCTGGGGTGGCCGCGCAAGGTCTCGCCCGACCAGATCGTCTCGGCCGCGCTGCTCGGTCTGGTGGCCGGGGCAGGTTTCGCGGTCTCCTCCAACGCCTTTCGCCAGGCCGCCCTGATCCTGGCGCCGGGTGCGCCGGTGTTCGCCGCCCTGGCGACCCTGGTGGTGGTTCAGGGCCTGCAGTCGGCCGCATTGATCGCCTGGCTGGCGGCGACGCGTCCGGGGTCCCTGGGGCTGGTTGTCTCGCGTTGGCGTGAGTCCCTGCCGGCGGGCTTTTTTGGCGCCGCGGCGTCCGGCCTTTGGTTCACCGCCTTCGCTCTGTCGCCGGCCGGACCGGTGCGCGCCGTGGGCGTGGCCGAGACGCCCATCGCCGCCATGGCCGGGCGGCGGCTGTTCGCGGAGCGCCTGGCGCCATGGCAGATGCTTGTGCTCGCCCAGATCGCCGTCGGGGTTCTGCTGGCCGCGCTGGGCTAAGCCAGCCCGGCTCAGTCGGCCGGATTGGCTTTCTGCACGAAGGCCATTGCCGCCTCCAGCGTCTGCGTCCGGGTGGGCGCCCGCGACAGATAGTGATCCTCGGCCTTCAGTTCGATCAGTGTGACGCTCTTGCCGGCGTCAGCCAGGGCGTGGCGCATTACATCGCTCTGTTCGAACGGGGTGGTGGTGTCCTGCTTGCCGTGGATCAGCAGCACCGGCGCATCCGCCCGGGCAGCCAGGCGGGCGGGGGAGAGCGCCTTCAGCGCGCCGTCGCCGGGCGAGGTCACCCCCAGGAAGGCGTGGTCGCTGCGCGCGGTCTCTCCCTGCTGACCGTAGTGATCTTCCCGCCAGGCCAGCCAAAGGTTCAGATCGCTCAGACCGGAGATCGACACCGCGCAGCGATAGAGCCCCTGCTGCAGGGTCACGCTCGCCAGTGCGACATAGCCGCCATAGTAGCTGGCGCCGAGGATACAGGCGCGCCTAGGATCGACGACACCCTGTTTCGTCAGTTCGGCGAGGCCGTCGGAGACGTCGGTCTGCATCTTGCGCCCCCACTGGCCGTATCCGGCGTCGCGGAACGGGCGGCCGAAGTTGTCGGAACCTCGGAAGTTTGGCTGGAAGACCGCGTATCCGCGCGAGGCGAAGGCCTGGGCCAGCCAGTCGAAGCCCAGATAGTCGCGCATCTCGGGCCCGCCGTGCGGGATCACCACGACGGGCAGCCGCTTGGCCGGCCGGCCGGGCGGCAGCGTCAGCACGCCCTGCATCTCCAGGCCGTCAGCGGCCTTGTAGGCGACGATGCTCTCCGGCCCCACGGTGTCCTGCAGGATGGTCGGATGGGCCCAGGCCACGGCGCTGGCCCTGTGGCCAGGAATGTCGGCAAAGAAGTAGGTGCCGGAGTCGCCCTCGCCTTCGGTGTAGACGATCATCCTGTCCAGAGTGTCGACTCCGGCGGCAAGGTAGGCCCTCTCGCCCTTGAACGCCCGCGCCGCCATGTCGAAACGCGCCTGCAGGGCCGGATCGAAGAGGATGGTCCTCGGTTCATCGGCGTTGGTCACCCAGCCCATCAGCAGGCCGTGGGAGTCGGTGAGCTCGGCGCGCACCGACTGGCCGCCGAACGGATCGGCCGCGCGGCCGCCCTCCCGGGCCTCGTATTCCAGGATCGTCCAGTCGCCGGTTTCCGGCGACCGCTGGTGCACCAGAACGGTGCCGGGCGCGCGCCCCTGCGCGACGACGCCATGGTCGCCAGTCGGGTCCTGAAAGCGCGTGATCAGCCGCTCCTGGGTGGCTCCGGCGTAGATCCGGCGTTCACCGCTCTTCTGGTCGTAGTCGTCCCGCGCCACGATCTGGCCGCCGGTGTCCACGAGCCAGCCGCTGACCACTTTCTCGGAGCCTCCGGAGGCGATCTGCGCCTCGCCGGTGTCGAGGTCGACCCGGTAGAGGTCCGTATGGAGATGGTCGATCGAATAGCGCCGCATGTCGAAATTGGCGGTGGAGGTCCCGCCACCGGCGAGGGTCAGGCCGCCGAAATAGCCGTAGGCGTGACCACCCTGGCTGGCGTGTCCGAAGTAGCCGAAGGTGGTCCCCAGAATCTTCGGCTTACCGGAGAATACGGCGAACGCCTTCTGGGTCTGGGCGTTGATCACCAGCGTCTCGGCGACATTGCCCTCCCCGCCGCTCAGCGCCTCGGAGTGGACGTAGGCGTCGAAGGCCAGGATCAGATGGTTGTCATCGGCCCAGACCAGATAGCGCAGCTTGTGGTCGGCCGCCGGAAAGGCCATCAGCACCGGCCCGTCCAGCGCCCGCACCACGACGATCCTCTGACCCTTGTCGAATGCCAGGTAGGCGATCCGGTCTCCCGCCGGCGACAGATGCAGATCCTGGGCCGCGGGCAGGGCCCCATAATCGGCGAGGGGCGGGGGCGCGGCCGCGGCGAGGGCCGGGGCCGCCAGGCTCACGGCGACCACGCTCAGCAATCCCGTCAGCCACGCCGTCATGCCCACCCCCGTCGTTAATGCGGCAGTAGAGGTCGCCGCCTCTGGCCGGTCAAGGCGCGGGCAGGGCGGTGCGCGCGACTGACGCGCCTTCGCAGCGTTTAACTCCTTGAATTGGTCGCATTGGCAAGGCAGAGGAAGCCCTTGACTTACGAGCCTTCCTGGCCGGCGGCGGGAGCCGTCCGGGCGTTCCGCCCGCCGGCTGTCGCGGCCAAGCATCACCACAGGTCTTTCGCCCGTTTCCCTCCGTCCCTCGTCCCCAGGCCCTGAATGTTCTCGTCCCTGTTCGGCGTTGTTTCCAATGACATCGCCATCGATCTCGGCACCGCCAACACCCTCGTCTACATGCGGGGCAAGGGCATTGTGCTGAACGAACCCTCCGTCGTCGCCCTGCGCACCTCGGGCGGCCGCAAGACGGTCTACGCCGTCGGGGCCGAGGCCAAGATGATGCTCGGCCGCACGCCGGGTCACATGGAGGCGATCCGTCCCATGCGCGACGGGGTCATCGCCGACTTCGAGGTCGCCGAGGAGATGATCAAATATTTCATCCGCAAAGTGCACAACCGCCAGGGCTTCGTGAACCCCAAGGTGATCGTCTGTGTCCCGTCGGGCGCCACCGCGGTTGAACGCCGCGCCATCAACGATTCCTGTCTCAACGCCTCGGCCCGCCGCGTGGGGCTGATGTACGAACCCATGGCGGCGGCCATCGGGGCCGGCCTGCCGATCCATGAGCCCACCGGCTCCATGGTCGTTGATATCGGCGGCGGCACCACCGAAGTGGCCGTGCTGTCGCTTTCCGGCATCGTCTATTCGCGTAGCGTGCGGGTTGGCGGCGACAAGATGGACGAGGCGATCATCAGCTACATGCGTCGCCACCACAATCTGCTCATCGGCGAGACCACCGCCGAGCGGATCAAGAAGGAAATCGGCACGGCGCGGCCCCCCGAGGATGGCATCGGCCTGTCCATCGACGTCAAGGGGCGCGACCTGATGCAGGGGGTTCCCCGCGAGGTGCGCATCAACGAAAAGCAGGCCGCCGACGCCGTCTCCGAGCCGGTGGCCCAGATCATAGAAGCGGTGAAGGTCGCGCTCGAGGCGACTCCGCCCGAACTGGCCGCCGACATCGCTGACAAGGGTATCATGCTCACCGGAGGCGGCGCCCTGCTCCGCGGCCTCGACATGGAGATCCGCGACGCCACAGGTTTGCCGGTGACCGTCGCCGACGATCCGCTTTCCTGCGTGGCGCTCGGCTGCGGCAAGGTGCTTGAACATCCCAAATGGATGAAGGGCCTCCTGGAATCCTCGATATTCTAGGGTTCCCACGCCTCGCCTCGCCTCGGATCGGGGTCGGGCGGCGGGTGACAATGGAATTGACGGACACGCCGCGATACTGGCGTGATTTTCCCTGACGTGACCGCCTGTTGCATCGACGGGCGGCGGTGATCTGGAGCATCGGATGTCCCTGCGGGACGGGCCCCTCAGCGATATCAAGCCGCCCCTGACCTGGCTTGCCGTGGCGGCCCTGGTCGTGGCCGTCGTCGTGGCCCTGGGACTGTTCGTCGCCGGCCGGCGCGCCGATTCCCATGGCCCGTTGACGACAACCCGACGTTCGGTCGAAAACGCCCTTGGCGGCGCGTCCGGCGTGCTGTCGACGCCGATCCGCTGGCTCGCCGACGCCTCCGACGCCGGCCGGGCCTACATTCTCGCCAGTTCGCAGAACCGCCAGCTGCACCGCGACCTCGCCGCGGCCCAGACGTGGCGAGACCAGGCTATCGCCCTTCGCGAGGAGAACGCCCGTCTGCGCGCCCTGTTGGGGGTGCGCACCGACCCTCCCATCCCCATGGTCGGCGCCCGGACAGTGCTCGACGCCCGGGGGCCCTTCGCCAACACGCGCATCGCCGACGCGGGTTCCGATCGCGGGGTCGTCGAAGGCAATCCGGTGCTCGGCGAGCACGGGCTGGTCGGCCGGGTCACCGGCGTGGCGCCGCAGGTCAGCCGGATCATGCTGTTGACCGATGTCGAGAGCCGCACTCCCGTCCTGGTGGCGCGCACCAACGGCCGGGCCATCCTCACCGGCGACGGCGGGGCTACCCCCAAGCTCGAGTATCTGCGCACCCACGACGCCCTGCGCGAGGGGGACCGTATTCTGACCTCCGGCGATGGCGGGGTGTTGCCCAGGGGCCTTCCCGTCGGCGTCGCGGTCAAGGGCCTCGATGGCGGCTGGCGGGTGGCGCTCGATGCGGACGCCTCACCGATCGATTTCGTCCGTATCCTGCTGTTCAGCGATTTCTCCCAACTGGTCGCCCCCAAAGCCCTGGCCCCGGCGGTCCTGCCCCCCACCGCCACGGGCGCTCCTGCCGAGGCGCCCACCCTCGCCGCCGTCGCGCCGAGCCATCAGGTCGCGGTTCCCAAAGCCGCGACTCCGGCCAAGGCGCCCTGATGGCCCGGGTCACCGTCCAGTCACCGAACCCGCTCAACTGGCTGGTCACGCCAGCCCTCTTCTGCGCCAGCGCGGCGCTGGTGCTGGCGCTGCCGGTGAAGGTGTTCGGGCTGCAGGCGCCGGAACCGGTTTTCGCCATGGCCCCGGCGTTCGCCTGGGCGGTGATCCGACCGTCCATGCTGCCGCCTTTCGCCCTGATAGGCCTGGGCCTTTTCCAGGACATCCTCTGGGGCGGACCGCTCGGCCTGTGGCCCCTCTCCCTGTTGGCGGTCTTCGGCCTGGCCTTTTCGGTCCGTCGGGTTCTGACGGGCGAGGGGTTCTGGGCGCTGTCCGCATGGTACGGCGCGCTGTGCGCGCTCGGCTTCGCCGTCGCCCTGCTGCTGACGACCCTGGCCGCCGGTCAGGTCCCCAACCTGGTGGGCGTCTTGCTGCAGTATGTTGTCACCCTGCCGCTGTTTCCGCTGTCCTGGCTGCTCGTGGAGCGGTTCGAGGATGCCGATGTGCGGTTCCACTGATGGAATCCTCGATCTTTCTCGACGAGGTCAATGAGCGTCAGGGGCTGTTCCAACGCCGCGCCTTCCTGCTCGGCGGTCTGGCGGGCGGCGGTCTCGTGGCGTTGGGCGGCCGCCTGATCCAGTTGCAGCTGATCGAGTCCGACCGCTATCAACTGTTGAGCGAGCACAACCAGTTCCAGTTCGTCCTCTCGCCGCCGCCGCGGGGGCTGATCCTCGATCGCGAGGGCGTGGTGCTGGCCTCCAACCGCCCCGACTTCCGGCTGCTGCTGGCCAAGGACGACACCATGGACGTGGAGGCTGTGTTGGCCAACCTCGCCAGGCTGGTCAACCTCGACGAAGCGCATCTGCAGCGCCTCAAGGACGAGATCGATGACGCGCCGCGAAAGGCGCCGGTGGCGATCGTCGAGGACATGACCTGGGAGGAGTTTTCGCGCGTCAATGTCCGCGCGCCGGAACTTCCCGGGGTCACCGCCGACATGGGCGAGGTGCGCGTCTATCCCTTCTCCGGGGCTTTTGCCCACGTCATCGGCTATGTGGCCAAGGTCAGCGCCCAGGACGTGACCAAGACCGGCCCCAACGCAGACCCGATCATGCTCAACCCCGGTTTCCGCATCGGCAAGCAGGGTGTCGAGAAGGCGTTCGATCTCGACCTGCGTGGCAAGGCCGGCGCCCGTAAGGTCGAGGTGGACGTCAAGGGCAGGGTGGTCCGTCAGGATCCGCGCGGCGACATCCCGCCGACGCCGGGGGCGCCGATCCGCCTGACGCTCGACGCCGATGTCCAGACCCGCGCCCTGGAGGTCTTCGGCGAGGACAGTGGCGCCGCGGTGATGATGGACTGCCGCTCTGGCGACATCCTGTGCATGCTCTCCGCGCCCAGCTTCGACGCCAACCAGTTCGTCAAGGGGCTCACCCGCGGCGAATACAAGGCTCTGGCCGAGTACGACCGCAAGCCGCTGTTCAACAAGGCGCTGACCGCCACCTATCCTCCAGGCTCGACCTTCAAGACCATGGTCTCGCTGGCCGCTCTCGGCCATGGCTTCGATCCTGGACGAGTCTACGTCTGCAACCGCGCATGGTCGTGGGGCGGGCGGGTGTGGCACTGCGACAAGGCCCATGGCGCACTCAACATGCACGACGCCATCCGGCAGTCCTGTGACATCTACTTTTATCAGGCCGCGCTCACGGTCGGGCCTGACGCCATCGCCGCCACCGCTCGGCAGTTCGGCCTGGGCGAGGCGCACGATATCGGCATCCCGGGTCAGAAGCCCGGCCTGGTCCCCGATTCAGACTACAAGCGGCGGGCCTTTCCCAGGGATCCCGTGTGGCACGCCGGCGAGACGCCGAGCCTGGGGATCGGTCAGGGCTACGTCAGCGTCAACGCGTTGCAGCTCTGCGTGATGGCCTCGCGGCTGGCCAACGGCGTCACTGCCCTGCGTCCCCGTCTGGTTCAGTCCATCGGCGATGTCGCCCAGCCGTCGGGAGCCCAGGCGCCCGTCCTGACCATTCCGCGCGCCCACATAGAGTTCGTCCAGTCTGCCATGGCCGCCGTGGTGGCCTCCGGAACGGCGGCCCACTATGGCGATATCGGACTGGGGCCGGTGAAGATGGCCGGCAAGACCGGCACCGCCCAGTCGCACAATTACACCGGCGGCGGGGCGGGGGCCCATGGAGCCCAGGGCGCCTGGGCCCTGCGCGACCATGCCTGGTTCATTGCCTTCGCTCCGCACGACGACCCTCGGTACGCCATGAGCGTGCTGGTGGAACACGGCGGCTTCGGCGCGGAGGCCGCAGCCCCCAAGGCGGCGCAGATCATGCGGGTTGCTCTGTTGAAGGATCCGCAGGTGCGTGCGCGCATCACTCAGCCGATGCCCACCGGCCTGCCTCCACAGATGTCCGGCTCCGCAGCGGGCGGGGCCGGTCCGGGGGCGCCGACGTGACCGCGAGCGCCATCAGCCGCCCGGGCGAGCGCGACCGCCTGATCGTCAAGCTGGGTCAGATCGACTGGTTGTTGTGCCTGCTGCTCTCCGCCATCGCCGGCATCGGCGCGGTGATGCTCTATTCCATCGCCGGGGGGTCCTGGTCGCCCTGGGCGGGGCGGCA
Organism: uncultured Caulobacteraceae bacterium; assembly: GCA_903923135.1. GTDB lineage: Bacteria > Pseudomonadota > Alphaproteobacteria > Caulobacterales > Caulobacteraceae > Acaudatibacter > Acaudatibacter lapponiensis. Next base: position 24,519 of record CAIXWN010000184.1, on the reverse strand, counting down.
CCTGATCCTTTATGGCGTCTGTTTCGCGCTGATGATCGCCATGGCCACGGTGGATCTGCGGGTCTGGTTCGCGATGGCCTATCCGGTCTATGGCCTGGGCCTGCTGATGCTGGCCGCCGTGGCCGTTGTGGGCCACTCCACCATGGGCGCCCAGCGCTGGCTTGACGTCGGGCCGATCCGGATCCAGCCGTCGGAATTCATCAAGGTGGGTCTGGTGATGGCCCTGGCCCGTTTCTACCACGGCCTATCGGCCGATCGCGCCCGCTGGTCATGGTGGCTGCTGATCCCGGCCGCCCTGATCGGCGCGCCGGCCGCGCTGGTGGCGCACCAGCCCGATCTGGGCACCGCGGTCCTGATCGCCGCGACGGGCGGGGTGATGATGATCCTGGCCGGCCTCAGCCTGCGGGCGGTGGGCGTGGGCCTGCTCGCCATGGGGGCGGGCGTGCCCCTCGCCTTCGCCTTTGTGCTGAAGGCTTATCAGCGTGCGCGCCTTCTGACATTCCTGCACCCGGAGGCGGACCGGTCCGGGGCCGGCTATCACATCATCCAGTCCGAGATCGCTCTCGGCTCAGGCGGCCTGCTGGGCAAGGGTCTGGGCCTCGGGACCCAGAGCCAGCTCAACTTCCTGCCCGAGAAGTCCACCGACTTCATCTTCGCCTCCATGGCCGAGGAACTGGGCTTTCTGGGCTGCGCCACGGTGCTGGCGCTCTATGCTGCGGTGATCGTGGTCACCCTCCGCGCCGCGGTGATCTCCCACAGCCATTTCGGGCGGTTGTCCGCGGCGGGCGTGGCCATCACCTTCGCGCTCTGTGTGCTGATCAACGGCGCCATGGTCATGGGCCTTGCGCCGGTGGTGGGCGTGCCTATGCCGCTGTTGTCGTTCGGCGGTACCGTGATGATCACCATGATGGCGGGTTTCGCGCTGGTCCTTTCGGTGCGGGTGCATCGATACAGCGAAGTCACCAGCGGCAAGGGTGCGTTCGTCTAGCCGCCGCCATGAACACACGCTACCTCGGGATCGATTTCTCCGGCGGGGCCCTGCCGTGGCGCGAGGGGACCCGTCGTCCCACGGTGTGGGTCGCCACGGCGCGCATGCGGGCCGACGGCCTTCGCCTAGACAGTCTGGTTCCGGTTCAGGACCTGCCGGGGTCCGGCGACGCGTTCGGCCGCCTTGTGTCGCTGCTGGCGCAGGGCGATTATGCGGCGGCGGGGATCGATGCGCCTTTTTCCCTGCCAGAGGACCACATGCCCGCTGGCGGTCACAGGAACCTGGTCAATCGGGTCGGCGCCTTGCCGAACGCATCGGATCGCCCTTTTCCGAGAGGACAGGCTCTGGTCGATCTGGCTGCCGCCATACGGCCCCTGGTGTCGGCCAAGCCTCTGCGCGCCGTCGAACGTCACTGGCAGGGGCGGGGCGTCAACACGCGGTCAACGCTCTGGAACGGTCCGCGAGGCGGCGCGCCTTTCGCCGTGGCGGCTCTGGCGCTGATCGCCAGGTCCAGCCGGCCGTGCTGGCCGTGGTCGCTGACGGGACCGGGGCGGCTCGCCGAGGTGTTTCCGGCGGCCCAGTTGAAGACGTGGGGGCTCCCGCATCAGGGCTATTCCGCGGAGGCGGGGCGCGGTGTTCGGGGCGAGATCGTCGAACACTTGGCGGAACGGATGACCCTGCCTTCAGGTCTGCGAACCCTGATGGCCGGGTCTCCTGACGCCCTTGACGCGGTCATCGCCCTGTTCGGCGCCGCTTGGGCGGACAGGACCGATGAGAATCTGCCGGCGGCCGCCGAACAGGAGGGCTGGATCGCGGTCCACCCCTGATCGGCGCAGGCCGCGGGGACGCGGCGGGGCTAGCCGAGCGCCTGATCGGTCGCCCGCACCAGGGCGTCGATGATCCCGGGCTCGGTGCTGGCGTGGCCTGCGTCCCAGATCACCTCCAGTTTCGCTTCCGGCCAGGCCTGCTTGAGGCGCCAGGCGGTCTCCAGCGGAGTGACCACGTCGAACCGGCCCTGCACGATCCACCCGGGAATGTCCCGCACCGCGGCGATGTTGTCGAGCAGCCAGCCGTCCGATTCGAAGAAACCCTTGTTGACGAAGAAATGGCACTCGATTCGGGCGAAGGCGATGGCGAAATCGACCTCGCTGAACTTGGCCGGCCGGGCCTGCGGCCCGCGCAGGGAGAGGGTGTCGCCTTCCCACTGGCTCCAGGCCGTCGCCGCCTGCGCCTGGACGCGACGGTCCGGGTCGGTCAGGCGCCTGTGATAGGCGGCCATCAGGTCGCCGCGCTCGCTGAGCGGAATGGGGGCAAGGAACCTCGCCCAGGCGTCGGGAAACATCATCGACGCTCCGTCCTGGTAGAACCAGCGCACCTCGCGTTCGGTCAGCAGGAACACGCCTCGGAGGACAAGGCCAGCCACCCGGTCAGGATGTCGGATGGCGTAGGCCAGAGCCAGGGTTGATCCCCAGGATCCGCCGAAAACTGTCCATTTTTCAATGCCCAGACGTCGGCGGAGTCGCTCGATGTCCTCGACCAGATCCCAGGTGGTATTGACCTCCAGCGACGCGTTCGGACGGCTCCGGCCGCAGCCGCGCTGGTCGAACAGGGCCATGCGCCAGCGGGTCGGGTCGAAGAAGCGCCGCATGGTCGGGTTGATCGCGCCGCCCGGGCCGCCATGCAGGACGACGACGGGCTTGCCATCCCGCGCACCGCACTCCTCATAGTAGATTTCGTGGGCGGTCCCGGTCGGCAGCCAGCCCGTGGCGAACGGCTCGGTCTCCACGTACAGCCCCCGCCGGCCGCCGGCTGACATGGGTGGGGGCGGGGTCATGCCGAAGGTGCGATCCATTGCGCCTTTTACGTCGGAAAGCTGCGATCCATCCAGCCCAGTATCGCGGCGTTGACCTCAGCGGGCTTTTCCTGCTGGGTCCAGTGGCCGCTGCCGGCGATCAGCACCTTCTCCAGGCAGGGTACATAGGCCTCCATGCCGTCGGCGGCCGAGGGCGGCAGCACGGCGTCGAGTTCGGCCATCACCATCAGGGACGGAGCGGCCACATGGTCGACGATCCGGGCCGACCGCTCCCAGTTGCGGGTGAAGTTGCGATACCAGTTGATGCCGCCCGTGAAGCCCGTCGCCTGGAAAGTCTCCACGAAGACCGCCATTTCGTCGGGGGTCAGGAACGGCTCGCGGGGATCGAATTCGGGGCTCCAGGCCTGAAGGATCGGCAGGATGGCGAAGGTCGACTGCGGCGCGGCCTCGGCCGGCTCCTCCCCTAGGCCGCCGGAGAGCCCGCCGCTGGGAGGCGGGGTTCCAGGCAGCGGTCTGCGCATGAAGAAGTTCATCACCTTGCCGACGTCGGCGGCCAGCACGGCGTCGGCCTCGCCGTATTTTTGGAAGTTGACGATGTACATGTTCTCACCGAAGCGCTTGCGCATGATGGCGATCGGGTCTGCAGGCGAGCGCGGCATGAACGGGGTATTGACGCCGATGACTCCGGCTACGCGGTCGGGATGGCGCAGGGCCATCTGCCAAACCACGATGCCGCCCCAGTCATGGCCGCAGAATATCGCCTTTTCCACGCCCAGGTGATCAAGCAGGCCGACCAGATCCCCGCTGAGCTTCTCGATATCGTACTCTTCCACTGCCCCTGGCCGGGTCGTCAGGCCGTAGCCTCGCTGGTCAGGCGCGATCGCCCAGCGCCCCGCCGCCGCGAACGCCTTGAGCTGATGACGCCAGGAGAACGCCAGTTCAGGCCAGCCATGGCAGAAGATCACGGGGACGCCAGCCCGCGGACCGACCTCGTAGTAGGCCATGCGAACACCGTTGGTTTCGGCGTAGGCCACGGGCGGCATCAGGCTCTCAAGCGCGGACATCCAGGCTCCTCGGAGATGAGTGTTTGGTGGTGTGGCTCAACAGTGAAGCCGAACAGGACTCTGGGCAAGGTCTAGACCATGGTGTCAGGCGGCAGACGTGCGGCCGCCCAGGCAAGGCTCGCCCATCCCGCCAGAAAGCTCAGCCCGCCGAGCGGCGTCACCGCGCCCAGAAGCCGCGGGGCGCCAAGCGCCAGCGCATAGAGCGAGCCGCAGAACAGCAGCGAGCCGACCATGAACAATCCCATCGCCCAGTTCGCCTGGCGGGACCCGAGCGGCAGAATCGCGATGCAGGCCAGCGTCGCCAGGGCGTGAACGGCCTGGTACTGGGCGCCCGTGCGAAGCAACTCCTTGGACAGCGGATCGGCGATTCCGTGGGCCGCGAACGCCCCGGCCGCGACCGAGACCAGCCCCGATAGCGCCGCCAGCCTGATCCATGCCCGCCTGCCCATCGCCCTTGACCTTTCGTCACGATTGCCACCCCGGCGGCGTCACCTTAGGGTCCGCGTCCACAGGAGGAAATGGTCATGACCTTGACCCAAGATCCGATCGTCCCTTGCGGCGTCGGCGGGAGGAGCGACTGTGTCGGATAGCCCGCCCGCAGACGGTCTGGCCGACCGTCTGGCCGCCTATCTCACCCGTGTCTCCGGCGCGCCGACCACCGTGCCGCTGCTGTTCCGGATCTCTGGCGGCGCCAGTCGGGAGACGTACGGTTTCGACGCGGTTGTCGACGAGCAGCGAAAGGGCTTCATCCTCCGTCGCGATCCGCCCGGAAGTCTGATCGACACGGATCGCCGCCTGGAGTTTCTGGCCATCCAGTCCTTCGCGGGCAAAGACGTCGCCGCCCCGGACGCCCTGATCCTGGAGGAGGAGGGCGCGGAGCTGGAACGGCCGTTCTTCATAATGGGTCGGGTGGACGGCGGGACGGCCGGCAGTCCGTTCGCCGCCGACGTCTACGGCGATCACGCCGCCCAGATAGGCCAGCAGTTCTTCACCTTCATGGGCCGCATCGCAGGTGAGTCGGTCGAGGGCCTGCCGATCACCCCGGCGATGTCCCTCCCGGCGGCTGACGGCTGCTGGCGGCGCGAACTGGACTACTGGGCCGGCGTCATCGAGGCCGACGAGGCGCATCCGCAACCGATCGTCCGCGCGGCGATACGCCGCCTCTATCGTGATCCGCCGCCACCGGCGACAAAGATCGCGGTGGTGCATGGCGACTTCCGAACGGGCAATTTCCTGCATGACGGGGCTGGCCGGATCATCGCGCTGCTCGACTGGGAGATGGCGCATCTGGGCGACCCCCTGGAGGATCTGGGCTGGTCGATGGACGCGCTCTGGACGCCGCCAGGCGAGACCCGAGTCTCCGGCATGATTCCGCGCGACGAGGCCCTGGACATCTGGCGTCGTGCGAGCGGCCTCGAGATCGACCCCACGGCGTTCGCCTGGTGGTCGCTCTTCGCATCGGTCAAGGGCCAGGCCATCTGGACATCGTCGGCCAAGGCGTGGCTCGACCATGGCATGACCGAACCGGTGCTGGCCTTTTCCGGCTGGTACACCGCCCGACGGCAGGACGAGATCCTAGCCGCCCGCCTGGCAGAGATGGGCCCCGCATGACTCCGACCCTCCCCAACGTGCTCATCGGCCAGGCGATCGCGCTGTCGTCGCCGCAGCCCCCGGAGGCGGGTGGCGACTATCTGGTCAATCGCCTGGGGCTCGTGGCCATGCTGGCCACGCTCGCCGCCCAGGAGGCCGAACGGGGTCCGGCCGCCCGGATCTGGGAAAACGAAGCCATGCGCGCCTTGTTCCAGAAGGTTGCCGCAGACTACGACGACGCGCTCGACGGCGGCCTGACGGCCGTCCTCGCCCTGCCTGACGCCTACACCTGGAGCGGGATGGATGCGGTCAACGCCGAACTCCGGCGCGCCCTGATCGACCTGCACGAGGCGGCAGAGATGCGTTGGGACCGGGCGCTCGACGCGGAGATCCTGCAACTCTACCAAGGCATGGCGCAGGCCCGCCGACTGGATCTTCCCGGGGCTCTGGCCTGATCCTGGACGAAAGAAACCGCAATGCGCGCTCTGCAACTTGTCGATCAGGTGGGCGTCGAGAACCTTCGGGTGGTCGACCTGCCAGACCCTGTGCCGGGCCCGTACGAGGTCCTGGTGCGCATGCGGGCGGTCTCGCTCAATTACCGCGACCTGCTGATGGTCGGGGGCGTCTATCGCGGCGCCACACCGCTGCCCCTGACGCCTTTTTCGGACGGCTGTGGCGTGGTTGAGGCGGTGGGGCCGGGCGTCTCGCGCTTCGTTCCCGGCGACCGGGTGTCCACGCTGTTCTTCCAGAAATGGCTGGGCGGTCGGTCGACCCGGGAGAGCCAGAACTCGGCGCTCGGCATGCCCATACCGGGCGCCGGACGTGAGCTGGCGACATTTCACGAGGACGGACTCTCGAAGGTCCCGGCCTTTCTCAGCGATCACCAGGTCTCCACCCTGGCGTGCGCCGCGCTTACGGCCTGGCGGGCCCTGTTCGAGGACGCCCGCCTGCAACCGGGCGACACCGTGCTGCTGCAGGGCACCGGCGGCGTATCCATTTTCGGTCTTCAGTTCGCCAGCGCCGCCGGCTACCGCACCATCGTCACCTCGTCGTCGGATGAGAAGCTTGAGCGGGCCCGGGCTCTGGGCGCCGATCATCTGATCAACTATCGCACGACGCCGGACTGGGGCGCTGCGGCGCGGGCCCTGACCGGCGGCCGAGGCGTCGACTTTGTCATGGAGGTCGGCGGCGCGGGGACTCTCACGCAAAGCCTGCGGGCCATCGGCCTCATGGGGCATATCGCGATCATCGGCGTGCTCGGCGGCCCAGCCGAGCCTCTGCAGATGGGATCGATGATCACCACCGGGGCCCGCCTGCAGGGTGTCCAGGTGGGCTCGCGGGCGATGTTCGAGGCCATGTGCCGGGCGATCAAGTTGCAGCAGATCTGCCCTGTCGTCGACAAGGTCTTCCCGTTCACCGAGGCCCGCGCCGCCTTCGAGGCGATGCGCAAGGGCGAGCATTTCGGCAAGATCGTGCTCGAATTTCCGGCAGGCAGCCACGCCTGAAAAACGCCCGCGGCGACGCCGGCCAGCCTGCCGGTGTCTCACGGGCTGAATGAACAACGTTCATAAAGGCGCTTGACGGCATGGCGATGCATGGGTCACGCCACGGCAGTAAGTGAGAAGGGACGTTGCGGGTCGGCATGCGCAGGGATTTGTTCACCCTTGAGGGACGCGTGGCTCTGGTCACAGGCGGTTCTCGCGGCATCGGCCGGATGATAGCCGAAGGTTTCCTCAACCAGGGCGCCCGGGTCTACATCTCATCGCGCAAGGCGCAGGCCTGCGATGCCGCCGCCGCGGACCTGGCCCGAGCGGGCGGCGACTGCCGCTCCCTGCCGCAGGACGTCTCCACGGTGGACGGCTGCCAGGCGCTGGCCATCCGACTCATGGAACTCGAGCCGAGACTAAACATCCTGGTGAACAACGCCGGCGCCGCCTGGGGCGCGCCGTTCGAGACCTTCCCGGAGAGCGGCTGGGACAAGGTCATGAACCTCAACCTGAAGTCGCCGTTCTTCCTGACCCAGGCGCTCCATCGTGCCCTGGCCGCCGCATCATCGGCGGACCGGCCGGCGAAGGTGATCAACATCGCCTCTATCGACGGCATCCGCCTCAACCCGCAGGACACCTATTCCTATCACGCATCCAAGGCGGGCCTGATCTACCTGACCCGTAAGATGGCCTCACGGCTGATCCGCGACGGTATCGTGGTCAGCGCAATCGCGCCGGGAGCCTTTGCGTCGGACATGAATCGGGATGCGCGCGACCACGGCGACGTGCTGGCGCGCCGCATTCCGAGCCGCCGTATAGGCGCGGACGAGGATATGGCCGGCGCGGCGATCTTCCTGGCGTCGCGCGCCGGTGACTATGTGGTGGGTGAGACCATCGCCGTCGACGGTGGCGTGGCCCTGGCCGAAACCGGCGGACTCTAAGGTGTTGGAGCGCGTGATCTCTTGAGCAGTCTGGACGCCTCCGAGCCGCAGTCCGCCCGTCGCCGTCGACTGACGCGCTGGCGCTGGCCGCTGATGCTGGCCGTTCCCGTGCTCATCGCCGGCGGATTGGCGTTCCTCGTCATCACCGGCGGCAAGAGCGAGACCACGGATGACGCCTACATCCAGGCGGCCAAGTCGCCAATCAGCGCTTCAATTGCCGGCCGGGTGATCGAAGTGGACGTTACGGAAAACCAGCGCGTGAAAGCCGGGCAGGTGCTGTTCAAGCTCGACCCGGTTGACATCAACGCCGCCCTGCACCGCAGCGAGGCCGCTCTGGCCGCCGCCCGCCTGCAGGTGGTGGGGCTGAAGTCGACGTTGGATCAGCAGAAACTGCTGTTGGGTTCGGCGATGCAGACGCGCGACTACGCCGTGCGTGAGGCGGAGCGGCAGGATGCTCTTGTCGCCGCCGGGATCTCCTCAAGGCAACAGGCCTCCGACGCTCACCATGCGGCGGATCTCGCCGCCGCCCAGGTGGCGGTGACCCGTCAGCAGAGTGACGCCGCCCTGGCCAATCTCGGCGGCGGCGACAAGAATGCCGATCTCTATCCGGCTGTGATGCAAGCCAAGGCCGCGTTGGAATCGGTGCAGCTCGACCTTGTCCACGCGGTGGTGATCGCGCCTGCCGATGGTGTTGTGACGCGCGTCGACCAGCTGCAGAAAGGCGCCTATATCAACGCCTCGCAGACCGTCTTCTACCTGCTTTCGGGCGACCCCTGGGTGGAGGCGAACTTCAAGGAAAACCAGCTGGCCAAGATGCGGGTCGGCCAGCGGGCGAAGATCAACATCGACGCCTTGGGCGGCCGCGCCCTGGACGGCTACGTGGCCAGCTTCAGCCCGGGCGCCGGTTCCAGCTTCTCGCCCCTGCCGGCGCAGAACGCGACCGGCAACTGGGTCAAGGTGGTGCAGCGGCTGCCGGTGCGGATCGCCTTTGACAAGGCGCCGCCGGAGGTGGTTTCCCGCGCCGGCCTTTCGGCGAAAATCACCGTGGACGTTGCCGGTCCCGGCCACCCTGTCGCCGGACGCTGATCCGGTGATCATCACCGATCCTGGCGTGTTCAGCCGAAGACCCGGCCGCAACAGGCGCACGCCCGGCGCCCTGTGTTTCGGAGTGGCCGTGGCGGCCGGTCTGACGCTCAGTGGCTGCGCGGCCGTCGGTCCGAAGTTTTCGCCACCCCTGCCTCCGCCGGCAAACGGCTACGCCGGCGCAGGAGACCAGGCTCCGGCCCGGGCGGTGCTGAACGCAGACACCCGGGTTTCGGGGCCCTGGTGGCGGGCGCTCGGCTCGCCGGCGCTCGACCAGGTGATGACGCGGGCCCTGGCCAATAACCAGACAGTGGCCTCGGCGCAGGCGACATTGGAAAAGGCGCGGGCGCAGGCTGAGCGCGATCGCGGGGCTCTCGGGCCTGACGCCGCCATGGGCGCCTCGTTCCAAAGGCAGAGGATCAACACCTCCGCCTTCGGATTCGCGGGTTTCCCGAGCCCGACCATCAGCCTCTACAACATCGGTCCGACCGTCAGCTACGACCTGGACATCGCGGGCGGCGGACGCCGGCGGCTTGAGGCGGCCTTGGCCGCGGCTCAGGCGCAAGGATTCAAGGCGGATGCCGCCTACCTGACCCTGACAGGCAATGTGGCGCTGCAGGCGGTGCGCATCGCCGCCCTGCGGGCCCAGATCCAGACGGTCGAGGGCTTCATCGTCGATGATCGCAAGTCGATCGACATCGTCCACCGGGCCGAGGAGGAGGGCGGTTCGGCGCCGTCCGCTGGTCTGGGCGGTAAGCTGCAATTGCAACAGGATCTGGCGCTTCTGCCTCAGCTAACACAGCAACTGGCCCAGGCGCGACACGCCCTGGCGCTGCTGGTCGGCGAGGCGCCCAGCCAATGGTCCCCTCCCGATTTCACAGTGAGTGAATTTACGCTGCCGGCGGCGATTCCGGTGGATCTGCCCTCGGCGCTGGCTCGCCGCCGGCCGGACATCCAGGCCGCCGAGGCGCAACTGCACGCCGATACCGCAGTGATCGGCATGGAGACGGCGAGGCTCTATCCTGATGTTCGTCTGGTCGCAGGCCTGAGCCAGGAAGGCCTCACCCCGGGCTCCCTGTTCGGTTTCGGGGCGACGGCCTACAATTTCGGCCCGGCGGCGACCGCACCGTTGTTCGACGGCGGCCAGATCCGGGCCGACCGCCGCGCGGCGCAGGCTCAGGCGCGCGCCTCACTGGCACAGTATCGGCAGACGGTCATAACCGCCTTTGTGCAGGTTTCCGATGTGCTGTCTGCGCTCGCACAGGACGAAGAGCGTCTGACGACCCTCGGGCGAGCTGAGGAGACAGCCCGGGCCTCGCTTGAGGACGCCCGCTCGGCCTACCGTCTTGGCGGCGCGCCCCTGGTCAGCGTGGTCGTCGCCGACCGCACCTGGCGTCGGGCGAGCCTCGCACGGGTGGAAGCGCTGGGGCAGCAACTGAGCGATATCGTCGCACTGTACGGCGCGACGGCCTCGGATTGGCGATCAACGCCAGAGGCTGCCCCTGCGTCGTCAGGAAAAACCTTGCAGGAGCAGTCAGGCAAGAGGCTGGCGCCGCCTCGCCAATCGCCCTAGAACCCGCCGCAACGCTCCGGCGGAGGAGCGACTCAAAATGCCCGCCAAGCGGCGGAGGAAATGAAAGTGAGGGATAGGCGCGTTGCGGCCTACCGACATCAAGTCCCCGGATTATTTTCACAAGGTTGTGGATTGTCAGTGGGCCTGTCCCGCCCACACTCCCGTTCCTGAATACATCCGGCTCATCGCCGACGGGCGCTATGCCGACGCCTACATGGTCAACTGGCGGTCGAACGTCTTCCCGGGGATCCTCGGGCGGACCTGCGACCGGCCGTGCGAGCCGGCTTGCCGCCGTGTCCGTGTGGAGAGCGAGCCGGTGGCCATCTGCCGGCTCAAGCGGGTGGCCGCTGACAACAAGGACGACATCCGTGATCGCCTGCCGGCCCCGGCATCGGTCCGCAACGGCAGAAAGATCGCCTGCGTCGGGGCCGGACCGGCGTCGCTGACAGTCGCCCGCGATCTCGCCCCCCTGGGCTATGAGATCCATGTCTTCGATGGCGACGCCAAGGCCGGCGGCATGGTTCGCAGTCAGATCCCCCGTTTCCGCCTGCCGGAATCGGTGATCGACGAGGAGGTGGGCTACATCACCGGCATGGGCCCTGTCATGCGTCTGGGCGAACGGGTCGACAGCCTCAAGGCCCTGTTGGCCCAGGACTTCGATGCGATCTTCATTGGTTCGGGCGCGCCGCGCGGTCGTGACCTGGACGTTCCCGGGCGTCGTGAGGCCTCCGCCAACATCCACATCGGCATCGACTGGTTGTCGAACGTCTCGTTCGGCCACGTCGACAAGATCGGGAAACGGGTGATCGTTCTGGGCGGCGGCAACACCGCCATGGACTGTTGCCGGACCTCCCGCCGGCTGGGTGGTGATGATGTGAAGGTGGTCGTGCGGTCGGGTTTCGAAGAGATGAAAGCCTCGCCGTGGGAAAAAGAAGACGCCATGCATGAGGATATACCCATCCTCAACTTTCTGGTTCCCAAGGCCTTCACGCACGAAGCCGGTCGCCTGACCGGGGTGACTTTCGAAAAGGTCACGCCGGTCTATGACGACAAGGGACGCCGCAAGTTGCTGCCGGCAGGCGAACCGGACGTTCATCTGGAATGCGACGATGTGCTGGTGGCCGTGGGCCAGGAGAACGCCTTCCCGTGGATCGAGCGCGACGCGGGCCTGGAGTTCAACGATTGGGACATGCCGGTGGTCAACGAGGCGTCCTTCGCCTCCACCAATCCGAAGGTGTTCTTCGGTGGTGACGCGGCCTTCGGCCCGAAGAATATTATCTGGGCCGTGGCGCACGGCCACGATGCGGCGATCTCGATCCATCGCTTCTGTCAGGGCGAGGACCCCTCGATCCGGCCGGACCCAGGTGTGACCCTGGTCAGCCAGAAGATGGGCATCCACGAGTGGAGCTACGACAACGATGTCTCGATGCAACATCGACACGTCGTGCCCATGCGCGACAAGGCCGAATCCCTGAGAAACGTGCGTCTCGAGGTGGAACTCGGTTTTGACGGTGAAACCGGATTCCAGGAGGCTGAGCGCTGCCTGAACTGCGACATCGAGACCGTGTTCAAGGAGCCACTGTGTATCGAGTGCGACGCCTGCGTCGACATCTGCCCGATGGACTGCATCACCTTCACGATGGACGGTGACGAAGCTGACCTGCGTAGTCGGCTCAAGGCGCCGGCGCTCAATCTCAGTCAGGACCTCTATGTCTCCGACACCCTGAAGACCGGGCGGATCATGGTGAAGGACGAAGACGTCTGCCTGCACTGCGGCCTTTGCGCCGAACGTTGTCCCACGGGGGCGTGGGACATGCAGAAATTCCTGCTCAACATGACTCATGCGGAGGCCGCGTGCAGCAACTAGTTCAGCCCTCCACCCTTCAGGACCGGGTCGCTCCCCTGCGGTCGGTGAACGACTTCGTCGTGAAGTTCGCCAATGTGAACGGATCCGGCTCGGCCAGCGCCAACGGTCTGTTCGCCAAATCAATCATCCGCATGGGCGTGCCGGTCGCGGCCCGAAACATCTTCCCGTCGAACATTCAGGGCCTGCCGACCTGGTACGAGGTGCGAATTTGCGAGGCCGGGCACCTCGGACGCCGGGGCGGCGTCGACCTGATGGTGGCGATGAACCCGCAGACCTGGGCGCGCGACTTGGCCGAGATCGAGCCGGGCGGATACCTGTTCTACGACTCCACCAAGCCGCTGCCGCACGCCGAGATGCGCGATGACATCACCGTGCTGGGCGTTCCGCTGACAGCGCTGTGTAACGCCGCCTATGCGGATCCGCGGCAAAGGCAGCTTTTCAAGAACATCATCTATGTTGGCGCCCTGGGCGCCCTGCTTGGGATCGACCCGGCGGTCAACGAGACCCTCATCGCCGAACAGTTTGAGGGCAAGGACAGGCTTATCCGACCCAATCTCGAGGCCCTGGCCATGGGCCGCGACTATGTGGAGCCTCTGCTGGGCTCGGTGGGCCTGAAGGTGCGTCGTTCCGACAAGGTGGGCGACCGCATCTATATCGAAGGCAACAACGCTGCCGGTCTGGGAGCGGTCTACGGCGGGGCCACAGTGTGCGCCTGGTATCCGATCACCCCGTCAACCTCCGTCGCCGAGGCCTTCACCAGCTATTGCCAGGACTTCCGGATGGACGCCGATACCGGCGAGACGCGTTACGCGATTATCCAGGCGGAGGACGAGATCGCCTCGATCGGCATCGTCGTTGGCGCCGGCTGGAATGGTTCGCGGGCGTTCACCTGCACCTCCGGTCCGGGCATATCCTTGATGCAGGAGTTCATCGGCCTGTCCTATTTCGCCGAGATCCCGGCGGTGATCTTCGACGTTCAGCGCGGCGGGCCGTCAACCGGCATGCCGACCCGAACCCAGCAGTCCGACATCCTGCTGGCGGCCTACGCGTCACACGGCGACACCAAGCATGTCCTGTTGTTCCCCGAAGACCCCACCGAGTGCTTCGAAATGGGCGCCCAAGCGTTCGACCTGGCCGACCGCCTGCAGACGACCGTCTTCGTCATGCTCGACCTCGACATCGGCATGAACGAGTGGCTGTGCCGGCCGTTCACCTGGGACGATCAGCGCCGTCTGGACCGCGGGAAGATCATGACCCACGAGGCGCTTGAGGCCGGAACGCCGTTCGGTCGTTATCGCGACGTCGATGGGGACGGCATCCCGTTCCGCACCCTGCCGGGCGTGCACCCGACCCGCGGCGGTTACTTCACGCGCGGCACCTCGCGCGATCCTGATGCACGGTACAGCGAGGAAGGGCGTGTCTACGTCGCCAACATGGAGCGGCTGCTGAAGAAGTTCGAAACCGCCAAGACTCAGGTTCCCGCGCCGGTTCTGCGTCCCGCCCGACGCGCCACCCCACACGGGGTGATCTATTTCGGCTCGACGACCCCGGCCATGCACGAATCCCTGACGGCTCTGGAGGCGGACGACATTCATGTGGACGCTCTGCGGATCAGAGCATTCCCGTTCAGTGACGAGGTGCTTGAGTTCATTGCCGCGCACGAGACCGTTTTTGTGGTCGAACAGAACCGTGACGCTCAGCTTCGGACGCTGATCATGAACGAGGGCGGCGTTGACCCGGCGAAATTGGCGCCGGTGCTGAACTACGACGGAGCGCCGATCACCGCCCGATTCATCACCGGCGAGATCATGAGGGCGCTGCAGGCCCGATCCGGCGGCCCGGTCGAGGAGATGGTTCGTTGACCTATATTACCAAGCCCCGTCTTCATCACCCCAGACTCGAGACAAATGGTCTGGGATTCACCCGGCGCGATTACGAGGGGAAGGTCTCGACCCTGTGCGCCGGCTGCGGACACGACTCGATTTCAGCCGCGATCATCCAGGCCTGTTACGATCTGGACCTGCCGCCGCATCGCCTGGCCAAGATGTCGGGGATCGGATGCTCGTCGAAGACGCCGGACTATTTCGTCGGCGCCTCGCATGGCTTCAACAGCGTCCACGGGCGCATGCCTTCGGTCCTCACCGGGGCCTACCTGGCCAATCGCGACCTGATCTATCTCGGAGTTTCAGGCGACGGGGACAGCGCCTCCATCGGCCTTGGCCAGTTCTGTCACTCCATGCGGCGCGGCGTGAACATGACCTACATCGTCGAGAACAACGGGGTCTACGGTCTCACCAAGGGCCAGTTCTCGGCGACCTCGGACAAGGGATCGAAGTCGAAGAAGGGTGTGATCAACACCGACGAACCCATCGATCTGGTCGGCCTGGCCCTGCAACTGGGCGCCACCTTTGTCGGCCGCAGTTTCTCCGGCGACAAAGCCCAGCTTACGCCGTTGATCAAGGCGGCGCTCAATCACCGTGGCGCGGCGTTCATCGACGTTATCTCCCCCTGTATCCAGTTCAACAACCACAAGGGCTCCACCAAGAGCTTCGACTACGTCCGTGAGCACAATGCGACGGTCAACCGCCTGGACGTCATCCTTGGCCGACGGGAGATCCGGATCGAGCACGAGCCGGGCACCGTGGAACTTGTCACCCAGCACGACGGTTCCGTGATCAGACTCAGCAAGCTGCCCGATGACTATGATCCCACCGACAAGCTTGCCGCTGTGACCCGCCTGCAGACCCATCACGCGCGGGGTGAGATCCTCACCGGGCTGATCTACGTCGACCCGACCGCGGAGGACCTGCATCACCATCTGGGCACGGTGCGGACACCGTTGAACGCTTTGAGCGATGAAGTGCTGATTCCGGGCTCCGGGGCGCTCGATCGGTTGAACGCGACATTGCGATAAGCGTTCCGGGGTCTTAACAGACCCTCCCATTGAACTGCGTCGTTGGGCGCGGACGACCCAAGAGCCAGGTGGCCGATGCCGGACAGTGATGTAGCCTTGATCCACAGCACCATTCCGGGGCTCGATCCCGCGCCAACACGCCACGCCCGTCTGGTCGCCTGGGTCCGGGATATCGCCGCCCTGACCAAGCCCGACCAGGTGCATTGGTGTGACGGCTCGGAAGCGGAATGGCAGGCCCTGACGGCCGAGATGGTCAAGGCCGGAACGCTCAAGGCCCTGAACCCGGAAAAACGCCCCAACAGCTTCTATGCGGCCTCCGACCCTCGAGACGTCGCTCGGGTGGAAAGCCGGACGTTCATCTGTTCGGAAAACGAAATCGATGCCGGCCCGAGCAATAACTGGCGCGAGCCCGCGGGGATGCGGGCGGAATTGACCGCCCTCTTCGATGGCTGCATGCGCGGGCGCACCATGTATGTGGTGCCTTTCTGCATGGGCCCTATCGGCTCGAAGATCAGCGCCCTGGGCGTCGAGATCAGCGACAGCCCGTATGTGGCGGTTTCGATGAAGATCATGACGCGAATGGGTCAGGCGGCCCTGGACGCCATGGGAGAGGACGGATTCTTCGTGCCGGCGGTGCATACCGTCGGCAAGCCCCTTGCCCCCGGCGAGGCGGACGTCGCCTGGCCGTGCAGCGAGACAAAGTACATCGTCCACTATCCCGAGACCCGCGAGATCTGGTCCTACGGCTCTGGCTACGGCGGCAACGCTCTGCTGGGCAAA
The DNA here is from genome assembly GCA_903923135.1 of uncultured Caulobacteraceae bacterium. Classification (GTDB taxonomy): domain Bacteria; phylum Pseudomonadota; class Alphaproteobacteria; order Caulobacterales; family Caulobacteraceae; genus Acaudatibacter; species Acaudatibacter lapponiensis. Next base: position 8,419 of record CAIXWN010000184.1, on the reverse strand, counting down.
AAATGTTACGCGCTGCGCATTGCCTCGGTCATGGCCCGCGACGAAGGATGGCTGGCCGAGCACATGCTCATCCTCAAGCTGACATCGCCTGAAGGCGCTTCGCACTATGTGGCGGCGGCCTTCCCGAGCGCCTGCGGCAAGACCAACCTCGCCATGCTGCAGCCAACCCTTGCGGGTTGGAAAGCGGAGACGGTGGGCGACGATATCTGCTGGATGCGTTTCGGGGAGGACGGGCGTCTGCGCGCCATCAATCCGGAAGCCGGCTTCTTCGGCGTGGCGCCGGGCACGGGGCACGCCACCAATCCCAACGCGATCGCAACGCTGTCCGAAAGCACCATTTTTACCAACGTGGCCCTCACGGCGGATGGCGACGTGTGGTGGGAGGGGCTCACCGACTCTCCCCCCGAGGGCCTGACCGACTGGAAAGGCGCCCCCTGGTCACCTGGCGGAGAGCCGGCGGCCCATCCCAACGCCCGCTTCACCGCGCCCGCCGGCCAATGCCCGTCCATCGCGCCGGAGTGGGAGGACCCTGCCGGCGTGCCCATCTCGGCGATCCTGTTCGGTGGTCGCCGCGCCAGCGCCGTACCACTGGTCACCGAGGCCTTTGACTGGAACCACGGCGTGTTCCTGGCCTCCAATGTCGCCTCGGAAGGCACGGCCGCCGCCGAGAACCGTGTTGGCGAGCTGCGCCGCGACCCCTTCGCCATGCTGCCCTTCTGCGGCTACAACATGGGCGACTACTTCAGTCACTGGCTGAAGGTTGGCGCCGGCGCCGATCCGGCCAAGCTGCCGCGCCTGTTCTTCGTCAACTGGTTCCGCAAGGACGCCCGGGGAAAGTTCGTCTGGCCCGGCTTTGGCGACAACAGCCGCGTGCTAAAGTGGATTGTCGATCGACTTGAAGGTCGTGTGGGCGCCCAGGATACGCCGATCGGCCGTCTCCCGACGCCGGAGGATCTGGATGTCAGCGGATTGTCGCTGACCCCGGAACAACTCAGCCTGCTGCTCACGGTCGACCCCGAGATCTGGCGCGAGGAGGCGGCCCTCATCCCCGGAGCCTATGAGAGGTTCGGGGACCGCCTTCCGGCCGAACTGTGGTCGCAGTACGAGGCGCTTGTGGCGCGACTCAACGACGCGCCACCGCCACGGGCCGCCGCAGCCTGACCTTCAACATCGCCGCACCCGACCTCGTCGCAGAGGTCATCGTCACCCCGCAGTTCCGCGGACCGCCCAATTCGGGCAATGGCGGCTATGTCTGCGGCCTTCTTGCGGGGGGCCTGGGCGCGTCGGTGGTCACAGGGGTCCTGCGGGCGCCCATCGCCCTCGACACGCCCTTGCGGGTCGTTCGCAGGAACGGGATCGCGCGACTGACCGGCCTGGACGGACAGCTGATCGCCGAGGCCCGGCCCGGCGATCCCGCGGATTTCCCTATTCCGCCGGCGCCGCCGACCCTCGCCGAAGCCGAGGTCGCCGGACGCGGCTTCGTCGGCCTGTCCGGGCCGTTCCATCCGGTCTGCTTCACCTGCGCCGACGCCCTCGAAGAGGGCTACGGCCTGCGGGTCTTCGTCGGCCGGCTTCACGCCGGCGAGCCGGGTCTGGTTGCGGGACTTTGGAGGGTTCACGCCAATTTCGCCGGTCCGGATGGGGTTGCGCGGCTTGACGCTGTCTGGGCGGCGCTGGACTGTCCCGGCTCAGTCGCCTGGGTGGACCAGGGCGGGGGAGCGGGCCTGTTGGGCACCATGACCTGCGAGATACTGCGTCGGCCGGCGGCCGGCGAGACGTGCATTGTCACCGCCTGGCCGGTCCAGGCGAGCGGTCGAAAGCGGGTGGCTGGAACAGCCCTGTTCTCGGCGACCGGCGAACTGCTCGCCCGCAGCCAGCAGATCTGGATCGGACGCCCCATCGCCGACTGACGGGTCGGGCCAGACTTGAGGCAGGTTGTCGCGCGGCAGCCAAGAATACGCTACACCGTTACACGATTACAGCCGCGGCAATCAGGCCCGCGTTGAGTCCGCGGGAGGCACGTGATGAACGCAAGGGTGGAGGATTTCAGCCTTCTGGACCCATCGGTCCAGAGCAATCCGCGACCGTTCTACGCCCTGCTGCATGAGGAGCGACCGGTCTATCTCATGCCCGAGACCGGTATATATGTGATCAGCCGCTACGACGACGTGCGCGCCGTGCTGCGCGATCCCGAAACCTTTTCCAACGACACCATCGCCGCCGGCGGGGTGAACGGCTCTATCTATCATATTCATCACCGAATCCTCAAAGAGCGGGGCTGGGCCCACGTCCAGACCCTGCAGCGCACCGATCCGCCTCAGCATGGGCGGTATCGCCGGTTGCTCGATCAGGTATTCAACATCCAGCGGGTGAACGCCCTGATCCCCCACATCGAGGCTGTCACCAACAGCCTGATTGACGGCTTCATCGACAGCGGGGAATGCGAGTTCGTCTCCGAATTCGCCCTGCCGATGCCAGGGATCATTATCGCCGAACAGCTCGGACTGAACCGTGACGATGTCGGCACCTTCAAGCGTTGGGCGGACTCAATCCTGGCTCCGGCGATGGTTCCTCTGACCGAGAGCGAACTCGTGGAGGTGGCCGAGACCGAACTGGAAATGCAGCATTTTCTGGCGACAATGTTCGAGAGCCGCCGCACGGATCCCAGACCCGACATGATATCGGCCCTGGTCCACGCGACCAGCGAGGGCGAGGAGCCGCTGTCCATGCATGAGCTTCAGAACCTCATGCACCAACTGATCTCGGGGGGCTACGACACGGTGATCAGCGCCCTTTCGAACGGACTTTGGCTGCTGCTCCGCCATCCGGACCAGATGGCCAAGCTGCGGGCGAACCCGGATTTGATCCGCAACTTCACCGAAGAGGCGCTACGCTACGAAAGTCCCGTGCAGGGGTTGGTTCGTCGCGCCACGCGCGATGTCATGGTCAGCGGAACGGTGATCCCCAAGGACGCGACCCTGATCGTGCGTTATGGCGCGGCCAACCACGACCCGTCGAAATTCGAGTGCCCGCACGTTTTCGATATCGAGCGCAAGAACGCCGCCGCGCATCTGGCCTTTGGCAACGGCACGCATTTCTGCGTCGGTCGCCTCCTGGCCAAGCAGGAGCTGCTCACCGGTTTCACCGCGCTTCTGGCGCGACTAGGGGATATCGAGCTGGCTCGCCCGCTGCCTGAGCCACCGCACCACCCTAGCCTTTTGCTGCACCCGATGAAGGAACTCCGCGTCCGGTTCACCCGCCGGGATGAGCCCGGGTCGAACCCGGTCCGCTGACGGGTGGTCCGGCGGCGCAGAGGCTTAGTCGACACGGGCCTCGGCGTAGCCGCTGAGCACCTCGACGCCGTTCTGGTTCACGGTCCTGACGTCGAGTTCCACCAGTCTGACTCCGTCGCGCTCGGTCAGAGCTTTGACCGTGGCCGTGGAGTCAAGGGTGTCGCCGGGCCAGACCTGGCTGGTGAAGCGCACCCCGTACTTTGTCAGCCGGGCGTCACCGACATAGTCGGTGAGCATTTTGCCCGTCATGCCCATGGTCAGCATGCCGTGGGCGAAAACTGACGGGTAACCCGCCACCTTGGTGGTGAAGATCTCGTCGCTGTGCAGCGGATTGTAGTCGCCCGAGGCGCCCGCGTATTGCACGATCTGGGTGCGCTTAAGGTCATCGACCAGTCGCGCCGTGTGGGTGTCGCCGACCTTCAGGTCGCTCGCTTTCAAGGCCAAGGGACCCTCCTATTTCTGATCGACTGGGCGTTCGGTGCGCACGCCGACGCCGCGGGCCGTAATCACCAGTTCACCGTTCTGGTCTCGGTATTCCGTCACGGATTCGGAAAAGATGAGCTTCCCGGACCTCCGGCCTTCCTTTTCCCAGGTCTTCCCGGGCAGGCTTGTCGCGGTGAGCACATCGCCGGGCTTCAGGTGACGGTGGTATTCGAAGTGCTGTTCAGCGTGCAGCCCCGCCGCCGCCCCACCGCCGCCGCCGCCTTCCTCCCGAACCAGGCCGGTCGGATTCTTTCCCGATCCGAACCAGGGCCTGCCGGGCTTGGGCCGAAGGAAGTAATCGGGGTCGAACTGGGCGCTGGCCTGGGCGAAAGTGGGCGGGGCGATGATCCCGCCCGCTTCGGTCGTGCGGGCGTAGTCCGCGTCGGCGTAAACCGGGTTGCCGTCGCCGACCGACCTGGCGAACATCAGGATGTGGGACGCTTCCACGGGAAAAGTCTTTACGGCCATGGCGTTTCCTCTTGCTGGCGGCCCCTCTTCGAGGGAGCCGCTGATCTGAACGAAGTTGACGCTGCGACGTCAACCGGATGGCTGCGGCGGGTCAGGCGATCCTCAGCCCCTCATATCCGCCCTCCGACCGCCATTGCCGGACCAGGTCGTAGAAGGCCACGGGTCCCGGGCCGTAGAGTTCGTCGAAGATGCCCCGCCCGTCGCTGACGACGCCTTCGCCGTTGTAATAGCCGGGCGTGCAGTCGCGGCGGAATTCCTGGTTCATCTGCGGGCTGCTGCGGATGGTTTCCACCCAGCCGGCCTCACCCTCGACGGTCGGCTCGATCGTCCGGGCCTGGCGCGCCGCGGCCTGCTGGATCAATTCGACCACGTGCCGCACCTGTTCGTCCAGCATGTGGGGAAAGTTGGCCGTGAGCGCGTTCTGGGTGACGCCGAGGTGGAAGCAGTTGGGAAAACCGTGGCTGTAGAACCCGTGCAAGGTCTTCATGCCGCCGGCCCAGTAGTCGCTCAGGGTCTGGCCGCCGCGCCCGATGACTTCGAAGCCTGCTCGCCGCGTATAGGCGGTGCCGACCTCAAAGCCGGTGGCGAAAATGATGCAGTCGACCTCATAGTGCACGCCGTCGAAGATCAGGCCCGTTTCGGCGACCGAATCGACCCCCCTGCCAACCGTGTCCACCAGCGTGACATTGGGTCGATTGAAGGTCGTCAGGTAGTCGTCGTTGAAGGTTGGGCGCTTGCAGAACTGCCTGTACCAGGGCTTCAACGCCTCGGCGGTCTTCGGGTCCCGGACCGTGGCGTCCACCCGGGCGCGGATCTGGTTCATCTTGCGGAAATCCGCCAGCTCCACCTCGCGGGCCAGATCTTCCAACTTCATCGCCGAACCCTCGGCCATACGCGCCGGGACCATGGCTGACAGGTTGCGGATGATGTCCGTCCAGCCGTCGCTGACCAGATCCTCTGACTGGGGCAGGCCGCTGACCAGCAGGTTGAAGTTGTCCATCCGGCGCTTCTGCCATCCAGGCGTCAGGCTCGCCGCCCAGGCTGGGTCTGTCGGGCTGTTGCCGCGCAGGTCCACCGACGACGGCGTGCGCTGAAAGACGTAGAGTTCCCTGGCGTGACGGCCCAGGTGGGGCACGCACTGAACGGCCGTGGCGCCGGTGCCGATGATGGCCACCCTCTTGTCGGCCAGCCGGTCGAGGTGGCCCGTGGTGTCGCCGCCGGTGTACCCGTAATCCCAGCGGCTGGTGTGGAAGCTATGACCGCGGTAGCGGTCGATGCCGGGAATTCCGGGGAGTTTGGGCCGGTTGAGCGGCCCGTTGGACATCACCACGTAGCGAGCCCGGATTCGGTCGTCGCGGTTGGTGGTCACCAGCCAGAGGGACTCCTCCTCAAGCCAGGTGACCGCGGCGATCTGGGTCTGGAAACAGGCATCGCGATAGAGGTCGAAATGCTCGCCGATGCGTCGGGCGTGAGCGAGTATCTCCGGGGCGTAGCTGTACTTCTCCTTCGGCAGAAAGCCGGTTTCCTCCAGCAGCGGCAGGTAGATATAGGCCTCGATGTCACACTGGGCGCCGGGATAGCGGTTCCAGTACCAAGTGCCGCCGAAGTCGCCGCCTTTCTCGATGATGCGGATGCGTTCGATGCCCGCCTTGCGCAGGTGGGCGCCGGCCATCAGGCCGCCGAAACCGCCGCCGATGATCAGGGCGTCGACGCCGTCCGTCAGCGGCGCTCGCGTGAATCCCGGCTCGACGTAGGGATCGTCGATGTAGTGGCTGAAGTCTCCCTTGACCTCGACATACTGGTCATTGCCCTCCGGACGCAGTCGCCGGTCGCGCTCTTGTCTGTATCTCTCCCGCAGGGCCTCCGGATCGAACGGCGTCTCCTGTCCGCCCGAATCGCTCGCCCGTTCCAAGGTGTCCAAAGCCATCTGTGCCTCCCAGTCCGGTCGGGTCTACGCCCGTCTGCCAGCGGGCAGAATACATGGGAAGCGCTCCGGCGCCAGACGGGCTTGTCACGGCGACCGGCCGCCGCCTCGTGTTCCTGATGGTTGAGGGGCAGGCAGAATCGGCGGCGTGGTCTGGCTCCGGCTGCTCTCAGGGCGCACAGCGACGGATCCGATCATGACCGACCTGGCGGGCTCAGGCCCCATTGCCTCCCTCTGGCGTCACCCGGTGAAGGGCTTCACCCCGGAGCGGCTGGGCGGGGTGGCGCTCACGCCAGGGGCCTTCTTTCCCTGCGACCGCCTCTACGCTATCGAGGACGGACCATCCGGATTCGATCCGGTCACCCCGGCGTGGCTGAGCAAGCAGAAGTTCACAGTGCTGGCCAAGATCGCCGAGGTGGCCCGCATCCGAACGGCCTATGACGAGGTCACCACCGTTCTGACCGCGGTCGCGCCTGACCGGCCACGATTCGCTGGAGCTCTCGGGGAGCCGGCCGGCCGGACAGCGTTCGGGGCGTGGCTGGCGGAGGGCCTGGGAGAGTTGGCCTCGGGGCCGCTCAGGGTCGTCCAGGCGCCGGGGCATCGGTTCACAGATCATCCCCGGGGGTATGTGTCGATCGTCAATCTCGCCAGCGTCAGGGATCTGGCCGAACGGATCGGCCGGCCGGTGGATCCGCTGCGATTTCGGGCCAATGTCTATGTGGACGGCTGGGCGCCGTGGATCGAGAACGCCGCTGTCGGGTCGAGGGTTCGCTTGGGCGAGGCGACCGCCGAGGTGTTCTCACCGATTGTCCGCTGCATGGCGACGCATGTGGACCCTGCCACCGGCGAGCGGGACATCGACCTGGTCGGCGCGCTGCATCACCACTACGGCCACCTGCACTGCGGGATCTACGTCTCCGTCGTGGCTGGCGGGGCGGTGACCGAGGGCGATCCGGCGACTTTGGCCGCAGACTGACCGGAGCCGGCCGACGGCTGGCGGGATCAGGCCGCTTCGATGACGGTCTGCTCGATCGCCCCGAAGATCGAATGTCGGTCCTCGCCCCGCATCTCGATGCGGACCTGATCGCCTGGGCTGAGGAACGAAGTCTCCGGCGCTCCATCGAGAAGCGTTTCAACGCAGCGGAGTTCGGCGATACAGGCGTAACCCACGCCACCGAGGCCTATGGGCTTTCCCGGGCCGCCGTCAACGCCCCTGTTGGAAACCGTACCGGAGCCGACGATGGTCCCGGCGGCAAGGGCGCGGGTCCGGGCGGCATGGGCGATCAACTGGCCGAAGTCGAACGTCATGTCGACGCCTGCCTCCGGTTCGCCAAAGGATCGCCCGTTAAGCTCCACTCTGATGGGCAGGCACAGCTTGCCGTCCCGCCAGGCGCCGCCGAGTTCGTCAGGCGTCACGGCGACGGGCGAGAAGGCGGAGGCGGGCTTGGCTTGCAGGAAGCCGAAGGACTTGGCGAGTTCGCCGGGTATGAGGTTGCGCAGGGACACGTCGTTGGCGAGCATCACCAGCCTGACAGCCGCAAGGCCCGCGTCCCGGTCGGCGCCCATGGGTACGTCGTCGGTGATCACGGCGACCTCGGCCTCGAAGTCACAGCCGAAGGTCTCGTCGCCCAGGGGGATCGGATCGCGAGGCCCCAGAAAGCCGTCGGAACCGCCCTGGTACATCAGGGGATCGGTCCAGAAGCTCGCGGGCATCTCCGCTCCCCTGGCCTGCCGCACAAGGACGACGTGGTTCACGTAGGCCGAGCCGTCCACCCACTGGTACGCCCGGGGTAGGGGGCAGGCCGCATCGTGTTCGTGGAACCGTCGCCGCGGAACGCCGCCGTGTTCAAGGCTCTCGGCAAGAGCCATCAACTGGGGGGCGATCGCCTCCCAGTCATCGAGGGCCGCCTGCAGTGTGGGCGCCACCGGAGAAGCGTCCACACACCAGGCCAGGTCGCGGGTGACCACCACCAGACGGCCGTCGCGGCCGCCCTTGAGCGAGGCCAGCTTCATGGGGCGTCGCCTGAGGTCTTCCAGCTGTCCACATAGGCGGTGTTTTCCACTGCGCCGACCGCTGGACCGATGTCCAGCGGATCGCGGGTGTCGATCATCACGGCGTATTCGTCGGTCGCCGACCTAGGCTCAGGACTCATTGATCATAGCCAGAAGATGACGGTTGCCGCGATGCAGATGGCGGACATGAAGGTGTGCGCGCAGCGGTCGTAGCGGGTGTGTATGCGTCGCCAGTCCT
>CAIXWN010000183.1 GCA_903923135.1 uncultured Caulobacteraceae bacterium | reverse complement strand
GCCTGTCGCGGCGGGACCTCTACGCCCGCGCCCTGGCCCTCAAGGGCGATCCGCCGTCCTGAGTCCGCAACACGCGCCGTATTCACGCGGCGCGACCCTGCGCCTAAACACCCCTCATCACCGCCGAGAAGGTCAAGCCCATGTCGCTGAAGGTCGCCGTCCAGATGGACCCCGTGCTGGGGATCAACATCGACACCGACACCACCTTCCTGATGATGATGGAGGCCCAGGCGCGCGGCCACAGCCTGTGGGTCTATGAGCCCCATCGCCTGTCGATGGAGGACGGCCAGGTGACCGCCCGCGGCCACGCCCTCACTCTGCGCCCGGTGAAGGGAGACCACGCCTCTCTCGGCGCCCTCGAGGTGCGCGCCCTGAAGGGGATGGATGTGGTGCTGATGCGCCAGGATCCGCCCTTCGACATGGCCTACATCACCGCCACCCACTTCCTGGAAACCATCCATCCGGTCACCCTGGTGGTGAACAACCCGGCCGAGGTGCGCAACGCGCCCGAGAAGCTGTTCGTCACCGGCTTTCCCGGTCTGCAGCCGCCCACCCTGATCACCAGCGATCCCCTGGCCATCGACGACTTCCGCGCCCGTCACGGCGACATGGTTCTCAAGCCCCTCTATGGCGGCGGCGGTTCGGGTGTGGTGCGGCTGAAGCCCGACGATCCCAATCTCGACGCCCTGCTGGAGCTTCACGCCATGATCGGCCGCGAGCAGGTGATCGCCCAGAAGTTCGTGCCGGCCGTCTCGCGCGGCGACAAGCGGGTGCTGCTGGTGGACGGCGAGCCCGTGGGGGCGATCAACCGGGTGCCCGCCGACGGCCAGGTCAGGTCCAATCTCGCCCGCGGCGGCCGCGCCGAGGCTGTGGACCTTACCAACCGCGACCGCGAGATCTGCCGCATCATCGGGCCGGAACTGAAGCGGCGGGGCCTGCTGTTCGTCGGCATCGACGTGATCGGCGACTATCTGACCGAGATCAACGTCACCTCGCCCACCGGCGGTCAGCAGCTCAAGCGCTTCGGCGGCGCCGACTGCGCCGCGGCGCTGTGGGACCGCATCGAGGCGATCCGGGCGGGGGGCGCCTGAGGCCCTCTCCGCGGCCCGTCGCCGGGTCTTGCGCCGGGATCTCAGCCGCGCGCACGATAGGGGCCTGCAAGTCATTGAACTGTCGTGAATTCTCGTATAGTTCATGATTTGTTCGCTGTCCGCTCCCGGCGGCCGGCGTCCCTGTGGATAACTTCGCGGTCGAGAGGTCGGCGGATGGCGACGCGGGTGGTCTCCTTGGCGTTCGACGGGGTCGAGGCCCGGCGGGTGGACGTCGAGGTCCAGAAGGTCGGCGGACCGTCCGCCTTCGTGCTTGTGGGCCTGGCCGACAAGGCGGTGGGTGAGGCGCGGGAACGGGTGCGCGCGGCCTTCGCCGGCCTTGGGCTGGCCCTGCCGCCCGGCCGGGTCGTCGCCAACCTGGCCCCGGCCGACCTGCCCAAGGAGGGCAATCACTACGACCTGCCCATCGCCCTGGCCCTGATGGGCGCCATGGGCGTCATCCCGCAGGACGCCCTCGACGGCTGGGCGGCGATCGGCGAGCTCAACCTCAACGGCGAGATCGCCCCCGTGGCCGGCGCGCTTCCCGCCGCCATGGCCGCCGGCGCCCTGGGCCTGGGTCTCATCTGCCCAGAGGCCTGCGGACCGGAGGCGGCCTGGGCGGGAGAGACCGCCGTCCTCGCCCCGCGCTCGCTGATCGCCCTGGTCAACCATTTCCGCGGCGGCCAGATTCTCGGCGCCCCGCGGCCCGGTCCGATGCTCGATCCCGCGCGCGGTCCGGACCTGCGCGACGTGAAGGGCCAGGAGAACGCCAAGCGGGCGCTGGAGATCGCCGCCGCCGGCGGTCACAACCTGCTCTATGTCGGCCCGCCCGGCTCGGGAAAGTCCATGCTCGCCCAGCGCCTGCCGGGTCTGCTGCCGCCGCTCACCGCCGCCGAGCTGCTGGAGACCTCCCTGGTCCATTCGGTGGCCGGCCTGATCGCCCGCGGCGCGCTCACCCGCGCCCGGCCCTTCCGCAGCCCGCATCACTCGGCCAGCATGGCGGCGCTGACGGGCGGCGGCCTGAGGGTGAAGCCGGGCGAGGTCTCCCTCGCCCACAACGGCGTGCTCTTCCTCGACGAACTGCCGGAATTCAGCGCCCAGGCCCTCGATTCCCTGCGCCAGCCCCTGGAATCGGGCGAGGTGACGGTGGCGCGGGCCAACGCACACGTCCGCTATCCCGCCCGGGTCCAGCTGGTGGCGGCGATGAATCCCTGCCGCTGCGGGGCCGGCGGCCTCGGCCGGGGGGCCTGCGGCAAGGCGCCGCGCTGCCAGCAGGCCTATCAGGGGCGGGTCTCCGGCCCGCTGCTCGACCGCATCGACCTGACCGTTGAGGTGCCGCCGGTCACCGCCGCCGACCTCGCCCTGCCGCCGCCGGCCGAGGGCAGCGCCGAGGTGGCCGCCCGGGTCGCCGCCGCCCGTGAAATCCAGGTCCGCCGCGCCGGGGCGGCGGGCGACGGCGCCAGCCCCCTCAACGCCAGGGCCGACGGCGCCTGGCTGGAGACCATCGCCGCCCTCGACGCCCCGGCCCGGGCCCTGATGTCCAGGGCCGCCGAGGCCCGCACCCTCACCGCCCGCGGCTGGACGCGCACCCTGCGCCTGGCCCGCACCATCGCCGATCTCGAGGGCGGCGGGCCGGTCCGCCGGGTGCATGTGGCCGAGGCGCTGATCTATCGCCGGGTGGGGCCAGGGGCCGAGGGCGTCGCCGCCCCGGGGGCGGTGTGGAGCGGGTGAACGTCGCCGCCTGCGTCGCCTACCGGGCCTCCGCCTCGGCGCGGGTCCGCGCCAGGGTGCGCAGGTTCTCCTCGTGTCCGGCGCGGGTGAGGGTGTAGGCGGCCATCACCGCCAGCATGGCCATCCACAGGAACAGGATGGTGGGCACATAGGCCGCTCCCAGGCGCCACAGGGCCGCATCGGGCACATGGGCGGCGTCGGCGCCGGTCTTCAGGCCGGCGAAGGTGAGCACCAGGCCGGCCAGGATCACCCCCCCGCCGTTGACGATCTTGCGGATGAAGGCCGAGGTGGCGAAGAAGATGCCCTCGTTGCGGCGGCCGGTCTTCACCTCCGCCTGCTCGACCAGATCGGCCATCATCGCCCCCGAAAGGATCTGGAAGCAGATGATCAGGCCCACATCCAGCAGGTTGGTGACGAACACCAGCCAGAACACCGTGGGGGTGTGATTGGGCGGCAGCAGGTGGAACAGCCGCAGCACGATGGGCGTGGGCGATCCGAGAAAGGCCAGCAGGCCGATGATGATGGCGCCCTTCTTCTTGCCGATGGTGCGGCTGACCACCGGGGCGAGCAGGGCCCCGAGGATGGCCGAGCCGAACACCCCCATGGTGATGAAGCTGCTCTGCTGGCTGCTGAAGCGCCAGAAATAGGCGTAGAAGATGGAGGCCATCGACGCCGACAGGCCCGCGGCGATCGAGCCGAAGATCGACGAGATGAACAGGGCGATGAACGAGCGGTTGGACAGGGTCTCGAAGATCTCGGCGAAGATCTTTTTCGGCGTCAGGTCGCGTTTGGGCGCGGCCGGCGGGGCCAGGCGGATGCGCCCGTGGGTGCCGACGCTGCACACCACGATCGACACCAGCATCAGCACCGAGGCGATGATCCCGTAAGCGCGATAGGCGTCGCGGTTGAACTGGCCGTTGGGGATGGCTTGGGTGGCGAACAGGGGAAACAGCACGCCGAACATGAACACGCTCATGGCGTTGCCGCCGGTCCAGGCGAAATAGCTGCTGAACGCCCCCAGGGTGCTGCGCTGGTCGTAGTCGCGGGTCAGTTCCGGGGCCAGGGAGGTGACCGGGATCTCGTAGAACGACACCGACAGCCGGATCACTGGCAGGATGATCAGCAGATAGAGGAACTGCGCCGTGCCGGAGAGGCCGCGCGGCGGGTCCCACAGGAAGAAATAGGCCAGGGCGATGGGCGCCGCCGAGAGGTACATGAACGGGTGGCGCCGCCCCCACTTCGATCGCAGGTTGTCGGACCAGTAGCCGATCATCGGATCGATGAAGGCGTCCAGCACCAGGGCGACGGTCAGGGCCAGACTGACCAGGCGGGCGTCGAGGCCGACCACCTGGCTGTAGAACAGCAGCAGGAAATAGCTGAGGCCGTTCTCCTTCACCCCCAGGGCGATGGCGCCGAAGCCATAGGCCAGCTTGGTTCCCAGGCCCGGACTGGAGCCCGCCGCGCCTGCGTCGCCCGCCGCCGTCACACCCGTCGCCATCGCCTGCTCCCATACGCACCGCGGCCGGGCCTCTCGCGGGCCCGGTCCGTCCGTGACCATACAGGTCCGCGCCCGGCGCGGAAGCCGCCGCCCGCGCCCGGGTCTCTTCGTCGCATGCGCCGGGCCCCATCGCTGAAATCGGGATTGACGGGCGGCATTCCAGGCGCATTTGTGCGCCACGCTCCGGGCGACGGAACCGGAGAGATTTGGGAGGACTGCAAGGTGGCGATTCTGGACGGCAAGGTCGTGCTCATCACGGGCGGCGGCAACGGCATCGGGCGCGAGTGCGCCCTGCTGGCGGCGGCCCAGGGGGCCAGCGTCGTGGTCAACGATCTGGGCGGCGGCGTCGCCGGCGGCGACGAGGGCTCCACCGGTCCGGCCGAGACGGTCGCGGCCGAGATCCGCGCCGCGGGCGGCCAGGCGGTGTCGAACACCGAGAGCGTCACCTCCATGGCCTCGGTCAAGGGCATGGTCGAACAGGCCAGGGACACCTTCGGCGGCCTGCACGCCATCATCAATCCCGCCGGCATCCTGCGCGACGGCATGTTCCACAAGATGAGCGACGCCGACTGGGACGCCGTGCTCGAGGTGCACCTGCGCGGCTCCTACAACGTCACGCGCGCCTCGATCGAGCTGTTCCGCGACCAGCAGGACGGCGCCTATGTGCTGTTCACCTCCACCTCGGGACTGATCGGCAACATCGGCCAGGCCAACTACGCCGCCGCCAAGCTGGGCATCATGGGCCTGTCGCGGATCATCGCCATGGAAGGGGCGATGAAGAACGTGCGCTCCAACATCATCGCCCCCTTCGCCTGGACGCGGATGATCGCCACCATCCCGGTGAAGGACGAGGCCTCGGCCCAGCGGGTCGACCGCATGCGCAACGCCATGCGCGCCGACCAGGTGGCCCAGCTGGCCGTGGCGCTGATCTCGCCCCAGGCCAAGGAAACCAGCGGCCAGGTGTTCGCCGTGCGCGGCAACGAGGTGGTGCTGTTCAACCAGCCGCGGCCGATCCGCTCGGCGGCCCGCCTGGAGGGCTGGACGCCGGAGACCATCCTGTCCCACGCCCTGCCGTCGATGAAGGCCGACTATACCGACCTCGGCGCCACCGCGAGCGTCTTCCCCTACGATCCGATCTGAGAGCCCCCGCCATGACCACCGTCGGCCTTTCCGCCTGGGGCGCCTACGTTCCGCGCCTGCGCCTGCAACGCAAGGCGGTCACAGCCGCCAACGCCTGGATCGCCCCCAATCTGGCGGGCAAGTCCAAAGGCGAACGGGCCATGGCCAACTGGGACGAGGACGCCCTGACCATGGCCGTGGAGGCCGCCCGCGACGCCCTGGGTCCGGACGACGACCGCAGCCATGTGGATGCGGTCTACTTCGCCTCGACTACCGCCCCGTTCGCCGACCGGCTCAACGCCGGCGTCGTCTCGGCGGCCCTGGCCCTGGAGCGCTCGGCGTCGTCGGCCGACATCACCGGCTCGCAGCGCGCCGGCCTCACCGCCCTGGCCCAGGCCCTGTCGTCGGTGAAGGCCGGCGCCGCCCGCCACGCCCTGGTGACCGCCGGCGAACACCGCCGCGCCCGCGCCGCCTCGGCCCTGGAGCTGGACAACGGCGACGCCGCCGCCGCCTTCGTCGTCTCGGGCGAGGAGACGGTGGCCGACTTCCTGGGCCACGGGGCGCTGACGGCGGATTTCGTCGACCATTTCCGGGGATCGGACTCCGAGTTCGACTATGGCTGGGAAGAGCGCTGGATCCGCGACGAGGGGATCATCAAGCTGGTTCCCCCGGCGATCCATGACGCCCTGAAGGCGGCGGGGATCACGGGCGAGCAGGTGACCCACTTCTGCTTCCCTTCCACCTTCGCCGGCATGGCCGCCAACCTCGCCAGGGTCTGCGGCCTGCCGGCGGCGTCGGTGCGCGATAATCTCGCCGCCATGGCGGGCGAGGCGGGATCGGCCCACGCCCTGGTGATGCTGGCCCACGCCCTGGAAGAGGCCAAGGCCGGCGACATCATCCTGGCCGCCCAGTTCGGGCAGGGGGCCGAGGCGCTCGTGTTCCGGGTGACGGAGCGCATCGCCACCCAGCGGCCGGCGCGGGGGGTTACGGGCTCGCTCGCCGACCGCAAGGAAGAGAGCAACTATCTGAAGTTCCTGTTCTTCAACGACCTGGTGCAGTGGGACAAAGGCATGCGGGCGGAGAAGGACAACAAGACCGCCCTGACCACGCTCTATCGGAATTCCGACATGATCCTGGGCCTGGTGGGCGGACGCTGTACCGAGACCGGGGTGGTGCAGTTCCCGCGCACCCGCATCTCGGTCTCGCCCAACAAGTCCACCGTCGACACCCAGGAGCCCTACCGCTTCGCCGAGCGCAAGGCGCGGGTGCTGACCTGGTCAGCCGACTATCTGACCTTCGCCATGGCCCCGCCGAACCACTACGGCATGGTCGATTTCGAGGGCGGCGGGCGCATCTTCATGGACATCACCGACGTCGAGCCGGGCGACGTCGACACCGGCCTGGCGGTGCGCATGGTCTTCCGCATCAAGGAGGTCGACGAGCGTCGCGGCTTCAAGCGCTATTTCTGGAAGGCCACGCCCGACCGGTCGGCCTGATACATCTTGCCAAACCCGGGCCTTCGGTCCGAGATACCTTCAATCACAGCCGCCGGGGCGCGGCGCGGCGGGTCTGACGCCGTCGAAGAATGGAGAAAACACCATGGCTGCTGGCATCAGGGACAAGGTCGCCATCCTCGGCATGGGCTGCTCGAAGTTCGGCGAACGCTGGGACGCCGGTCCCGATGAGCTGATGGTCGAGGCCTATCTGGAGGCCATGGGCGACGCCGGCATCGAGCCCGGCCAGCTCGACGCCGCCTGGTTCTCCACCCATGTCGACGAGTTCGGCACCGGCAAGGGCGGCACGCCGCTCTCCATGGCACTGCGCCTGCCCAATATCGCCGTCACCCGGGTCGAGAACTTCTGCGCCTCCGGCTCGGACGCCTTCCGCGGCGCGGTCTACGCCGTGGCCGCCGGCGCCGCCGACATCGCCCTGGCGGTCGGCGTCGAGAAGCTGAAGGACACCGGCTACGGCGGCCTGCCGGTGGGCAACGCCGGCACGCTCAACCCCCAGGTCGCCCCCAACGGCTCGGCCCCCGGCAACTTCGCCCAGCTGGCCTCGGCCTATCGAGACAAGCACGGCGTCTCGCGCGAGGACCTCAAGCGCGCCATCGCCCACGTCTCGGTGAAGAGCCACGCCAACGGCGCCAAGAACCCCAAGGCCCACCTGCAGAAGGCGGTCACCGAGGAGCAGGTGATGAACGCCCCGATGATCGCCGAGCCGCTGGGCCTGTTCGACTGCTGCGGCGTCTCCGACGGCGCGGCCGCGGCGATCGTCACCACGCCGGAGATCGCCCGCTCGCTGGGCAAGCAAGACCTGGTCACCGTCAAGGCCCTGCAGCTGTCGGTCTCCAACGGGTTCGAGAGCCAGTTCAACGCCTGGGACGGCTCCTATTTCCACACCGCCCGCATCGCCGCCAAGAAGGCCTACCGCGAGGCGGGGGTCACCGATCCGCGCCGTCAGATCTCGATGATGGAGGTGCACGACTGCTTCTCGATCACCGAACTGGTGACCATGGAGGACCTCTTCATCAGCGAGGAGGGCAAGGGCTGGCGCGACGTGCTCGACGGCTTCTACGACGCCGACGGCGGCGTGCCCTGCCAGATCGACGGCGGGCTGAAGTGCTTCGGCCACCCGATCGGCGCCTCCGGCCTGCGCATGCTCTACGAGATGTACCTGCAGCTGCAGGGCCGCGCCGGTCCGCGCCAGCTCGCCAATCCGGTGCTGGGCATGACCCACAACCTCGGCGGCGGCCCCTCGGTCAACGTCTGCTCGGTGGCCATCGTCGGCCGCGAAGGGGCCTGACGGGGTCTTTCACCCGGCGGCCGCCCGGCTGGCGTCCGCGGCCCGGCCGATGGCCTCATCCAGGGCCGCCACCAGGGTGTCGCACTCGGTCCGGGTGATGATCAGCGGCGGCGACATGACGATGGTGTTGGAGTGGCGCGCCCCGCCGCCGGAACGGCCGACCAGCACGCCGTTCTCCTTGCAGCGGTCGACCACGCCCTGCACCAGGGCCCCGTCCAGCTGCCGGCGGGTCGCCCGGTCGGCCACCAGCTCGACGCCCAGCAGCAGGCCCTTGCCGCGGATGTCGCCGACCACCGCGTGCTTGGCCAGCTTCTCCCGCAGCTGGTCGATCAGATAGCCGCCGATGGTCTCGGCGCGTTCGGCCAGCCGCTCCTCCAGCAGGATCTCGATGTTGCGCACCGCCACCGCCGCCGCGGCCGGGTGACCGCCGTAGGTGTTGACCTGGAATACCTGCCGCCCGTCGGCCGGTTCGCCCAGGAAGCTCTCGAAGACGCTGTTCTTCACGATCGTCGCGCCCAGCGGCAGGTAGGCGCTGATGATGCCCTTGGCGGTGGCGACGATGTCGGGGCTGATCCCCCAGTGCTGGTGGCCGAACATCCGGCCGGTGCGGCCGAAGCCGTTGATCACCTCGTCGACGTGCAGCAGCACGTCGTACTTGCGGCAGATCGCCTCCACCATGGGATGGTACTCGTCCGGCGGCACGGCCACGCCGACGCCGCTCATGATCGGCTCGACGATGACCTCGGCGACGGTCTGCGGGCCTTCCGACAGGATCATCGTCTCGATGGCCCTGGCGCAGGCCACGCCGCAGCTGGGGTATTCCAGCCCCAGCGGGCAGCGATAGCAGGTGGGGGCCGGGGCGTGGAGGAACTCCCCGGCGTAGGGCTCGAACTTCACCTTGCGGTCGCCCATGCCCCCCGCGGCCAGGGTCGCCAGGGTGGTGCCGTGATAGGCGTACTGGCGGGCGATGGTCTTGTGGCGGAACTCGCCGGGGAACTCGTGCTTGGCGTACTGGCGGGCGAACTTGAAGCCGGCCTCATTGGCCTCCGAACCGGAATTGACGAAATAGACGTGATAGCCGCCGCCCATCAGGGCGTTGACCTGTTCGCCCAGCTGGGCCGCCGGCAGGTTCATGGCGGTGTGCGGATAGTAGGCGATGGCGCGCATCTGCTCGGCGGCGATGTCGGCCAGCTCGTTGCGCCCATAGCCGATGTTCACGCACCACAGGCCGGCCATGGCGTCCATATAGGTCGAGCCGTCGGCGTCGACCACGGTGGAGCCCTGGGCCCGCACCACCACCATCTGCTTGCGCTCCAGCGCCCGGTGCTGGACCAGCGGGTGCAGCACATTGGCCAGGTCCTGTTCGACCACCCGCGCGCGTTCGGCGGGATCGGGGGTGTTGGTGATCGACATGCGCGGCGCGGGCTCCTGGACAGGGCCGTCCGGCGGCGCGCCGGCGGCTGGGTCTTCTTAAACCCGCCCGCGATCAGCTCAAGGCGCCGCGAGCGCCCACGGCGCGTCCGAGCGGGTCGATCAGCACTCCCGGATTGAGCACCCCGGCCGGATCGAGCACGCCCTTGGCGGCGGCCAGGGCGGCGCGGAACAGGGGCGGCGACTGCGCCTCATAGCCGCTGCGGTGGTCGCGGCCGACGGCGTGGTGGTGGGTCACCGTGCCGCCCAGTTCGACCACGATGGCGTTGGTGGCCGCCTTGATATCGCGCCAGCGGGCCAGGGAGTCGGCCAGCTTGCCCTCGCTGGTTCCCCGCGCCGAATAGGAGAAATAGGGGGCCGGCCCGTCGGGATAGATGTGGGTGAACCGGCACGAGACGCCCGCCTCGTGGCCGCAGATCTCGGCGATCGCCGCGGCGGTCCGGGTCTTCACCCCCTCATAGAGATCCTCGAAGCGGTCCCAGGTGATGGCCGTCTCGAAGGTGTCGTTGATCATCCCCAGAGCCACCGACAGGTCGCGGTAGTAGGGCATGCGGATGAAGGCGTTGCGCCAGGCGCCGGCGGCGCCCTCGCGCCGGGCGCCCGCGTCGACCCGGGGGGCCAGGGTCCGCGCCACGGCCTCGCGGTCGAACACGCCGCCGAAATCGCCGGCCAGCTCCAGCGCCCGGGCCATCCAGGCGTCCAGCGGGTGGTCGGCCGACTCGAAGCCCAGCACCAGGATCGCGACGCGGCCGTCGCCGACGCCGTTGTTGTGCGCCTCGGCCGGGTCGAGCAGGCGGCAGTTGGCCGGGAACAGCCCCGACTGCGACAGGGCCCGCACCGTCGCCGTCGCCCTGGCCATGGTGGTG
>CAIXWN010000182.1 GCA_903923135.1 uncultured Caulobacteraceae bacterium | reverse complement strand
GTCGTCGTCGCCGGGTCCGTAGACCCAGATCAGGCCGTCCTCCTGGTCCATTTCGTTGGCGACGTCCGACAGCCAGTCCTCGTCTTCGCCGAGCACCTGCGCGACACGGGCGATGGTGTGGACGTGATGGACCTTGTTGCGCTGCACGGTCAGGCCGCCCGGGCGGAGATGGCGGCCGCGCCGGATTTCCAGTTCCAAGGCAACAACTCATCGAGGCGGTGGGCGGGATGGGCGGCGATGCGCGCCAGGACATCGGCCAGCCAGGCCTGGGGGTCGACATCGTTCATCTTGGCGGTGACGATCAGGCTGTACATGGCCGCGGCGCGCCGGCCGCCGCGGTCGGATCCACAGAAGAGCCAGGACTTTCTGCCAAGCGCGATGCCTCTGAGCGCCCGCTCGGCGGCGTTGTTGCTGAGGCAGACGCGGCCATCGTCGAGGAAGCGGGTGAAGGACGGCCAGCGCTTGAGCATGTAGGTCATCGCCTTGGCCAGGTCGTGGCCGCGCGAGAGCCTGGCGCGCTGGACCTCCATGTAGACCCGTAGGTCCTCGACCAGCGGCGCGCTCAGCGCCTGGCGAACCGCTCTGCGGTGTTCGGCGTCCTGACCGTTGATGGCGCGCTCGACCTCGAACAGGGCGTCGATCCGGCGCACGACCTCCATGGCGATGGGCGAGATGACGATCTCCTTCTTGCCCGCCGCCTTGCGCCGCGCATTTTCCTCCAGATCGGCCATGGTGAAGAACGGACGGCGGGCGTGGACCCAACAGGCCGCTTCATGGATCAGGCCGGGCCGGCGCCCCGGCTCATAGAGCGCTGTGTATCCGCTGAAGGCGTCGGCCTGCAGGATGCCGCGATAGGTGGCCAGATGCGCCTGCGGATGCTCGCCCTTCCGGTCGCGAGAATAGTAGAACATCGCCGCCGGCGGATCGGCGCCGCCGAAGGGCCTGTCGTCGCGCACATAGGTCCAGCATCGGGCGATGTCGCACTTGCCCCGGCTGAGGACCGGCACGGTGGTGTCGTCGCCGTGCAGACGTTCGGCGGCCATCACATGGGCTTCCACCAAGCGCAGGAGCGGCGCCAGCACCGCGCAGCCCGCCCCCACGGCGTCGGCCGCGGTCGACAGGCTGATCGGCACGCCTTCGAGGGCGTAGCGCTCGACCTGCCGGTTCAACGGCTGGTGCTGGCCGAACTTCTCGAACAGGATCATGGCCAGCAGACTGGGGCCCGCCCAGCCACGGGGAATGACATGGAACGGGGCCGGCGGCTGGCTGATCTTCTCGCAGTCCCGGCACGTGAACTTCTCACGCACATGCTGGATGACCTTCCACTGGCGGGGGATCACTTCCAGCGTCTCGGTGACGTCCTCGCCCAGCCTGGCCAGGCGCGAGCCGCCGCAGCAGGCGCAGGTTGTCGGCGCCGGTTCGACCACCCGCTCGCGCGGCAGATGCTCCGGGAACGGCCGGCGCGACGGCTTGCGGCGCGTGAAGGCGGCCACGGCCGTCGTGGTCGTCGCCGCCTGCTCAGCCGCCAGGTCATCCTCGCTCGCCGAGGCCTCCAGTTCCTCAAGTTGCAGCTCCATCTGATCGAGCAGCCGCGCCGATCGTTCCGAGCTTGCGCCGAAGCGCGCGCGGTTCAGCTTCTGGATCTGCAGCTTCAGGTGGGCGATCAGGGCCTGGTCGGCGGAGCGTTCCGCCCGGACGGCCACCAGTTCAGCCTGCGCCGCCGCCGCGCCGGCCTCGGCCTCGAGGGCTCGCGCCCGGGCATCGCTCAGCGCCGTCTTGAGCGCGTCGACATCGTCGGGCAGTGCTTGCGAAGCAGCGTCCATGCCGAGGATTGAATCACAAAATCAGCGACTTGTGGCGCCCCAAAATGCATTCACGAGCAACTTTTTTCCTTATCCCGCCGCTGTTGGACGCCAGGTCATCTGAGGGTTGCGCCAGTCGATCCCCTCCAGAAGGTAGCTCATCTGGCCCGCGCTCAGCGCCACCACGCCCCCCGCCGTCGCCGGCCACACGAACCGTCCGCGATCCAGCCGCTTGGCGTAGAGCGACAGCCCAAGACCGTCATGCCACAGCGCCTTGATCAGCGAACCGCTGCGCCCACGGAACACGAACACATCGCCCGCGTGCGGATCGCGCTTCAGGCCCTCTTGCACCAGCAGCGCCAGCCCCTGCATCCCCTTGCGCATGTCGGTGTGGCCCGTGGCGATCCACACCCGCGCGCCGGCGGCCATGGGGATCATGCCCGCTCCAGCGCCTCCAG
>CAIXWN010000181.1 GCA_903923135.1 uncultured Caulobacteraceae bacterium | reverse complement strand
TGGACTGGGATCTCAGGGCGCTTCGGGCGGAACGTCCGGCCAGGGGGGCTCGGGCGGCTTCGGTGGTCAGGGTGGCCGTGGGACGTCAGGTGGTCAGGGCGGCGCCGGCGGCTTTGGCGGCCAGGGCGGACGCGGAACGTTCGGCGGCCAGAGTGGGCAAGGTGGCCAGGGAGGCCGCGGCCAGGGCGGGTGGAATGGCGGCCAGGGCGGCCGCGGCGCATCCGGCAACCAGGGTGGCCGGGGCTCTTTCGGAGGGCCGGGATGGCAGGGCGGCCAGGGTGGTCGGGGTCAGTTCGGTCAGGGCGGTCGCGGCAGCTACACCTCGCACGGCGGCGATCACCCGCGCGTCCATGTGAACCCCTACAATTTCCCACCGTCCTTCCACTATCGCTCTTACCGCCACGGCGAGTTCCTGCCGCAGTCGCTGATTCTGGGCGCCTACTTCATAGGGGACTATCTGGCGCTGGGCCTCGCCGAGCCGCCGTACGGGGCCCAGTGGGTCCGCTTCGGTCCCGACGCCCTGCTGATCGACCGGCGCACCGGCGAAGTGCTCGATACGGTCTATGGAGTCTATGACGATGGGGTCGCGCCGCCTCCGCCACCGCCGAGCGGCCCGCCGGAGGACAAACTCTTTGACAACTGGAATACCGACGCCTGCGATTTCACGGATACCGCTGTCTTGACGCTGAACCGGCCGGTCACACTCGATCGCCTGGACCTGTGGCTCAACTGGGGGTCTGGCGAGACGTCGGTGAACTACCGCGTCCTGCTCGACGGCCAGGACTACGGGCAGGGAACCCTCCAGCGCGCCGATTGCGACCCCTATCAGCCGGCATGGTGCACGGCCACCGACGCACCCGGGGCCGACCTGGACCCGGGGCGCTATGTTATCCAGATCGATCACTCCGCACTGTGCCGCAACCGCGGCAGCTATGGCGAAGGTTTCGTTCGGGCGTGGGGCTACTGGCGCTGAGGCCATGGCCGCCCTTGCGGACTGACCGGGCTCAACCACCGATCACCTCGAAGGCGGCGGCTCGACATAGAGGATGTAGGTGTTCGAATCCTTGCGGTCGCGCCGAAGGCCATAGCGATAGACCTGGAAGGACTGGATGCGGGTCCTGGCCCGGACGCCCGGCCCGCCTAGGTGCGCCAGCATCGGGTCCACGATCCGGTGAACGCTGCCGGCGTCGGCGCCGGCGGTGTGGGTGACCCACAGCAGAACCGGACACCCCTTGCCGCCGAGGCGACGGATCAGTTCGGCCTTTTCGGCCGCCGGCAGCAGGCCCTCGGCGACCGTGTCCGAATAGGCCAAGGTCAGGGGGCTGTAGCCCTGAACGTACCGCTGCATGACCAGGGGGTACAGCCACCGGTCGGCGCCGCCATTAAGGCGGCCGGAGCTTGCCGACATCACCGTCAGCACACTCTGGTCGCGACAGGCGGGCTGGGCGCGGATCCAGTCGGCCGCCTCCCGGTTTGCGGTGATCAGAGGCAGCGAGCGGCCCAGGACGATCGTCGCCAGGCCCAGCGACAGCGCCGCCAGAAGCAGGTCGGCGGCGAGGCGCGGCCACCCTCGGGCCCGGCCGGGGCCCTTGTCGTAGAGCCAGGCGAACAGGCCCCAAATGAAGGGCGAGGCGATGAGCAGGTTGCGGTCGGTCACGTTGGGGGTGAGCAGCAACGAACTGCTGACCCCCATGATCCCGACCAGCACCGGAACTCCGGCGCACAGGGTCATCACCGGATCGACCGACGGTGGCCCGTTCGACCTGGCGCCCGAAGCCCCCAGGCTAATCCAGAGAGCCATGGCGGCGCATACGGCCACGGCGGCGGCGGCCAGGACGTTGACCGCCTGGCCGGCGGCCAGTTGGATCTGCCCCCTGAACCAGTGCGTATCCTTGTGTATCCACGCCTGGGTTGTCGGAAACAGCGTGTGCGGCTGGACGACGAATTTCATA
The DNA here is from genome assembly GCA_903923135.1 of uncultured Caulobacteraceae bacterium. GTDB lineage: Bacteria > Pseudomonadota > Alphaproteobacteria > Caulobacterales > Caulobacteraceae > Acaudatibacter > Acaudatibacter lapponiensis. The sequence continues at coordinate 14,063 of CAIXWN010000181.1, read as the reverse complement.
TAGGCGAACGCGAGAGTGGCCAGCACCAGGATGACCAGGCCGGCCGCCGCGCGGGCATCCCGCCGCCAGACGCCCAGAACAAGCAGCACCGCCACCGACTCGAACATCAGGTAGTAGTGGGTCATCTCGCCCAGCAGCATCAACGCGGCCATGGTCGCGATGGTCACCGGTCGACCGCCCGGCCGATCCGGCCGGGTCAGCAGCCTGAGGGCCAGGGCCAGGATCCCGGCGCCAATCAGCAGCGTCAGGCTGTAGTTACGCGCGTTCTGCGCCTGATAGAACCAGAAGCCCGAGCCAGTGGCCAGGGCGGCGGCGAACAGCCGCCCCGGCAGGCTGAAGCTCCGGGCGGTCGCAAGGACGAGCACCAGGACGGAGCTGCAGGCGCAAAGGGCGCTGAAGGCTCTGAGCTCGGCGTCGCCGGCCCCGGCGAGCTCGGAAAAGGCGAAGACGCTCAGGTAATAGACAGGCGGGTGCACGTCGCAGAGGATGCGTGAGACGACCGCCGACAAGCTGTGATCAGAGCCCACGACCCAGGCGGTCACCAGTTCGTCGAACCACAGGCTGCTGACGCCCAGGCCGACGAAGGCGCCCACCAGGCCGACGCCGCCCGCCAGGCCGAAGAGCAACCATGGACCGACCGCCGCCTGTTCAAGGGGTTCGGGCGTCTGAGTCATTCGGGCGCGCAGGCCTGCCACCATCGACGCCCTAGACCAGAAAACGGGCGCGGATGGCGTCCTGCCGCTGTGACGTGACGTCGAGGGCCTCAAGGAGATAGCGGTCGGTGTCGCCGTGGCGTTCCGCGACCGCGGCGAATGCGGCCTCAAGCCAGGCCAGATCGGCGGCCAGCAGACTGCGCAGCAAATCGTCCGACACTTTGCGACCATGGGTCTGCTCGAACTGGGCGGACATTTCGACAAGGCGTTCGTCGGCGCGGTTGTGGAGGTTGGTGGCCAGGTAGTCGGCGTGAATCTCTTCCCGCGGCGCGCCAAGCAGGTGCAGGGTCAGGGCGCAGAGAAAGCCGGTCCGGTCCTTGCCGGCGTGGCAGTTGATCACCACCGGCCCGTCCAGATCGGCCAGCAGGGCGAAGTATTCGCGGTAGACAGCCACATAGTGCGGATCGAAAGGATAGCCGCGATATCCGACGGTCATCTGCTCGCTCACACGCAGCGGGGTGGCGTCAGGATCGGCAAGGAAGGTCAGGTGTGGCGCAACCAGCTGGTCGGTGGGGCCGGCGTGTTCGATAAGGCGGGCGCGCGGCGCCGCGGGCCGGCGGGCCGGGTCCCGCGCGCGTTCCGGCGGTCGCCGCAGATCGACGAACAGGGCGACATCCAGCTCCGCCAACCGCCGCAGATCGGCGTCGGTGGCTGCGGCGGAGTGGCCCGACCGGAACAGCCGACCGCGGCGGATTCGCCGGCCGTCGGCGCCGGTCCCGCCGCCGAAGTCGCGAAAGTTGATCACCCCGTCAAGTTCGATTGCGGTCATTGGCTCGCCTCCCGGGCTGTGGCGCGGGCAAGAACCACGCGGGCGGGCCGAGCGTCCAGTCCCAACCGACGTCGCGCCAGGGATGACGGCATTCAACGGCTGGATCCCTCGGCAGAAACGCCCCGGCCAGGCGACCCGGGGCGTTCCACATCGGCCTTGACCGGGGGGACTGCAGCCTTGGTTGCGAGGCTTCGGCATCGTGCCAGCGCGCCGCCTGCTCGCCTCGGTCCGCGTCAGCGGAGGGGCCGCTCAAGGGAGCGCGTCAGGCGTAAGGCATGCCCTGAGCGTCGACGTAGAGGGCGTAGAGCGACTGGGAGCCGGTGATGAACAGGCGGTTGCGCTTTATCCCGCCGAAGCAGAGGTTGGCGGCGCCTTCTGGCAGGTGAATGGCGCCGATCCGGTCGCCGTCGGGGGCGAGCACGTGCACGCCGTCCAGCTCCGGGCCGCCCCAGCCCACCGCCGCCCACACGTTACCGTCGATGTCGACGCGAAAACCGTCCGGACTTGCCGGCCCGAAATCATGGAACACCCGCGGCGATTTCAATTTCCGACCGCCCTCGACGTCGAAGACGTGGATCTGGCGCGGATGGCCGTGTTTGTGCGAGGCGCCCGTGTCGGCCACGTAGAGGCGGCTGTAATCGGGCGAGAACGCCAAGCCGTTAGGTTTTTCCAGCGACTCGTCAACCACGGTGACCGATCCGTTCCCGGGATCGAGACGATAGGTGCGGGTGGGCAACTCCAGGTCGCCCTTGTCGCCCTCATAGTTCCAGTGCAGCCCATAGCCCGGGTCCGTGAACCAGATCGCGCCGTCGGGATGCACGACCACGTCGTTCGGGGCGTTCAGCCGCCGGCCCTCGAAGCGGTCGATCAGCACCGTCAAGGTTCCGTCGATCTCCGTGCGTGTCACCCGCCGGCTGCGGTGCTCGCAGGTGACCAGCCGGCCCTGGCGGTCACGGGTGTTGCCGTTGGCGTTGCTGGAGGGCTGGCGAAAGATGCTGATCTCGCCGGTTTCCTCGCTCCAGCGCAGCAGGCGGTCGTTGGGGATATCGCTGAAGATAAGGCTGCGCAGGTCGCCGAACCACACCGGCCCTTCCGCCCAGCGCGCGCCGGTCCACAGCCGTTCGATCGCCGCGCTGCCCAGCCGGTAGCGGCCGAAGCGCTGGTCCAGGCTCTCCACCGCCGGATCCGGGTAGCGCATAGGGGCGGACCAGTCGCGATCCAGGTGGAACTTCGAGGTCATGGGATGAGTCTCGTCTTCGCGTTCAGGCCAGGGACCGCAGCAGGGCGGAGAGGCTCGCGGCGATATCGGCCAGGGCCTCGTGGTCGACAGCGCTAGCGTCATCCCCCGGGGTATGGAAGCCGGGAAACCCGCCGGCCAGACCGAGCACGCGACCGTAACCCGCGCCGATCACGTCCCCGGCCTCCCCGGGCGCTCCAGGCGAGGGGCGCAGGCGGGTCCACGCCGGTGAGGGAAACGCCTCGGCGAGGCTCGTGGCCAGGTTTTCGGGCGCCGTCAGATATCGGGGCGAGACCACGCCGAAGCGGGTGTCCAGCGCCTGGGCGCCGATGCCCGCGCCGAGGTGAATCCAGAGGGCGGTCCTGTCGGGCTCCGGCAGGCCGCGCGTCAGGGCGTGCTTCATCCCCAAATGGCCGAGTTCGTGGGCGCCGGTGGCCACAAGCGACACAGGGCGAGAGGAGGCGCGAAGTTCGCCCGCCAGGCGCAGAAGCAGTGCCACGCCCGGTCCGCGCTCGGCGCCGCACCGGAACCAGCCGGTCAAGGGCGTGGAGATCACCACGGCCTGGCCGCGGCCCGGTCTTGCCGCGATCACGACCGTCGCCTCCGCCGGGGTCGGCCGGCCGTTCAGGGTCAGCGTCCCTGTGGCGCCGGCAGAGGCAAAGGCGAGGGCGTGCCCGAGGGCCGAGGGACTGACCACCGCCACGGGCAGCGGCAGGTCGTCAGCGGACTCCTGGTTGCAGGCGTAGGGGCGGTCGGTGGGATCGTCGAAAGCGATCACCAGGGCGTGGGCGCCGGCCGATCGGGCGGCCAGAGCGGCGGACTGGGTCGCGGCGGGCCAATAGGCGTTGCGGGCCGCGGGAGCAGCGGCGAGCAGGATCGTTCCGGCGACCGACGAACCGCCCGTGCTCAGCGGCGCGATGATGGGCCGGTTCAGGTCGGTCGGCGGCGTCCGCCATTGCGGAAACGCCGGCGTACTCCAGCCTTCGGCGGTCAACGCACCGCCGGGATCAAGGATTGTTTTGATCGGCACGGATGTCGTGCGGGCGTCATAGCCCAGTCGCGCCAGGCGCGCGGCTATCCACCCGGCCGTGCGGGCCTCCGTCGGCGAGCCGGCGCGGTGCTCACCGAAGGCGACGAAGGCGGCGATGTCGTCCGCCAGTGACGGCGTCGATGCTTCCGCCCCGCTGGCGATCAGGGCGCCGGCCGGCGCGGCGGCGAGGACCGTGCGGCGCGAGGGCGGTGTGAGGGCCACGACATAGGTCTCCGCCGGCGGTTGCGGTGTCCGGGGCCCCGCCAATGTCCACCGGTCAGCCGGCGGGAACCCAGCCGGCATGAAAGCCGAAAGGCACGCGATAGGGACTGCGGATCGTCGCCACGGGCGGGCCGTCGAAGTCCTGGGCGTCGATGATCACGCACTCGCTGCGCTGCCGGGCCTCGTCCCAGGCGAACAGCACCACATAACCCTCATCCTCGGCCGTGGCTCCGTCCTTTCTGGCGAAGACCCCCTCGCCGCCGAAGCGGCCCGGGCCCAGATCGTGCACCTGGATGGCGCCGGTGACGTCATCGTATTTCAGCGCGGCGTCGAACATGGCGTCGTGCTTCAGGTCGAAGCGGGCGGCGTAGGTGTAGCGGCTTCGCCGGCCGGCCAGGTCGTCGTTGATGCGGGTGAAATCGCAGTGATAGCGGGTGTCGAGGTGACGCTCGCGCGCCTCGCCGGTTCTCAGGTTCAGCCGCCACTCATAGAGCTGGCCGAGCTGATCGCTCATGTCCATGGACTTTCCGGCGTTCTCGGTCGCCCGCGAGATGTCGGTGCGCAGGGAGCGGCTGGCCTGAACAACCACCTCGTCGCCCTCTTCCCACGCGTTGGACACGTGGAAGACCATCGACAGGTCGACATCGAACCACCGGACGTCGGCGTCGGTTCCGAAGCGGGGCAGCACCCCCAGACGGGAGCCGTTCTGCGGCTCCCAGTCCAGCATCAGCCCGCCGCTCATCGCCCGGGAGAAATCGAAGGTGATCGGCATATCCAGGAACACCGAATAGTGCTCGGTGATGGCGAAGTCGTGCATCATCACCCCCTTGGGCAGGGTGATCGGCGCGGTGTGGACGATCTCACCGGCCGGATTGATGACGCTGTAGGTCACGTAGGGGGGAATGGGCGAATAGCCGAACGTCATCATCTCGCCGGTCACGGCGTCGACCTTGGGATGGGCTGTGAAGGCGTGGGTCAGTTTGCCGCCGAAGGTCTCCTCACCCACCGTGTCCAGTTCGGGCAGGGTCATGCGGTGCGGCGGCGCGGCCTCCATCAAGGCGTAGAGGGCGTTGTTGTGATAGACCATCGCTGTGTTGGCGGTGTTCTTCATCATCCCTTCGGCCGGTGGCGGCACGCCCTTCACGAGGTCGCCCATGGCCGCCATGCCCTTCCAGATCCAGGTCCCCTTGGCGCGCTCAAGGCGAAGACCCTCTGTTTCGACAAACCGGTTGCGATAGGTCGCCTGGCCGTTCTCGAACTGCACGGCGTGGATCATGCCGTCGCCATCGAAGATGTGATAGCTGGCCACGTCGGGCACGAAGACCGGGTTCGGCCCTATGCGCAGAAAATGGCCGTTCAGGTCCTTCGGGATCGCGCCGCTGACTTCAAGCAGAGGGGCGACATGTTCCTCGCTGACCGGCGCATAGTTGCCGGAAAGAAAGGTGTTGAACGGTTCCTCGGTCCTGGCCTGAGCCGGCATCGGCGATCTCCCTGGCGCGCGTCGCCGTCGGGCGCTCAGGTAAGACCGAACGCGTGCGGCTCTTGGGCTGAGCCTAGGCGGTCTCCGGAGAAACGGCAACAGGGTCCGGTTTTGGTCAAGCCGGCGGAAGAGGCGGGTCGGTGAGTTTCAGCAGCTGCTTGCCCAGGTTCTTGCCCTCGAACAGCCGGCGCAGGGTGGCGGGACAGGTCTCGAAGCCCTCCTGAATGTCCTCGGCTGTGGTCAGCTTGCCCTCGGCGATCAGTTTGGCCAGGGCCTGAACGCCTTCGGCGAACCGGTGCATGTAGTCGAGGATGATGAATCCCTCCATGCGCGCCCGCTGGATGGTCAGCTGCATATAGGGCCGGATCCCCTGCATGGCCGAGAGGTCCTCGGCGTTGTATGATGAGATCCCGCCGCACAGAATTACCCGCGCCCGCAGGGCCAGGTTCATCAGCGCCGCCTCCAGGATCTCGCCGCCGACGTTCTCGAACACCACGTTCACCCCGCCGGGGGCCAGGGTGTGGAGTCGTTCGGCCACCGGCTCGCTCTTGTAGTCGATGCAGGCGTCGGCGCCGGCGACCTCGGTCACCCAACGGCACTTGTCGGGGCCGCCGGCGATGCCGATCACCTTGCAGCCCAGGGCCTTGGCCACCTGAACGACCACCGAGCCGGTGGCGCCGGCGGCGCCGGAGACCAGCACCGTGTCGCCCGCCTGCGGCTTGCCCAAGTCGGTAAGGCCGAACCAGGCGGTCAGGCCGGTGATGCCGAAGACGCCCAGGGCCTGTTCCGGCGTGACCCCGGGGAACAGCGGGGTGATCGGGCCCAGTTCGGTCATTCCGTTGGAGAGCACATATTCCTGCCAGCCGAAGCCGCCCTGCACCATCTGACCGGGCTTGAAGCCGGGATGGCTAGACTTGACCACCTGTCCGACGCCGCTGGCGCGCACGGGATCGCCGAGCTTCACCGCCGGCAGGTAGGAATCCGCCGCCAGCCAGCCCCGCTGGGTGGGATCGAACGACAGGTGGGTGACGCGCACCAGAAACTCGCCCGGACCGGGCTCGGGGACCGGGCTGACGTCGAGACTGAAGTCGCTGTCCTTGATCACACCCTGCGGGCGCCTGGCGAGCAGCCAGCGGCGATAGGTTTCGGCCATCAGTCATCCTCCCGGGGCGTCCGCACTTGTCCTTCGATTGGGAACAATTCTCCGCGGAAAGGCAAGCCCCCGGTCGGCCGAGGGTCAGGCCGGGATCGCCGCGATGACGACATCGGCCAGCATCCGGCTGACGTCCTCCGGCGCCAGCAGCGCCGTGCCGGACTCCAGCACCGTCGCCGAGCCGCCGGCGACGCCGTAGCGGAACGCCTCGGACGGCGGCAGCCCCGAGGCCAGAGCCCAGACCATGGCGCCCAGGAAGCTGTCGCCGGCGCCTACCGTGCTCACCGCATGGATGTCCAGGGCCGCGGCTTGCCAGGCGTCGTCGGCGGTGACCAGCATGGCCCCCTCGGAGCCCAGGCTCAGGGCCACCATTCGGGCGGCGCCGCGGCCGATCAGCTGGCGGCAGGCGGCCAGGCGGGAGGCCTGATCCTCCAGGCCCAGGCCGGTCAGTTCGCGCATCTCCCGCAGATTGGGCTTCACAAGGTCGACGCCAGCGTCGAGGGCGTGTTTCAGCGCCGGTCCAGAGGCGTCCAGGGCGAACCGCACGCCCCGCCCGGCGACGATGGCGGCGATGCGGGCGTAGGCGTCTTCCGGCGCGCCCGGCGGAAGGCTGCCGCTGGCGCAGAACAGGTCGGGCCACCGGCCCAGAGCCCTGACCGCGTCCAGGCAGGCCGTCCACTCGTCGGCCTCCAGTTCGGGGCCGGGCAGCACGAAACGGAACTGGGTGTCGGCGGCCTCGTCGTAGACGGTGAAATCCTCGCGGGTCTCGCCGCGCACCGGTATGGCCATGCTGGTCACTCCCTCGGCGTTGACCAGGCTTTCCAGCAGGCGTCCGACGAATCCGCCGATCGTATAGATCGCGGTGCTATCCGCCCCCAGTCGCCGGACCACGCGAGCCACGTTGATGCCGCCTCCGCCCGGATCCCGGCGGCCCGGGCCGCAGCGCAGCTTGCGCTCGGGCTCCACTCGCGGCGTGGAGGTCGACACGTCGATAGCCGGATTGAGCGTGAGTGTGGCAATGTGCGGCATGAAATCCCCCTGGCCCGGCGAGGTTCGTCCGCCGTCTGGCCCGTGTCGTTGACTCCGGTCAATCCGGTCTCCCGCATTGTCCCTATTCTGCTACAAGGCCGCCTCTGACGGTGGCGGTTGTCCGCCTCGCGCCCGGGAAGGATCCTCAGATGAAGCACCCCTTCGCCGTTCCCACCCGTCTTCCCGACGACCTGACCCAGGTGCGGGCCTATTGGCGGAGCCTGTTGCGCGGATCGGCCGCCATGCCGTTCTGGGACGATCTCGCCCTGACCGCCCTCCCGGGGCTGGCCGGGCGGCTGCTGCTGATCGACGTCTTCGAACGTCCCGAGCGGTTCCGCTGCAACACGGTGGGCGGCGATATTGTCACGACGGCGGTGGAGGGCGAGTTCCTCGACGAACTGCGTCTGGCGTCGCCCTTCGAGTTCCTCCGGGCGCAATGCAGCGCCACGGTCGAGGCGGCCGCACCGACCGCCTTCCGGCGCGAGGCCTCGGGATCGTCGACGGCCACATCGAAGGGCTACGCCCGCCTGCTCCTGCCCATGTGGGGCGAGGGCCATGTGGGCATGCTGCTGGGTGTCGTCGCCTTCGACTGAGCCGGCTTGGGCTCACTCGTAGTGCAGGGCGTCGATAGGATTGAGGTTGGCGGCCTTGCGCGCCGGGTAGTAGCCGAAGAAGATTCCGACGGCCGCCGAGAAGGCGAAGCCGCCGATGATCGCCGGCAGAGAAAACTGCACCGGCCAGTGCGCGACGCTGGCGATGATCAGGCTTACAAGCACGCCGACGACGATGCCGGCCACGCCGCCGGTGACGCTCAGCAGCACCGACTCGGCCAGGAACTGCAGCAGAACCTGCAGCCGCCGTGCGCCGATGGCCATGCGGATGCCGATCTCGCGCGTGCGCTCGGTGACCGAGACCAGCAGGATGTTCATGATGCCGATGCCACCCACGAGCAGCGAGATCGAGGCCACCATGGCCAGCAGCGCGGCCATCACCTGACTGCTGCTCTCCTGCGCCGCAGCGATCTGGCTGAGATTGCGGATGCCGAAGTCGTCCGGTTGTCCTCTGGGGATTCGATGACGGCGTTCCAGCGTTCGTGTCGCCTGGGCGATGGCGGTGTCCACCTGATCGGGGCCTGCGGCCTGCACGTAGATGGTGTTGACCCGGCCGGTCATGCGGGGGTTCAGGCCAAATGGGTTGACCGGCGGCGGGTAGGCGGCGCTGACCGGATCCTGCGCCGACCCCGGCGTCGACACGCCCAGGACCTTGCGCTCGGCGGTGTTGAACGGGATGATGACCACGTCGTCCTGGTCCTGGCCAAATCCGGTCTGGCCCTTGCCCTCCAGCAGGCCGGTGATCCTTAGGGGCACGCCTTTGATCAGGATCACCGCTCCCACGGGATCCTCGCCGGGTCCGAACAGGTTCTTGTAGACCGTCTGGCCGATCAGGCAGACCGCTTCGGCGGCGTCGTTCTGGGCCTCGGTCATGCCGGCCCCCGAAGCGATGCGCCAGCTTACGATGTCCAGATAGCTGGGGGTCACCCCCTGGATGGTGGTGCTCCAGTTCTGGTCGCCATGAACCAACTGGCCATTCTGTCGGGTGAGATAGCTGACCCGGGCGACCGCGGGATCGTCGCGCAGAATGGTCTGGGCGTCGCTCACCGTCAGGGTGGAGGCGCTGCCGGCCCCTCCGCGGGCGCCGCCGCCGTGCGCGGCTCCGGGTGTCACCACCACCATGTTGGAGCCCAGGCTCTCCAGCTGTTTCTTCACGGCCGCGGTGGCTCCGTCGCCGACGGCGACCATGGCGATCAGGGCGGCGACGCCGATGAAGACGCCCAGCATGGTGAGCAGGCTGCGCAGCTTGTTGCGCGCAAGCGCCTGCACCGAGGCTGAAAAGATCATGCTCAGGAAGGCGAGCCGAAAGTCCGGGTCGCCGGCGGTTCCCGCCACGGGCGCTGAGGCGGGGCGGGGTCTGGGCGGAGCCTGGGGGGCGGGCGAGGACGCGGCGGCCGCCTGCTTCTCGTCCGACACGATCTCGCCGTCACGCATGACGATCATCCGGTCGGCGTAGGCTCCGATGTCGGCTTCGTGAGTCACCAGGATCACGGTCACGCCCTTGTCGCGGTTCAGCGCACGGACAATGTCCATGATCTCGTGTGAGGTCTTGGTGTCGAGGTTGCCGGTGGGTTCGTCGGCGAGCAGGACGGCGGGAGTGTTGATCAGGGCCCTCGCCAAGGCCACCCGCTGTTGCTGGCCGCCGGACAGTTGGCTGGGCGTACTGCGTTCCCGGTCCGCCAGACCCACCCCCTCAAGTCCGGCCCGGCCCAGATCGTCACGCGCCCTGGCTGTCAGCGACACCGCCGAGCCATAGAGCAGCGGCAGGACCACGTTTTCCAGCGCGCTGGTCCGGGCCAGAAGGTTGAAGCTCTGGAAGACGAAGCCGATCCGCGCGCTGCGAATGCCGGCCAGTTCCGGTTCCGACAGGCGGGCGACGTCGCGGCCCTCGAACACGTACTGGCCGCTGGTGGGCCGGTCGAGGCAGCCGATGATGTTCATCAGGGTCGATTTCCCTGATCCGGACGAGCCCATGATGGCCACGAACTCGCCTGGCTGGATCGTCAGATTGACGCCCTTGAGGGCGTGAACCTGCTCCTCGCCCAGCTGAAAGGTGCGGGTGAGGCCGACCAGGGCGATGACCGCGCCCGTGGCGGGCTCGGCGGTCACGGCGCGGCGCCGGGCCGCATGGATGGCGTCGCCGTGGCGGGGCCGCCGCCACCCTTGGCGGGCTTGGCGGCCGCCTGGGAGACGATCACCGTATCGCCGGCCTTCACCTCGCCGGAGGCGATCTGCACGAAACTGTCGTCGTCCAGGCCCACCTTGACCTCAGCGCGGACCGGTTTGCCGTCCCGCAGCAACCACACGGCCCGGCTTCGGCCCGGGGTGCGCGCCTGGCCGGTTGGCGTGAAGCGGGCCGCCTGCGACGGAACGCGGACCACGTCATGCGCCGCGGCGCGAACGATGCGGGTGGTGGCGGTCATGCCCGGTTTCAGAAGAAGCTCCGGATTGGCCACGGTGATCACCACGTCATAGGTGATCACATTCTGCACGCTGATCGGCGCCTGGCGCACCTGCGTGACCTTGCCATGGAAGGTGCGTTCGGGAAACGCGTCGACGGTGAAGGTGGCGTCGGCGCCCTGGACGGCCCCGGCGATGTCGGACTCGCTTACATTGGTGTCCACCTGCATCGCGGTCAGGTCGCGGGCGATGAGGAAGAGGGTGGGTGTCTGGAAGCTCGCCGCCACGGTCTGCCCGGCGTTCACGTTGCGCGACACCACCGTCCCGTCCACCGGCGAAACAATGTTGGTGTAGTTCAGGTTGATCCGCGCCGCCGCGAGGATCGCCTGACGGTCGGCGATGGCCGCCTCGTCCAGCGCGATAAGGGCCTTGGCCTGGTCGTCGGCGTTGCGCGCCACGTCGGCGGCGTCACGCGATCCGGAGTCCTGGCCAAGCAGCAGGCTGGCGCGATGGGCGGCCAGGGCAGTGTAGACCTGATTGGTGCGGTCCTTGACCAGTTGCGCGCGGGCCACGGCCAGGTTGGCGACGTCCTGATCGACAATCGCCTGATAGGGGCGCGGGTCGATCGTGGCGCACAGCTGCCCCTGCCGCACCCGGGTGTTGTAGTCGCAGTTGATGGTCTTGATCACGCCCGAGACGAAGGCGCCCACCTGAACGGTGACCACCGGATTGATCGTGCCGCTGGCGGTGATCGCCGTCGTCACGTCACCGCGGTCCACCGTGGCTGTCACATAGTGAGCCGGGGGCTTAAGATGCGTGAGCCACCACGCGCCGCCACCCAGCGCCGCCAGGGCCAAAACGGCCAGGACGATAAGGGCTCGGGTCTGGGGCCGGGTCATCGACAACGATATCCTCAAGCGAAACCTCGGGAGTGCTGCAACGTCCGGGATCGCCTTTCGATCCCAGACTAGCGCTTCGTCGCAGTCGGCGTGTTGAGCGGGGTCAATGCCGGCTTCCCGGCCGTGTGCCACAGGACTCTGCGAGAGTAGCGGGATCATGACCAGACCCCTGAAGACCCAGTTCATCGTCGCCGACGGCGGCCGGGCGCGGTGGGTGCGTCGCAACGCCGGCGCCGAAGACCTTGTCACCATCCGCACCCTGCACGCGGCCCACGACCTGACCGGCGGTTCCAAGAGGCCCGTCTTCGAGGGCTCGGCATGCGGGCGGTTCAGCCTCGAGGAAAGGCCCACGGCGACAGAGGTGTGCGCCGCCCGTTTCCCGGCAGAGGTGGCCGAGGCCATAGACGGCGATATGGCGAGCGGGGAGATCGCCCGGCTGGCGATCGTCGCGCCCAGCCGGACCCTGGCGCAGATCGTTCGGCGTCTTACGCCCGCGGCGACAGCCCGCCTGGCCGGAACGGTGGCCAAGGACCTCGGCAAGACGCCCGACCACGAGCTGTCCGGCTGGCTGCAGACTCTGGAAATGGGTTGAGAGCCTTCGGTGGCGCCTGGAGTCCGGTAAGCCCAAGTTGATTTGACACCACCTCGCTCCGGCCGCCCCCTGCCGCCGCACAAAGAGGAGACCCCGGGGATGAAACTCAAATCGGACGAGCTTGAGCGTCTTGCGCTGCACAGCGCCTTCGGCCTGCATCTGATCGCCAAGTGGATGGCCACGCGCTCCGACGTCGATCCGCAGATCAAGAGCCGTCTGGCCGCCCACCTTGAGGCCATCGACGGCATCTTGGTCAACACCGGCCATGACTGGATTCGCCCCGAGATCGAGGCCACGGAGGCGGCCCTGCAGTCCTGAACCGCCGCACGCCGGTGTATTGACCCGCATCAAGGACGCTCGGCGGCGATCGTGGGAAGTTTGCCGCCACAATAAGGAATCCCAGGCCATGGCCTGCTCCGGCGCGCGTCTGCGTGATTGCCCCGCTTCCGGCCTTAGTGGCGGAGCCCGGCGATGACCGCCCCTGCCAGCTATATCCGCAGCTTCGACAGCCTGGGCATGGACGACGTCGCTTTGGTCGGCGGCAAGACGGCCTCCCTGGGCGAGCTTCACCGCCTGCTGAAGGGCGGCCCGGTCAGTGCGCCAGACGGCTTCGCCATCACCGCCGCGGCCTATCGCGACGCCCTGACCGCGGCGGGGGCCTGGGGGCCGCTGAGAAGCCTGCTGTCCGGTCTCGACCTGGGCGATGTGGACGCCCTGGCCGCCGCCGCCGAGGCAGCCCGCCGGCTGGTCTATGACGCCACAGGCGGTGAGGCCCTGCGTGGACAGATCGCCGCCGCCTGGGGGGCCCTGGCCGAGCATGAGGGGCCGGGTCTGACCGTCGCCGTGCGCAGTTCGGCGACCGCCGAGGACCTGCCGGGGGCCAGTTTCGCCGGCCAGCACGACACCTTCCTGCACGTCCGCGACGAAACCCAGCTGATCGAGGCGTGCAGGCGGTGCTTCGCCTCGCTGTTCACCGACCGGGCCATCGTCTATCGCGCCAACAACGGCTTCGACCATTTCAAGGTCTCTCTCTGCGTGGCTGTGATGCGCATGGTGCGCTCGGATGAGGCGGCCAGTGGCGTGATCTTCACGCTCGACACCGAGAGCGGCTTCCGCGACGTGGCCTTCATCACCGGCGCCTATGGTCTGGGCGAGAACATCGTCCAGGGCCAGGTGAGCCCCGACGAGTTCTATGTTCACAAGCCCACCTTCCGGCAGGGTTTCCGGGCCGTCCTGCGGCGCTCGCTGGGCAGCAAGGAGACCCGACTGGGCCACCGGCCGGGCGAGGGTGTCGGAACGCTGCATCGCTACCGCGTTCCGCTGCGCGATCGCGGCCGGTTCTGTCTGACCGACGCCGAGGCTCTCGACCTGGCCGGAGTGGCGATCGTCATCGAGGACCACTATTCGCGCCTGGCCGGGGCGCCCACGCCGATGGACATCGAGTGGGCCCGGGACGCCGGTGACGGGCGGCTCTACATCCTGCAGGCCCGGCCAGAGACGGTCGCGGCGCGGAGGGAGGCCGCCGGCTACGAGACCTACCGCATCACGGTCGGCGACGCCGCAATCCTCGTCTCGGGCAAGGCCGTCGGCGAAAAAGTCGCCACCGGGCGCGTGCGGGTGATCCGCCGTCCGGAGGACCTGCACCGGTTCGTAGCCGGCGAGATTCTCGTCGCGCCCTCCACCAGCCCGGACTGGCAACCCGTCATGAAGGCGGCCGCCGCCATCGTCACCGACCAGGGTGGCCGCACCTGCCACGCCGCCATCGTCGCGCGGGAGCTGGGCGTGCCGGCCGTGGTCGGGTCGCAGGACGCGACCGCCGTTCTCGTCGACGGCGACATGGTGACCATCAGCTGCGCCGAGGGTGAGACCGGCCGGGTCTACGGCGGCGCGGTCCCGTTCACGGCGGAGCGCTTCGACCTGGACGACCT
>CAIXWN010000180.1 GCA_903923135.1 uncultured Caulobacteraceae bacterium | reverse complement strand
TGTGGCCACCTATGACGGCGCCCGCGCCCTCGTCGACGCCGGCGCCGACGCCATCAAGGTCGGCATCGGTCCGGGCTCGATCTGCACCACCCGGGTGGTGGCGGGCGTGGGCGTGCCGCAGTTCACCGCCATCGCCGAGGCCGTCCGCGCCGGCCGCGCCGCCGGCGTGCCGGTGATCGCCGACGGGGGCATCCGCTACTCGGGCGACCTGGCCAAGGCCATCGGCGTGGGCGCCTCCACCGCCATGATGGGCTCGATGTTCGCCGGCACCGACGAGGCGCCGGGCGAGGTGTTCCTCTATCAGGGCCGCTCCTACAAGACCTATCGCGGCATGGGCTCTCTGGGCGCCATGGCCAGCGGCTCGGCGGACCGCTACTTCCAGAAGGAGGTGCGGGACACCATGAAGCTGGTGCCCGAGGGCATCGAGGGCCAGACCCCCTACAAGGGGCCGATCCAGCCGGTGATCCACCAGCTGGTCGGCGGTCTGCGCGCGGCCATGGGCTATGTCGGCGCCGCCGACATCCGGGCGTTCCAGGAGCGGGCGCGGTTCGTGCGCATCACCGGCGCAGGCCATCGCGAGAGCCATGTCCACGACGTGATGATCACGCGCGAGGCGCCCAATTACCCCACCCAGGTCTAGGGTCCCTTGCGCGACGGCGGCCGGCTGGCGGCGGCGATCCAGGTGCTGGGCGATATCGCCGAGCGCCACAAGCCGGCCCGCATGGCCCTCAAGAATTGGGGCGAGAGCGCCCGCTACGCCGGCGCCCGCGACCGCGCCTTCGTTTCCGGCCTGGTGCTCGACGTGCTGCGCCGCCGCCGCTCCCTGGCCTGGCGCATGGGCGACGACGGCGACCGCGCCGCGGCGCTGGGGGCGGTGCGATTCCTCTGGGGCTGGGATCTGGACCGCCTTGCCGCCGCGGCGGAGGAGCCGCACGGTCCAGGCGCCCTGACCGACGACGACCGGGCTCGGCTGACGACAGGGGCGGCGCTGCAGGGCGCCCCGGCGGCGGTGCGCGGCGACTATCCCGACTGGCTGGACGAACCCCTGGCGCGGGTGTTCGGCAATGACCGCGCCGCCGAGGCCGGGGCCCTGGCCGCCCGCGCGCCCATGGACCTGCGGGTCAACACCCTGAAGGCCGACACCACGCGGGCGATGAAGGCCCTGGCCCCCTTCGATCCGGCGCCTTGCGACCTGATGCCGGGCGCGATCCGCATCGCCGCGCCGGCCGCCAGCGAGCGCGCCGCCCCGGCCGAGGCCGCCCCGGAGTTCGAGAAGGGCTGGTTCGAGGTTCAGGATCTGGGCTCGCAGATCGCCGCCGCCTGCGCCGGCGAGATCGCCGGCAGGCAGGTGCTGGACTATTGCGCCGGGGGCGGGGGCAAGACCCTGGCCCTGGCGGCGGCGATGAACAACAAGGGCCAGCTCTACGCCTATGATTCCGACGCGCGGCGACTCACCGACACGCTGCGCCGCTCACAGCGGGCCGGGGTGCGCAATCTGCAGGTCCGCTCGCCGATCCACGCCGACGCCCTGGCCGGGTTGGAGGGGAGGATGGACCTGGTGTTCGTCGACGCCCCCTGCACCGGAACGGGCACTTGGCGTCGCCACCCCGACGCCAAGTGGCGGCTGACTCCCCAGCAGCTGGCCCGGCGGGTGGAGGAGCAGGAGACGGTTCTGGCCGCCGCCGCCGCCTTCGTGAAGCTCGGCGGCCGGCTGGTCTATGTGACCTGCTCGCTGCTGGCCGAGGAGAACGAGGACCGCATCGCCGCCTTCCTGGCCAGGGCGGCGGATTTCCACGTCGTTCCCGCGGCCGGTCCCGCCGACGCCTTTCTCACGTCGCAGGGGTTCCTGCGCCTCACCCCCCTAACGGCGGGCACGGACGGCTTCTTCGTGGCCGTTCTGCAGAGGGCCTGACCGTCAGACCGCGTCAGACGGTCTCCGGCCGCTGGCGCACGGCGTTGAACACCACCGGCGGCACGGCCTGACGCTCGTCGTCGCGGTTGAGGGCGATGAGGGTGTCGAGGTTGGCGTCCGGATCGGCCGTCAGCTCAGCCAGGCGGTCGAACCAGGCGAGGCGCGCCTCGCCGATGGCGTCGCCGGGTCCCGGCATGGCGCCCCAGCAGTCCCAGGGCAGCATCTCCCGGCCCGCCAGCGCGGCGGCGTCGCGGACGAGGTTGCCGGCCAGGAACCACCAGCCGGTCATGTCCAT
>CAIXWN010000179.1 GCA_903923135.1 uncultured Caulobacteraceae bacterium | reverse complement strand
GGCTCTCCCACTCGCCGCGCCCCAGCCGCCCGCCGCTGGCGGCGCGGGACTTGACCGTCTGGGTCCAGCGGCCGGCGTCGTCGCGCACCCGCAGGTCGAAGCCCGCCTGGCGCAAGCGACGGCCTTCGGTGTCGAAATAGATCGAGGTCAGGGTGTGGCGGATCGGGCGTCGGCCCTGGCCAAGCCAGGCGAGGATGTCGGCGCCGAGCCCCGGCTCAAGGGCGAACTTCAGTTCGATTTCGCGGGCGTCATCCGTCATGGCGTCCGCCGGCTCCGCCGGCGCTCCAATGGCTTCGCCGGGAAGCCCGGGTCATCGTCTGCACAACGCCCCGCGGGAGCCAATGATCCAGGACAAACGTCGCCCGGAAACCTGGCGTCCGGGGTTCACCGGTCCTCTTCGAACCGGTCCGCGACGAGCTTGGCCAGGGCGGCGGCGGCGGCCGGCGCGTCCACGCCGTCAGCAACGATCTCGATGGTCGATCCGGGACCGGCGGCCAGCATCATCAGGCCCATGATCGACAGGGCGTCGACGGTCTGGTCCTCGCGGGTGACCTTGACCTGCGACTGGAAGGCGCCGGCCAGCTTGACGAACTTCGCCGACGCCCGGGCGTGCAGGCCGCGTTCGTTGACGATCTCGACGATGACCTTCGACCTCACTTCTCGCCGGCCAGGACGTAGGAGGCGACCGAGATGTATTTGCGTCCGGCTTCCTGGGCGTGGTGCACGCAGACGTCCAGCGGCTCGCGTCCGCGCAGGCTGGCCAGCTTGATCAGCATCGGCAGGTTCAGACCGGCGATCACCTCGGCCTTGGTCTGCTCCATCACCGAAATGGCCAGGTTGGAGGGGGTGCCGCCGAACATGTCGGTCAGCAGGATGACGCCCTGGCCCGAGTCGACGTTCTGGCAGGCGCGAAGAATGTCGCGTCGTCGCCGTTCCATGTCGTCGTCGGGGCCGATACAGATGGCGGCGACGGCGGCCTGCGGCCCCACCACGTGCTCCATGGCGTACACGAACTCTTCGGCGAGCCGCCCGTGTGTTACGATGACAAGCCCGATCACGCGTTCAGCCTCAAAGGCGCTATCCCCTGGCCCCGGCGCCTCGACCCAGCGGCGCGAAGCGAACATGATACGCCCGTTAGGGGCGCACTCCAAGATGTTCAATGGCGCGGCGTATCTTCGCGGGCGCGGTATGTTCGAATGGCCACAGGTCCAGCGTCGGGACCTCCACTCCGAGCATGCTCTCTGTGCGGGCGTCCGGCAGGCGCTCGACCTCCTGCGGGGTTTTTTTGCACTGCACCGAAAGCACGATACTGGCGACCGGCAGGGCGATGTGGCGCAGCACGCCCAGGCCGCGCGCCTCGATCAGGCCGTGCAGCGTCGGCGGCGCCCGGCCGAAGGGCTGTCCGCGCGAAAGAAACACCAACGTCCGGTCGTCGGCCACCAGTTGAAAGCCCTCGGCGATGGCGCGCAGGGCCAGGTCGCTCTTGCCCGAGCCGGACGGGCCCCGGATCAGCACGCCGGCCCAGTCCCGGCGACGGCGCAGGGCGATGAGGCCCGCGTGAAGAATCATGCGGCGGGCAGCGTTGCGCGGAAGCTGGCGCCGAGGATGCGGCCGTCCTCCTGCCGGTTCTCCGCCCAGATGCGGCCGCCGTGCGTCTCGATGATCTGCCGGGCGATGGCCAGGCCGAGGCCGGAATTGCCGCCGAAGGCCGTCCCCTTGGGCCGGGAGGTGTAGAAGCGCTCGAACACCGTCTCCAGGTTGTCGGGAGGCACGCCGGGCCCGTCGTCCTCGACGCGCACCTGATACTCGCCGCGCCCGCGGCTGACGAAGACGCGCACCTCGCCGCCGGGCGGACTGAACGAGCGGGCGTTGTCCACCAGATTGCGGAACACCTGGCCCAGCGGCCCCTCGCGGCCGGCCACCATCATCGGCTCGGACGAGGCCGGCCCGCGGAAGGTCACCCGAGGTTCTCCGGGCCGGCTGGTGGCGGTGTAGAAATCGCAGATGTCCGACAGCAACCGCGACAGGTCCATGGGCGCCGGGGCGTTGCGTGACAGTTCGGCGTCCAGGCGCGAGGCGTTGGAGATGTCGGTGATCAGCCGGTCCAGACGGCCGACGTCATGCTGCAGGATGGAGGTCAGCCGCTGGCGCTGGGCGTCGGTCTTGACCAGCTCCAGGGTCTCCACCGCCGAGCGGATCGAGGTCATCGGGTTGCGCAGCTCGTGCGAGACGTCGGCGGCGAAGCGCTCGATGGCCACCATCCGGTCGGCCAGAGCCGCCGTCATCGCCTCCAGGGAGCGGGCCAGATCGCCCAGTTCGTCCTTGCGTCCGGCCAGGTCGGGGAGGGAGATCGCCCGGGCCCGGGACAGCCGCACCCGGTCGGCGGCGCGCGCCAGGCGCAGCACCGGCACGGCGATGTTCTGGATCAGCACCACCGAGGACAGCAACGCCACGCCCAGGGCGATGAGGATGAACGGGATCAGCGCCGCCCGCTCGGCGGCGATGATGCTGTCCACATCGGCGGCCTCCAGGGTCAGCACGCCCAGCACGGCGCGGACGTGGCGGATGGGGATCGACACCGAGACCGCCTGTCGGCCGTCCTCGTCCCGTCGCACGGCCGACACCGTGGCGCCGGTCATGGCGGCGGCGACTTCCCGGGTGAGGGCCATGCGGGCGCCCGCCGCCCGCTTCGCCGGCGTTGAGCCGTCCAGGGCGAAGGCCCACCGCCACTGGCCCCGGGCGCGGGCGGGCGGCAGGCCGCTGGCGTCCACCCGGTCGGCCAGGGTGTCGGAATCGGCCAGCAGCCGGCCTCGGGTGTCATAGAGGCGCGCCCGCTGCGAGCGGGGAATGAACAGCGACTGCAGGACGCCCGCGGCGGTGTCGGCGTCCAGCGCCGGGGCCGGCTCGCCCACCGTGGCGCTCTGGTCGATAACGTTGGCGATCAGGTCACCCTGCAGGGTGAGGCTTTCCTGTCGGGCCTTGACCAGGCCCTGGCGCGACTCGCTGACGATCAGGGCGCCGCCGATCAGGAACGCCAGGCCCAGCAGATTGAGGATGACGATGGTGCGGCCCAGACGCGAGCCCAGGGCCCAGCCCGTCCGGCGGCTGTCGCGCCGGTGGGCCGGCGGTGGGCCGGACGCCGCCGCGGTCACCCCCGGACGCGCTTTCTGATCAGGATTCGCGGTATCTATAGCCAACGCCATACAGCGTTTCGATCGCGTCGAACTCCGGGTCGACCTCGCGGAATTTCTTGCGCATGCGTTTGATGTGGCTGTCGATGGTGCGGTCGTCGACGTAGACCTGATCCTCGTAGGCGGCGTCCATCAGGTTGTCGCGGCTCTTCACGAAACCCGGTCGCTGGGCCAGGAACTGCAGAAGCAGGAACTCGGTGACGGTCAGGCGCACCGGCTTGCCTTCCCACAGGCAGTCGTGCCGGGCCGGGTCCAGGGTGAGCCGGCCGCGCTTGATCGCCCGGTTCTCGCCCGACTCGTCGTCGCCGGCGACCGGCGGACCGATCTCTCCGGCCATCGGATCTTCCGGGTGGGAGCGGCGCAGCACCGCCTTCACCCGCTCGATCAGCAGGCGCTGGCTGAAGGGTTTGCGGATGTAGTCGTCGGCCCCGAGGTTGAAGCCGAGGATCTCGTCGATCTCGTCGTCCTTCGAGGTGAGCATGATCACCGGCACATTGCTGGTCTGCCGCAGGCGGCGCAGCACCTCCATGCCGTCCAGGCGCGGCATCTTCACGTCCAGGATCGCCAGGTCCGGTGGATCGCTTTCCAGGGCGCCGAGACCGGAAACCCCGTCGAAAAAGGCTTTCACGTCGTGCCCGTGGCTCTCCAGGGCGAGGGAAACAGACGCGACGATGTTTTCGTCGTCATCCACCAGGGTGATTTTGGCCATGAACCGCAGTCTTTCTCATCGCGCCGCGACGGCGCCCAGCAACGAAAACCCCACGTCCCGAGATGCCTATTCTGCCCTCATTGGCAGGGCGGCGCAAATTCTTCCGCCTTAATTCGGATTAACCTGCGGGCCGGCGTTCAGGCGCCGGCGGCGGCGTCCATCAGGTGCGCCAGGGTCACATCCAGTTCGGTGACGCCGTCGGCGTCGTGGGTGGACAGCACCACCTCGACGCGACTGTAGACATTGAACCACTCCGGGTGGTGGTCGAGCTTCTCCGCGGCCATGGCCACGCGCGTCATCCAGCCGAAGGCCTGGTTGAAGTCGGCGAAGCGGAAGGTGCGGGCGATGGCGTCGCGTCCGTCGACCGCCGACCATCCGGGCAGCTGGGCGACCGCCGCGGCGGCGCCGATGCGCGTGGGGCGTGTCACACCGTCGCCTGCGCGCCGGCGGCGATCCCGGCCAGACCGGTGTGCCGGGCCAGATCCTCCAACAGCTGACGCTCGCTGACCACCTTGATCGCCCGCATGCCCAGGGCCGCGGCCGGCTTGCAGTTCACCCCCAGGTCGTCGAGGTAGATGCAGGCCGCCGCCTCCACCGACAGGCGCTCGCACATCATCTGATAGATGCGCGGGTCGGGCTTGCGCACCCCGGCCTTGGAACTCTCGATCACCGTATCGAACAGGGCCATGATGTCGGCGGTCCGCGCCGCGCCCTCGCGCGTCGTCTGCATGCCCGCCCCGTGGCCCTGGGCCATGTTGTTGGTGATGCAGCCCACCTTGAAGTGCTGCTTGCACAGCTTCAGCGCCTCGACCACGGCCGGGCGCACGTCGCCCGACAGCAACGGCAGCACCTGGGCGCCCCGCACCGGGCGCCCCAGGGCGGTGGATTCCTCCAGGAACTTCACGTCGAAACCGGCGGCGTCGATCTCGGCCCGTTCGAACAGGGCCCAGGCGTTGTGGTCGGGATTGGTGGCGTTGATCCCGCGGATCAGGTCGCGGGGCAGGCCATTGGCCAGTTCGAAGCGGTTGAACGCCTCGAAGGGCGAGGTGGTGAACACCCCGCCGAAGTCCCAGATCACCGCCTCTATGGTCACGCCGCGTGTTCCTCCCTGTCGAGCAGCCGATCACTAGGCGCCGGCCGGCCAGGGCGCAAGCGCCGCGGCTCCGCCTCAGGCCGGCCGGGGGGCGGGAGCGAGGGTCCGCAGGGTCAGCACGGCGCAGGCCAGCACGGCGACGATGACGAAGGCCATGGGCTTGGGCGTGCCGTCCCGGAACGCTCCGGCCAGAGCCGCCGCGGCCGCCCCGGCGGCGAAGGACGCCGAGCCGAACAGCGACGAGATCGACCCCGTGCGCAGGGGATCCACCCCCAGGGCGCCCACGGTGGCGTTGGACTGGTTGAAGCCGAAGCTGGCCATGACCAGGAACATCGGCCCCATGATCCCCCACAGGCCGCCGAACCCGGTCACCGCGTCGATGGCCAGCAGCACCGAGGAGCCGAACACCGCCAGATTGGCCCAGGAGAGGATGGTCTCGAAGCGGATGCGCCGCGCCAGGCGGGCGTTGATCTGGGTGGCGCCGATCAGGCCCAAGGCGTTGAAGCCGAAGAACAGGCCGAACTGGCCGGGCGGCACATGGAAGACGCCGATGAGGATGTCCGGCGAGGCGGCCACATAGGTGAACAGGGCCGCGCCGGAGAAGGCGCCGGTGAGCACATAGCCCATCAGCCGCGGCTGGCGGAACAGCTCCAGATAGCTGCGCAGGGGATGCTCGCCGCGGGCGTGAGCCGCCGTCGCCTCCGAACGCGATTCGGGCAGCAGGACGATGGCCGCCAGGGTCACCACCGAGGCGAAGGCGACCTGGAAGCCGAAGATCCACCGCCAGCCGCCTGCCGCCAGGACCCAGCCGCCGAGCAGGGGCGCCAGGATGGGCGCCAGGCCCATCACCAGGCTCAGCAACGAGAAGATGTGCAGCACCTCGCTGTAGTGGAAGCGGTCGCGGACGATGGCCCGGGCGATGACCATGCCGGCGCAGCCGGCCAGGGCCTGGGCCACGCGCATGACGATCAGCACCGACTCGGTCGGCGCCAGGGCGCAGCCGAGGGTGGCCAGCACATAGGCGATGAGGCCGGCCAGCAGCGGCGGACGCCGGCCGATGCGGTCCGAGAGCGGCCCGTAGAAAAGCTGTCCGGCCGCCATGCCAATGAAGAAGGCCGCCACCGTCTGCTGCATCGCCGCCGGCGTGGCGTGCAGGGACCGGCCGATCGCCGGCAGCGCCGGCAGGTACATGTCGATCGACAGGGGCCCGAAGGCCGTCAGGGCCCCTAGCAGCAGCACCAGGCCCAGCGGCGGTCTGGCGGCCCGCGCCAGGCCGTCGTCTGGCGCCTCTGTGTGGACCTCGGCTGGCGCGGTGATGGCGTGGACTCCGGGGCGCGAGGCCGACGCTGTCCACACCACGTGGTCGCCCCGCCCGGCCTCGCAAAGGGGAAGGCCGTCCCTTTAGGGGAAGTCGGCCCGTCCGCCTATGGCCCCCGGCCCCCGCGCCCCTACTTCAGCGCCAGTGGATTGACCGGCGAGCCGAAGGCGTTGGTGAAGGCGATGGGCGGGGCCGACAGCAGGAAGTCGTAGCGGCCGTCGTCGGCGCAGTCCGCCGCCAGGGCGTCGAGATTGAACATTTCGCCCAGCGGGCAGCCCATGTCGCGCAGGCAGAGCATGTGGAACGCCAGGGGCATGTCCGAGCCGAGCCCCGCGGCGTCCATCACCTCCACCGCCAGATTGTCGGCGCAGACCGCCGCCAGGGAGTGGTCGTGCACCCACTCGGCGCACAGGGGGCTAAGGCCCGGCTGCAGGCCGGTGAAGGCGGCCCTGTCCTGCTCGAGGGTGAAGCGCTGGATATGGCCGGTGCGGATCAGCACGATATCGCCCTTGCGCATGGTCACGCCCTGGGCGGCGCAGGCGGCGTTGAGGTCGTCGACGGTGATGGCGTAATCCACCGGCAGGCGCTCGAGGCGCTTGAGGCGCAGGATGTCGAGCAGCACGCCGCGCGACATGATGCCGGGGGTGGCCAGGTGCTCGATGCCCAGGCGCGCCGCGCCCTTCTCGCTGAGCGTGTCGCAGGCCTTGCAGTTGTTGTAGAGCACCCCGTCATAGTGGACGTGGCCCAGGGCGTCCCACTGGGTGGCCGCTTGCAGCGGCATGTGGATCACGTCGTCGGAATAGACGGCGCTGGGCCTGGCCGGATTGAGCGGCGTGAACAGGTCGGTGGCGTAGAGCTTGGGATTGAACCGCCCGGCGCCGGTCTGCGGGCCGTTTTTGTCGAAGTTCAGGCCCAGGTTGAACAGCTTGCCGGCCGTCACCGTCGCCGCCGCGTCCCTCAGGGTCTCCGGGCCGATGTGGTTGAGCGTGCCGCGCTGGTCCTCGGGGCCCCAGCGTCCCCAGTTGCGCAATCTCTCGGCGACGGCGTCGAAATCCTGGCGTTGCATGGGCGCGGTTCCTGGGTGTCCGGGCGTCCGGGTCGACGCCGCTGTTTCACCGTGTCTAGGCAGGCGCCGCCGGAGGCGTCAAGCGCGGCCGGGCGCCGCTCAGTCCGCGGCCGCCAGGTGGCCGCCGCCGCCGCCCGCGGGCTTGGTCAGCCACAGCAGGGGGATCAGCAGGATCATCAGCCAGGACGAGCCGCGGAAGAAGTCCAGGGCGGCCAGCATATAGGCCTGGTCGCCGAACTGCCGGGCGATGGCGCCGAGCGACTGCGGCGCGGACAGGCCCATGTGGTGAAGCCCGTTCATCGCCGCCACCCAGGCCGGATCGGTCGCCGAGACGCTCTCGGCCAGGCGCGTCTGGTGCAGCGACGCGCCGCGGTCCCACAGGGTGGTGGTCAGGGCCGCGGCGAAGCTGCCGCAGCTCAGGCGCGCGAAGTTCGATAGCCCGGTGGCCTGGGGCATCTGGTTCATCGGCACGCCGTTGAGGGTGATGGTGACCATGGAGACGAAGAACACGCTCACCGCCACGCCCTGGACCAGCATGGGCATGACCAGGGCCCCGAAGCTGGCGTCCGGCGTATAGCCCGAGCGCATCCAGAAGGAGACCGCGAAGGCGGCCAGGGAGAGGCTGCCGGTCCAGCGGGCGTCGACGCGGCTCATGATCCGGGCGCCCACGGGCGAAAGCAGTATGGCCACGACGCCGCTGGGCGCAGCCACCAGCCCGGCCCAGGTGGCCATGTAGTTCATTTGGGTCTGCAGCCACAGCGGCAGCAGCACAGTGTTGCCGAAGAACACCCCGAAGCCCAGGCACGTCACCAGGCAGCCCATGGTGAAATTGCGCGAGCGGAACAGCGACAGATCGACGATGGGGTTCTTTTCGGTCATCTCCCAGATCACCCAGGCGAGGAAGGCGATGGCCGAGACGATCATCAGCGCCACGATCAGGGGGGACGACAGCCAGTCGGCGTCCTTGCCCAGGTCGAGCATGATCTGGAAGGCGCCGACCCAGACGAGCAGCAGCATGAAGCCGGTGGTGTCCACCGGCAGCTTTCGTGTCGGGGTCTCGCGGTCCTTCAGGTTCTTCCAGCACACCCAGGCGCAGGCCGCGCCCACTGGCAGGTTGATCAGGAAGATCCACGGCCAGCTCATGTTGTCGGAGATCCAGCCGCCCAGCACCGGCCCGGCGATGGGCGCCACCATGGTCGTCATCGACCACAGCGCCAGGGCCGCGCCGCGCCGCTGGGCCGGGAACACCGAGATCAGCAGGGCCTGGGAGCCGGGGATCATCGGCCCGGACACGGCCCCCTGCAGGATGCGGAAGACGATCAGGGTCGGCAGGTTCCAGGCGATGCCGCAGAGCAGCGAGGCCAGGGTGAACAGGGTGACTGAGGCCACGAAGGTCTTGACCACACCGTATCGCATCATCAGCCAGCCGGTCAGGGGCACCGAGACGCCGTTGGCGACGGCGAAGGAAGTGATCACCCAGGTGCCCTGGTCGGCGCTGACCCCCATGTCGCCGGCGATGGTCGGGATCGAGACATTGGCGATCGAGCCGTCGAGCACCTGCATCACCGTGCCGCCGGCCAGGGCGATGGCGGTCAGCGCCAGGGTCGCCCCGGTCAGGGCGCGCGGTGCGGCGGGGGCTGCTGCTTCGCTCACCGGCCCGGGTCGGCGACGTCGATGGTCGCCTTCATCGACAGGCCTACCCGCAGCGGGTGCGCCGTCAGGTCGGCGGGATCGAGCCGGATCCGCACAGGCAGGCGCTGGACGATCTTGATCCAGTTGCCCGAGGCGTTCTGGGCCGGGATCAGCGAGAACGCCGCGCCCGTGCCGCCGGAAAGGCCCTTCACCCAGCCGTGGAACTTCACCTTGTCGCCGTAGAGATCGCTGGTCAGCACGACCGGCTGGCCGATCTTCACCCGGGCCAGCTGCACCTCCTTGAAATTGGCGTCGACGAAGGCGGCCTGGGTCGGCACGATCTGCATGGTCACCGCGCCCGGCTCGAGCATCTGGCCGAGCTGGACGGACTTCCTGGCCACCACCCCGTCGATCGGGGCGATGATGGTGGTGCGGCGCAGGGCCAGCTCGGCGGCGTCCAGCCGGGCCTTGGCGGCCAGGACGTCGGGGTTCTGCTCCACAACGGCGCCGGAGATCATCGCCTGGTTCATCTGGCGAGCGCCGTCGGCGGCGCCGCGGTTGGCCAGGGCCGCGGCCTTCGCCGCCTCGGCGGCGGTCAGGGCGGATCTGGCGGTGGAGAAGCGGTTCTGGGCGCTGGTCAGCTCATCGCCCGAGACGGCGCCGGAGGCGGCCAGGGCCTGGCGGCGGTCGAGGTCGGTGCGGGCCCGCTCGAGGTCGCCGCGCGCCGCGACGATCTGGGCGTCGGCCTGGGCGACGGCGGCCTGGCGGGACGACACCTGGGCGGCGAGGCCGGCGTCGTTGGCGAACATCGCCCGCACCTGGCGCTCGGCCTGGCCATAGGCGGCCCTGGCCTGGGCGAGGCCGATCCGCGCGTCCTCCGGGTCGAGCTGCACGACCGGCTGGCCGGCCTTCACCACCTGGGTCTCGACCACCAGCACCTGGGCCACCGAACCGGAGACCAGGGGCGTCACGGCGGCGGTGTCGGCGCCCACATAGGCGTTGTCGGTGCTGATCTCGTGCGAGGCGACGAGCAGCCAGTAGAGGCCCGCGCCGGCGGCGCAGACCAGAACCACTGTCGCCAGCAGGGCCAGCAGCCGCCAGCGCCGGGACGGCGGCGCGCGGCGGGTCGCCGTGGCGGCGTGCGGCGGGTCGGCCATGGCGGCTCCGGAATCAGGCATGGGGGCCCTCCTTGCTTGCCTCGAAGCCGCCCCCCAGGGCGCGGACCAGGGCGACATCCAGTGTGAAGGCGCGGCCTTCCAGGTCGCTGACGATCTGGCGCTCGGCCAGGACCGCGTCCTCGGCCAGGAGCACCGACTGGAAGGTCGACAGGCCGCCCTGGTAGCGCAGGCGCGCCACCCGGTAGGCGCCCTCATAGGACTCCAGGGCCTGCCGCGACTGGCCGAGCCGTTCGCTCAGGGCCCGCTCGCTCACCGCCACGTCGGCGACCTCGCGCAGGGCCTCGGTCAGGGCCTCGTCATAGGCCGCCACGGCGGCGTCGCGGTCCGCCTGGGCGCCGCGCAGGGCTCCTCGCAGGCGTCCGCCCTCGAAGATCGGCAGGTTCACCGCCGGGCCGACGGCCGCCAGCGTCGCCGCCGGGCTGGTCAGATTCTCCAGGTGCAGCGCCTGGCGGCCGAAATAGGCGGCCAGATTGACGTCGGGATAGAACGCGGCCCTGGCCTCGCGGATGCGCCCCGAGGCGGCCTCGGCCCGCCAGCGGGCGGCGACGACGTCCGGGCGGCGGCCGATCAGGTTGACCGGCAGGTTGGCGGGCAGGCCGAAGGCGGCGAGCCTGGGCGGCCCCGCCGGCGGCTTCAGCGCCAGCCCCCGGTCCGGGCCCGCGCTGGCCAGGGCGGCCAGGGCGTCGCGGGTCTGGCCGATCTCCTCGTCCAGCAAGGCGATGTTGGCGCGCGCCACGGCGGGGCCGGCCTGGGCCTGTTTCAGCTCGGCCTGGGTGTCGAGGCCGTTGGTCACCCGCTGGTCGACCAGCCTCGCGGTCTCCTCGCGGACGCGGGCCGATTCCACGGCGACATCCCGGTCCAGCTGCAGCCGGGCGAGGGTGGCGTACTGGGCGGCGATGGTGGTGGTCAGCACCAGCCGCGCCTCGGCCGCGTCGGCCGCCGCCGCCCGGGCCGCGGAACTGGCCGCCGCCACGGCGGCGCGGTTCCGGCCCCAGAAATCCAGCTCCCAGTTCAGGTTCAGCGTCACCTGGCCGTAGTCCTGGTAGCTGGGCGGCAGGAACGCCTCGGGGAACAGATAGCGGGCGGACTGCTTGGCCTGCTGGATGTTTCCGTTGGCGTCGAGCTTCGGCAGCAGCGCGGCCGAGGCCACCGCCCGGGCGGCGCGGGCGCTGACCAGGCGTGCCTGGGCCTGAGCCAGGGTGGGCGAGCCGACCAGGGCCTCGTCCATCAGGGCGTCCAGCTGGGCGTCGCCATAGCGCTTCCACCAGGCGTCGGCGGGCCAGTCGGCGGCCTGAGCGGCGAAGGCGGCGGCGGTCTGATAGGCGCCCGGCTCGCGCGCCTGTCGCGGCGCCTGGGCCGGGGGCAGGCTGGCGCAAGCGGTGAGGGACGTGGCGCAGAGCCACAGGACGACGGCGGCGCGGCGCCGGCCCGGGGCGAGCCCCTGGGAAGCTGTCGTCTCCATCGGTGGCCTCCAGCGAACAATTGACCGTACTGTACGGTCATGTTAGGGTCAAGCCACATTCGCTTCGGACCGTGCGCCTTTGCCGGGCCGGCCGGCAGAGGTGGGCTCATGACGGTTGAACCCAGAACGCGTCTGGACCGCGACAGCCGTCGCGAGGCGATCGTCGACGTGGCCAGCGACGTGTTCATGGAGGTGGGCTACGCCGACGCCTCCATGTCGGTGATCGCCGCCCGCGTCGGCGGATCGAAGGGCACGCTCTACAACTATTTCCGCAGCAAAGAGGAGCTGTTCGGCGCCTATGTCGAGCGCCACTGCGCCCGCCAGCAGCAGATCATGGACGATCTGGTCGTCCAGGCGCCCGACGTCCAGGCCGGGCTCACCGCCCTGGGCCGCACCCTTCTGACCGTTGTGGTCACCGGTTTCGGCCTGCGCAACTTCACCCTGATCGCCGCCGAGGCCGGCCGCTCGCCCGCCATCGGCCGGGCCTTCTACGAGGCCGGCCCGCAGCGCGGCGCGGCGCAGGTGGCCCGTCTGATCGAGCGCGCCCAGGCCGAGGGCCGCCTGCGGTCGGGCGATCCAGTGCGCGCCGCCCACCAGTTCATCGCCATGTGCCAGAACCGCCTGTTCAAGGCGCGTCTGTGCAACTACGGCCCCGAACCCACCGCGGCCGAGATCGACGCCGAGGTTGCCGCGGCGGTGGAGACCTTCATGGCCGCCTTCGGCCCGCGGGCCTAGCGGCCGCCGCCGGAATCGCAACGAATTCCGCCGCGGGCCGTTCAGAAGACGCCCGCGCATGACGCCCCCGTCACGCTCCAGGGCCGTCCCCCGCCGGGGCCCGGAGATCACCATGTCCAGAACGCCAGGTCTGGCCCTCGCCGCCCTCATGGCGCCGGCGCTGTGGCTGTCCGCCTGCGCCACGTCCTCGGTCACCCAGACCGGGGCGATCTCGTCCTATGACCGCCTCCAAGCGGTGAAGACCACCCGCACCAAGGCCGGTATCGTCGCCGACGGGCCGGCTCTCGCCGCCGCCCGCTCGGTGCGCATCCAGCCGGTCACCTATGGCGCCGACGCCGGGGTGGGCGAGGGGGTCTCCGCCGCCGAGA
The DNA here is from genome assembly GCA_903923135.1 of uncultured Caulobacteraceae bacterium. GTDB lineage: Bacteria > Pseudomonadota > Alphaproteobacteria > Caulobacterales > Caulobacteraceae > Acaudatibacter > Acaudatibacter lapponiensis. The sequence continues at coordinate 3,022 of CAIXWN010000179.1, read as the reverse complement.
GCGCCCTGATCGCCAACCTCGTCGGCCGCACGCTCTGCGTGAAGCTCAGCAACCGCTATGACATCGTCGCCTACCCGGCGCCGGCCGACCTGACCATCCGGGCGGTGATCACCCGCATGACGCCCACCAACCGCACGGCGGCCGCCGCCTCCCTGCCGCTGCGGGCGGCCGGCATGGTGGTCGGGCTGCCCTTCCCCGGCCGGTTTCCCGTCGGCCTGGGCTCCTTCGCCGCCGAGGGCGAGGCGGTCGACGCCCGCGGCGCCCAGCGCGCGGCCATGGTCTGGGCGCGCGGGGCTGACATGTTCACCAACCGCGCCCGCGTCTCCCGCATCGGCGACGCCTACGCCCTGTCCAACGCCTTCGCCGGCGATTTCGCCGCCCTGATCATCACCGCGAAGAACCCCCTGCACGACATTCCGCCCATGCCGTTCGGAACCCGCCCGCGGCCGGTCTCGCTGATCTGCGACGCCTATGGCAAGGCCAACGCCGCCAACGGCTTCGTGGCCGGCTATGTCGGCGCCCCTCCGGGCTGGACCGAAGGCAAGCGGCCCTCGACGCCCTGACCGCCGATCGCCGGCCCTCGCGTGCCGAGGGCCTCAGCCGAAGGTGAAGTGGCGGTCCATCTGCTCGCGGGCCTCGGTCAGGTGGGCGTGGTACTGCTTGAAGCCGCCGTTGTAGTTGCCGTCCTGGCGGCGGTTGAACTCGCCCTCGAAGTTGTAATAGCCCGGCGTGCAGTCGCTGTTGCGGCTGGTCTTGCCGCGATGGGCGATGACCTCCTGCACCCACCATTCCTCGGACTGCGGCGTCACGTCGATCTCGGCGTGGCCGTTCTCGCGGGCGTAGGCGATGCAATGGGCGATGTGATCGCCCTGGGTCTGCAGCATGAAGGTCAGGTTGAACTGGAACGAGGCCTGGTAGCCGCCCATGATGAACAGGTTCGGATAGCCGTGGGTGTGCACCCCGAACAGGGTGCGCAGGCCGTCCCGGTAGGTCTCGTTGATCTCGCGCCCGTCGCGGCCGCGGATCTGGTTGTAGATGCCGGTCTTCTGCACCTCGAAGCCGGTGGCGTAGATCAGCAGGTCCACCGGATAGGTCCGGCCCTCGAACACCGGCCCCTCGGCGGCGATCTGCGTGATCCCCTTGCCGGCGGTGTCCACCAGATGAACATTGGGCCGGTTGTAGGCCGGCAGATAGTCGTCGTCGAAGCAGGGCCGCTTGCACATGAACATGTACCAGGGCTTCAGCGCCTCGGCGGTGGCCCTGTCCTCGACGATCTCGTCGATGCGCCGGTGGATGCGCATCATGTAGTCTATGTTCTCGTTCTCCTGGCGGCGGACCTTCTCGTCGCGGCCCAGCTGGGCCAGTTCGGCGCGCTTCTGCAGGTCCTGTTCGCGGCCGCGCAGGTTCTTCTCCCGCCGCGCCGCCTGCCAGCCCGGCTTCAGCCGCGCCGCCCACTCCGGATCGGTGGGCCGGTCGTTGCGCACGTCGATGGAGGAGGGGGTGCGCTGGAAGACGTGGAGCGCCTTCGCCGCCTTCGCCAGGCGCGGGATGGCCTGCACCGCCGAGGCGCCGGTGCCGATGATTCCCACCACCTTGTCCCCCAGCTTTTCCAGGTCCGCGCCGGTGTAGCCATAGTCCCAGCGGGACGAGTGGAAGCTGTGGCCGGCGAAGCCTTCCATGCCGGCGATTTTCGACAGCTTGGGCTTCGACAGGGTGCCGTTGGCGCAGATGACGAACCGCGCGCTCATCGCATCGCCGCGGTCGGTGCCGATGCGCCACAGCCTGGCCTCGGCGTCCCACACCGTCGAGGTCACCGTCGTGCGGAACACCGCCAGGTCATAGAGGTCATAGCGCCGGGCGATGGCCTGGCAGTGGGCGAAGATCTCCGGGCCCTTGGCGTAGAGATGCGAGGGCACCACGCCCATCTCGTCCAGCAGCGGCAGATAGTCATAGGCCGGCACGTCGCAGGCGGCGCCCGGATAGCGGTTCCAGTACCAGGTCCCGCCCACGTCCGCGCCGCGCTCGACAATGCGCAGGCTCTCCACGCCCCGCTCGCGCAGCCGCGCGGCGGTCAGCAGGGCGGAAAAGCCGCCGCCGATGAACAGGCACTCGACGGTGTCGGTGATGGGCGCCCGGTCCGCCGCGTCCGCCGCGTAGGGGTCGATCTCGTATCTGGCCAGGGCGCCGGTGAGGTCGGAGGTGTATTGCGCCGTCCCCTCGGGCCGGTACTTCAGCCGCAGGTCGCGCGCCTCGGCGAAGCGCGCCTTGATGCGCGCATAGTCGTCCCCACCGTCCATCCGTTCCCCCCTGCGGCCGCTCTTCGCGGGGCCGGCCGGGGCCGGGCCCCGCAAGGCTTTGGCGAATGAAAGGCCCTGCGGGGCGGCTTGTCAAAGGCGGCGACGCCGGGGGGCGGCGCCGCCGGCGACGGCTACTGCTTTTCGAACGGCGCGCTGATGGTCAGGTCGACGTCGTCGCCGATCACCGGCACATAGGTCTTCACGCCATAGTCGCTGCGCTTGAGGGCGCCCTTCACCTCGAAGCCGACGGTGTAGGCCTTGGTCATCATGTTCACGCCGGCGGCCTTGAAGGTCGCCTCGAGCACCACCGGCCGGGTCACCCCGTGGAAGGTCAGGTCGCCGGCCACCTGGGCGGTGGACGGGCCGGTAAGCGTCACCTTGGTCGATTTGAAGGTGATGGTCGGAAACTGCGCCGCGTCGAACCAGGCGGCGCTCTTCAGTTCGCCGTCCAGGGTGGCGTTGGTGGTCGACACGCTGGCCACCGGGATCGACACCTCCAGGGTGTCGGCCGCCGGGTTCTTCGGATCGAGGGTCAGGGCCCCGGTGGCGCCGGCGAAGTCGCCGTACCAGGTGGAGAAGCCCATGTGCGAGGTGGCGAACAGCACCCGGGCGTGGCGCGGGTCGAGCTTGTAGGCGCCGGTGGGCACGGCCTTGGGGTCGGTGTTCGGCGCGCCCTGGGCGTGGGCGGCGACGCCGGCGGCGGCGAGGGCGCCGGTCAGCGCGGC
>CAIXWN010000178.1 GCA_903923135.1 uncultured Caulobacteraceae bacterium | reverse complement strand
TCATTTGCCCCAATCCGGCCTACCCGATCCATGCCTACGGCTTCATCATGGCCGGCGGCGTAATCCGCCATGTCCCGGCCCTTTCGCCCGAAGCCTATCTGTCGGGCGTCAGCCGCGCTGTCCGCCACTCCGCCCCGCCGGCCAGCGTGCTGATCGTCAGCTATCCGTCCAACCCCACTGCGCAATGGGTGGATCTGGACTTCTACAAGGACGCCATAGCTCTGGCCCGCAAGCACGACATGCTTGTGCTCTCGGATATCGCCTATTCAGAAATCTATTTTGAGAACAATCCCCCACCTTCGATTCTTCAGGTAGACGGCGCTCGCGATATCGCCGTCGAGGTGAACTCGCTGTCCAAGACCTACGCCATGGCCGGGTGGCGGGTCGGCATGGTGGTGGGCAACGCCCGGATGTGCGCGGCTCTGGCGCGGGTGAAGTCCTACCTCGATTACGGCGCCTTCACCCCGATCCAGGTGGCGGCGACCGCGGCCCTGAACGGACCCCAGGATTGTGTGGCGGAGATCCGCGCCACCTATAAGTCCCGACGCGATGTGCTGGTGTCGTCCATGGCGCGCGCGGGATGGGACATCCCCAGTCCGGCCGCCTCTATGTTCGCCTGGGCCCCTCTGCCCGAGGCGTTCCGTGACGCCGGTTCGATGCTGTTCTCGAAATTGCTCATCGAGGAGGCGGGCGTCGCCGTCTCTCCCGGGGTCGCCTTTGGTGAATACGGCGAGGGATACGTGCGCATCGGTCTTGTGGAGAACGAACACCGCATCCGGCAGGCCGCTCGTAACGTGAAGCGGTTCCTCGATCGTTCGGGGCAGATCCAGAGCGCCCAGCGCGACCATGCGCCCGTGAACTGACGGAAGATCAAGCGATGAGCAACGCGAACTGGCGCATCGGCGTGGCAGGCCTCGGCACAGTCGGATCAGGCCTGATCGATCTGGTCACCGCCCGGCCGCGGTTTTCACCGACCGGCGACACCTGTGTGGTGTCAGGCGTGAGCGCCCGCTCGCGGGGCGCCAGACGGAGCGTGGACATGTCGGGCCTGGCCTGGTTCGACAATCCGGTGGACCTCGCCCGGTCACCCGAAACCGACGTCTTCGTCGAACTGATCGGCGGCGCCGAGGGACCGGCGCGGGAGGCCGTGGAAGCGGCCCTGCGCCTGGGCAAGCCCGTTGTGACAGCCAACAAGGCGCTCATCGCCGCGCACGGTCAGGAACTCGCTGCGCTCGCCGAGGCGCAGGGGACGCCGCTTCTGTTCGAAGCAGCGGTTATGGGCGGTACGCCAGCGGTCAAGATGCTCCGCGAAGCCATGGTCGGCGACGAGGTCGAGGCTGTCGCCGGCATTCTCAACGGCACGTGCAACTACATTCTCACTCAGATGGAAGCGTCAGGACGCAGCTTCGCCGAGGTCCTAGCCGAAGCCCAGGCGCTGGGCTATGCGGAAGCCGACCCGACGATGGACGTCGGCGGCTTCGACGCTGGCCACAAGATCACGATCCTGGCGGCGCTGGCCTTCGGCTGCGCGCCGACACTGGTGGCGGCCGAGATCGAGGGTGTCGACACCATCGAACTGCTCGACATCCGGCTGGCCAAGGATCTCGGCTACCGGATCAAACTCGTGGCCAGCGCGGTGCGCACTGGATCGGGCATTTCGGTGCGCGTGCATCCGGCCCTGACGCCGCTGGACCATCCGCTGGCGCGGGTGGATGGCGTCCTTAACGCCCTTTTCATCCACGGACGGAAAATCGGTCGCATCTTCATTCAGGGCGCAGGCGCCGGCGCAGGGCCGACGGCGGCGGCGGTTGCGGCGGACATAGCCGACGTGATGGCCGGCGCCAGACGTCCGGTGTTTCAGGCGCCGGCCGGATCGCTCAAGGCTTTCACGCCGGTGTCAGCAGCCGACGCGATCGGCAGGGCCTATGTCCGTCTGCTTGTGCGCGATGAGCCGGGCGTCATTGCGTCGATTTCAGAAGTTCTGGCGGAAGCGGGCGTCTCGATTGACAGCTTCCTTCAGAAGCCCGTGGAGGGCGCGGGCGGCGTTCCGATTGTGCTTACCACTCACGTCGCCCCGGAGGCGACGATCGCCAGGGCCGTCGCGGCCATGGCGGCGCTGCCTGTGCTGCTCACGCCGCCTCGCGTAATCCGAATCGCCGGAGTCTGAGATCGTGACAAGGCCGCGAATATGTGTCCGGAGATATCGATGACGTCGCAAATTTTGGACCGTGGCCTTGTCATGGATGCCGTTCGTGTGTCGGAGGCGGCGGCGATCGCCGCCTGGGCGCTGGTGGGACGCGGGGACGAAATCGCCGCGGACCAAGCGGCGGTGGACGCCATGCGCACAGCGCTCAACACCCTGGCTATCGAGGGCGTCATCGTCATCGGGGAGGGCGAGCGCGATGAGGCCCCCATGCTCTACATCGGTGAGAAGGTGGGTTCAGGGCAGGGGCCACGAATCGATATCGCCTTGGATCCTCTCGAGGGAACCTCACTGACGGCCAAGGCGATGGCAAACGCCCTCGCCGTGATGGCTTGGGCCCCCGCCGGGACTCTCCTGAACGCGCCCGACACCTACATGGACAAGGTCGCCTGTGGTCCAGGCTATCCGGCGGGGCTTCTCGATCTCGACCGCAGTCCGGCCGAGAACACCCGCGCCCTAGCCGCCGCCAAGGGCGTGGAACCGACACAGATCACCGTGTGCGTGCTCGACCGGCCCCGCCACGCCGACATCATCGCTTCACTTCGCGAAGTCGGCGCCCGCGTTCATCTCATCACCGATGGCGACGTCGCCGGCGTGATCAACACGGCCGACCCGGACACCGGCATCGATATGTATGTTGGCCAGGGTGGCGCTCCCGAGGGTGTCCTGGCCTGCGCCGCTCTGAAATGCGTCGGCGGCCAGTTCCAGGGTCGACTGGTGTTCCGCAATGCCGATGAGCGCGCCCGGGCCCGCAGCCACGGCATCACCGACCTGGACAAGAAATATGACCTTCACGAGATGGTGCGCTCGGACGCCATCTTTGTCGCTACGGGGGTGACAGACGGGGCGCTGCTGGATGGCGTCCAGATCGCGAACGGGTTCGTAGAGACCCACACCCTGGTAATGAATTCGGCCAGCGGCGAAGTGCGCCAGGTGCGGATGCGACGGCCGGTCTGACCGAGTTGCCAGATGAAGCGCCAGCCGATTTCCTGAGCGTCGCCCGTTCCCTGAGCGGACGGCGATGGCGTGCCAGGCCGGCCGACCCCGCCCTCACACGCCTTCACCAGTCCCGGCTGGGTCTTTCGGAGCCGCTGGCGCGGGCCATGGCGTCGCGGGCGGTGGCCGCCGAAGACGGCGAGACCTTCCTGCGTCCTACGCTGAAAGCCCTGTTTCCTGATCCCTCCAGCTTCGCCGACATGGACGTGGCGGCGAGTCTTATCGTGGAGGCCGTGCTCGCCCGGCGGCCTACCGTGGTCTTCGCTGACTACGACGTGGACGGAGCCTGCAGCGCCGCCCTTCTGGTGCTCTGGTTCCGCGCCATGGGGCAGGATCTGCCCATCTATGTCCCGGACCGTCTGACCGAGGGTTACGGACCCAGCCCAGCTGCGTTTCGCAAGATCCGCGCCACCGGGGCTGAACTGGTTGTCACCGTCGATTGCGGAGCCGCTGCCTATGACGCCGTCGAGACAGCCGCTGAAATCGGTCTCGACGTGGTGGTCATCGATCATCACCTCATGCGTGAAGGCCGCATTGGCGCGGCCGCTCTGGTGAACCCCAACCGGCCGGACTGCCGTTCCGGTCAGGGTGTTCTGGCTGCCGCCGGGGTCACCTTCGTCCTGCTGGTCGCCCTGAATCGTGAAGCCCGCCGCCGGGGTTTGTTCGCCGCCCGGCCCGAACCGGATGTTCGCCGGTGGCTGGATCTCGCCGCCATGGGCGCAATCTGCGATGTCACCCGGCTTGTCGGATTCAATCGGGCCCTGGCGACACTGGGGCTTCGCGTCATGTCGGAGTGGCGGAACCTGGGTCTGGCGGCTCTGATGGACGTCGCGGGCCTGCCCAAAGGAGCCGCAGGGGTGTTCGAGGCCGGATTCATTCTCGGACCCCGGATCAACGCGGGCGGACGGGTCGGTCGAGCCGATCTCGGCGCCCGCCTGCTGTCAACGGACGACCCCGCCGAAGCGGGCGATCTGGCCAAACGCCTCGATGAACTGAACGCCGAGCGCAAGTCGGTGGAAGCTGCAATCATCGACGAAGCCTGGCAGGCTATCGAACAGGACAGCAATCTTGACCCGGAGGCCCCGGTCCTGATCGTGGCGCGGGACGGTTGGCATCCTGGGGTCATCGGGATCGTCGCCAGCCGCCTGCGGGAGCGCTATCGCAAGCCGGTGATCGTTATCGGCGTCGATCGACTTGGCGATGTGGCCAAGGGTTCGGGTCGGTCCCAGCCCGGCGTTAACCTCGGCCGGGCGGTCCAGGCGGCGTTCGATAGCGGGCTGCTGTTGGCTGGCGGCGGCCACGCCATGGCGGCGGGACTCACGGCCCGACCATCGGCCATCCCGGAGCTGCGCGACTTTCTCTGCGAACGTCTGAGGGGGGAGATGCACGACGCCCGCCTTGAGGATGCTCTGGACATAGACGCCCTGACAACGCCGGGTGGCGCGGCCCGATCCCTGTTCGACGAGTTCCAAACGCTGGCTCCGTTCGGCCCAGGGAATCCGGAGCCGGTGTTCGCTGTCCCCGATGCCCGGATCGAACGGGTCTTCCCCCTGCGCGGTGGGCACCTGCGTTGCGAACTCGCCGGCCCCGGGGGCGGCAGGCTCAGGGCCGTCGCCTGGCGAGTGGCCGACACCGAACTTGGCCAGAGGCTCACCACCGGCGCTTCCCTGCACGTGGCCGGCAAACTGAAGGCCGATGACTGGAACGGCCGCAAAGGCGTCCAACTCGAGATCGAGGATTTGGCGGACGCCCGTCGCTCTTCCTAGTTTTTCCGGCTCCCGGCGAGGGCTGGCGCTCGCGCAGCGCCGACCGGCGGAAAGACGGGCTTGCGCGCCTGAGGCCTCGCGGATATACCCCCGGCTCCCGCGCGGCGCGGGCCCTTCGTCTATCGGTTAGGACACCAGATTTTCAATCTGGGAAGACGGGTTCGACTCCCGTAGGGCCTACCAGCCCCGGCCCAACGGGCCAGGGCCTCCGTGTCAAGCCTTTAAGCCCAGCTGCGACAAATTATCGCAATTTTCAGTCGTCCGGTTTCGTCCCGTTGACCTAGTGAAACGCTTGGCAACATCATCACACTGAGCACTCCCAAAAAGCCGAAACGGGGCGGCGTGGGGGCTTAGGGGCCGAGGATGGAAACCGAGTTGGGTCGCCCTGATTCGCAAGAAGGGGCATTGCGGATCACCGGGCGTGTAAAGTGGTTCGACGGGGGAAAAGGATATGGCTTCATCGTCCCCGATGACGCCAGCCAGACCGGATTGCGTGACGTCCTGCTTCACGTGACATCTCTGCGTAACGCTGGCCGCGAAGGCGCCCTCGAGGGCGCGGCGATCGTCTGTGACGTGGTTCGGCGACCCAAAGGCTGGCAGGTGCTTGAGGTCCTCCAACTCGATGAGGGCGACTCTTCCCGCCGCGCAGAGCGCCCGATGCGCCCGATGCCTGCGCCGCCACATCGACCTGTCGTTGGATCCCAGCCTCTGAGCCGGCCACGGGTGAATGGACGTCCGGCGTTCGGCGGACAAGCGAACGCGGACTCAGACCCCGAAGCGCGCGGCGGGGGTGTTTCGCAGCCGCGCGGCGACCTCGAGCCGGCAACCGTCAAGTGGTTCAATCGCACCAAAGGCTACGGCTTCGTCGTACGGGAATCCGCGCCCGGAGACATCTTCATCCATATCGAGGTGCTCCGTCGCGGCGGGGTGGACGATCTGCAGCCAGGAGATAATCTGCGGGTCAGGCTGGCGGAAGGGCCCAAGGGTCTGGTTGCGGCGGAGATCGAACTGGGCCACCCTTGAACCGGTCGGGGTAAGGTCCCGGGAGCCACTGTCGCCACAACCCTGCGTCGTCGGGCGTTGTCCTCGGCGGACCGGTGAACCATGATCTCCTCGCGCAACGACGGACACGCATGTCAAATCGCAAATGGATAGCCCTGGCGGCGGTGTTGCTCGCCCTGGTGGGGACGCCGGCCCAATCTGCGATCACGACATTCGGCTATCGCGTCGTGCACACCTACCCACACGACCCCCAAGCCTTCACTGAAGGGTTGTTCTATCAGGACGGCTACCTCTACGAGAGCACGGGACTGAACGGGCGCTCGTCGATCCGGAAGGTGAGTCTGCGCTCCGGCTCGGTGGTTCGGCAGCGGGCGCTGGACCCCCGGTATTTCGGGGAAGGGATCGTCGCCTGGGGCGACCGGCTCATCCAGCTGACGTGGCAGTCCGGCGAGGGCTTCGTCTACGATCTCGCCACATTCCGCGCCGAGGGGCAGTTTCGTTATGCGGGTGAAGGGTGGGCGCTCACCCGCGACGATCATCACATCCTGATGAGCGATGGCACACCTTTCATCCGCCTTCTCGACCCGGCGACCTTGCAGGAAACGGGCAGGGTGAAGGTGACGCGTAACGGTGTTCCGCTCGCTAACCTCAATGAACTCGAATGGGTCAGAGGCCGCCTGTTGGCCAACATCTGGCAGACGAACACGATCGTGCAGATCGATCCGGCTAGCGGCGAGGTTGTCGGAGAGATTGATCTGACCGGGCTGCTGGACCGGACTCGCGTTCGATCCGGGTCGGAGGACGTCCTTAACGGGATTGCCTACGACGCCCGCCACGATCGCTTGTTCGTCACCGGTAAGAACTGGCCCAGCCTCTTCGAGATCCGACTCGTGCCAATGAAAGCCGCGCCTTGAAAGACGGCCGGCCGGGCCGTTCGTCCGGGCGGGTCCGGCGCAAGGCGTTGTGTCGGCAGCGACAAAGGGAGTGTGCCTGTTGAGCGACGAAGACCTGTCGATCCCGCCCGAAGGGTTCATCCTCCAACAGGGCCGTGGCGCGTTCACCACCCACAACGGCCCCTACTACCATCGACCGACTTTGGACGGGGCGGCGCAGGCCTTCCATGCCCGCCAGCGTCACTGCAACGGCGTCGGTCTGATTCACGGCGGCATGTTGGCGGCGTTTCTTGACGGGCTGTTGGCCGCCGCAGCGGGGAGGGCCGCCCAGACGACCCCGGTGACCGTCCATCTGTCCATTGACTACCTCGACATGGGGCGGTCCGGCGACTGGGTGGTGGGTGAGGCGCGGGTGACCCGGTTGACGCGGGACCTCGCGTTCGTCGAGGGCAGGGCGTCGGTGGGCGCCCGCGATCTGGCCCGGGCCACGGGGGTGTTCAAATTGATGCGCCGGCGGCCGACCTGAGTCGCTGTGCGTTGCGACACGCGCCCCCACATGGCAAGAGGGTGTTCGGATCTCCTCTGGTGAACGGGGCGTGGCGCAGCCTGGTAGCGCATCTGCTTTGGGAGCAGAGGGTCGCAGGTTCGAATCCTGCCGCCCCGACCAGGAGTAACAACTGAACGGACAAGGAGCGCCCATGCTCGCGCGTATCTACCGCCCCGCCAAGACCGCCATGCAGTCAGGCCGCGCAAAGACCCGAGCCTGGATTTTGGCCTTCGAGCCGGCGGCGGCGCGGATACCCGACCCCCTGATGGGCTGGACCCAGACCACCGACACGGATGGTCAGGTTCGCCTGAAATTCGATTCCCGCGACGAGGCCGTGGCCTACGCGCAAAATAAGGGGATCGCCTTCGAGATTCTGCCGGACCCCGAAACGAAAAAAATTATAAAGGCTTACGCGGACAACTTTTCGTTCCAGAGGAAACAGCCCTGGACCCACTGATCGGGGCTCCGCCGCCGACAGGACCCCGTAGCTCAACCGGATAGAGCATCCGCCTTCTAAGCGGACGGTTGCAGGTTCGAGTCCTGCCGGGGTCGCCATCCGCCCAGCTTGCCGGCCGTCCCGGCTCAGCGTGAGGCGAGAAGCGCCCGATCGAGGTCGGCGATCAGATCGGCCGGGTCCTCAAGTCCGACGCTCAGCCGGATCAGTGGGCCGGCGAACCGCGGCGGATGGCTGCGGGTGGCGAACTGAGGGTCACAGTTCAGGGCCAGGCTTTCGAAGCCTCCCCAGGAAAAACCCAGCCCGAAAATGTCCAGCGCATCGAGAAAGCTCGCCACTGAAGACTCGTGGCGCAGGGCGAACGCGAACAGTCCGGCGGCGCCGCTGAAGTCACGGCGCCAGATATCATGACCCGGAGATCCCGGCAGCGCCGGATGGAGAACAGCCGCCACCTCGTCACGGCCGGACAGCCAGGAGGCGATTCGAAGGCCGCTTTCGCCGTGCCGGGCCATGCGGGTGGGCAGGGTGCGAACCCCCCGGAGCATCATATAGGCATCCTCGGCCGAGACGGCCCATCCGAAGTCGAGAATGGCCTTGTCCAGAGCATCGACGAGGGCGGGCTCACGAGCAGCCGCCGAGCCCATGAAAACGTCGGAATGGCCGCCGACATACTTGGTCAGGGCCTGAACCGAGAGATCCACGCCGTGGTCCAGCGGCTTGAAATAGAGCCCGGCTGCCCAGGTGTTGTCCATCAAGGTCAGCACCCCGCGCGAGCGGGCGAGGGTGGCGACGCCGGGAACGTCCTGCATGTCGAACGTCAGGGATCCGGGTGACTCCAGAACGATAAGACGCGTGGCCGCGCCGCAAAGCGAGACAATCGTTTCGGCGGACGAATCGGGCGGGTAGTAGCGCGTCGTGACCCCGTACCGCCGCAGGACCCGGTCGCAGAAGCGCCGGGTCGGCTTGTAAACCGCGTCCGTAACCAGGACCTCGTCGCCAGCCTTGAGCACGGCCAGCAGGGTCCCGGTCATGGCCGCCAACCCGGACGGGAAAAGGCGCACGGTGGCGGCGTGTTCCAGTTCGGCCAGGGCGTCGGTCAGGGCGCGGTGCGTGGCCAGGCCGGCCCGACCGTAGGTAGGGCGGGTGTCGTCATAGAGAGAGGCCGCGTCCGGAAGGATCACTGTCGAGCCCTTCTGTATCGGCGGGCCGACGGTCTTCAGGTAGACTGCGGGCGCCTCGCCGACATGCAGAAGTCGTGTGTCCGGGCGTAGACGATCGTTCACGGCCCGATCACCACCGGTGCGTCGTTCCGCCCGCCCCATTCGGTCCACGAGCCGTCGTAAACGGACGTGGTGTCCAGTCCGAGGCGCGCCAGGGCGAAAGCGAGGACACAGGCGCTGACACCGGAACCGCACGTCGCGATGATCGGCCGGCCCACGTCGACCCCGGCGGCCTGAAACACAGACCTGAGGCGATCAGGCGCGGCAAGTCCGCCGTCCTCGACAACCGCCGACCAGGGTACATTCAGCGCGCCAGGCATGTGGCCGCCGCGCAGACCGGGCCGGGGCTCCGGCGCGTCGCCGCGAAACCGCGCCGCGGGGCGGGCGTCAACCACCTGTGCGGCGCCGCTCTCGAGCGCCCGGCGCACGTCGTCGAAGTCGCACACCAGCACGGACTCGGGCCTGGCCTTGAATTCGCCGTGGGCCGGCTCGCGCCAGCCCGTCTCGACGGGCCGGCCTTCCCGGATCCACCGCGGCAAGCCGCCGTCGAGAATGGCGGTGTCGGCATGACCCATCGCCCGCAGGTTCCACCAGGCCCGGGGGGCCGAAAACAGGCCCTCGCTGTCATAGACAACCACCCGCGAGCTGGCCTCAAGGCCAAGCCGGCGCATGGCCATGGCGAAGTCGGAAGCTGCCGCGAGGGTATGGGGTAGGGCGCTGGCGTGATCGCTCACCGCATCGATGTCGAACCGCACGGCGCCGGGGATGTGGCCTGCGGCGTATTCGGCCGCCGCGTCACGCGGCGAGCCGGGCATGAACCAGGACGCGTCGAACAGCCTCAGTTCCGGATCGTCCAGATGGTCGGCAAGCCAGGTCGTGGAAACCAGAAGGTCACTCATACAGTCAGCCAAGGCGGGGTCGGCAGGCCCCGCTCCCTCAGAAATTCAGGGTTGAAGAGTTTGCTCTGATAGCGAGAGCCATAGTCGCAGAGGATCGTCACGATGATGTGTCCGGGCCCAAGATCGCGGGCGAGTCGCATGGCTCCGGCGACATTGATCCCGGTTGAGCCCCCCATCACCAGCCCCTCGTTCTGGGCGAGGTCGAAGATCACCCGCATCATCTCGTCGTCCCCGATCCGGTAGGGAAAGTCGACCGACAGTCCCTCCAGGTTGGCGGTGATGCGACCCTGGCCGATTCCTTCCGAGACGGAGGCTCCCTCCGAGCGAAGCACGCCGTGGGCGTACCATTCGTAGAGGGCCGCGCCATGGGGGTCCGCAAGGCCGATGGCGACATCAGGCTTTCTCGCCCGCAACGCCGAGGCGACCCCGGCCAAGGTGCCGCCTGATCCCACGGCGCAGATGAAGCCATCCACCCGCCCGCCGGTCTGCGCCCAGATTTCCGGCCCGGTGGTTTCCTCGTGGGCCAGCCTGTTGGCGACGTTGTCGAACTGGTTGGCCCAGATGGCGCCGGCCGGCTCCCTGGCCGCCAGATCACTCGCCAGGCGACCCGAATATTTCACATAGTTGTCCGGGTTGTCGTAGGGGACCGCGTCAACCTCGACGAGCGTGGCTCCCATCAGCCGGATGGCGTCCTTCTTCTCGGCGCTCTGGGTCCTCGGGATGACAATGGTCGTCGAATAGCCCAGCGCAGAGCCGACCATGGCCAGGCCAATGCCGGTATTGCCCGCCGTGCCCTCGACGATGCGCCCGCCGGGACGAAGCAGCCCCCGCCGTTCGGCGTCACGAACGATATACAGGGCGGCGCGGTCCTTCACCGACTGCCCGGGGTTCATGAACTCAGCCTTGCCGAGGATCTCACAGCCCGTAGCGTCGCTGGCTCCGCGCAGGCGGATGAGGGGCGTGCCGCCTATGGCCTCAACGACACCCGCGCGGATGGACGATCGTGTCATATCTCTTCCATCACGAGCGTCGACGAAAGACGCAAGTGGAAAGACGATTCCCCCTAGCTCCGCGACAGACTGAGCTGGATCACATTGGTGCGTTCCGTGCGGAACGCCGCTTCGCAATAGCGCAGATAGAAACTCCAGAGCCGCCGGAAGCGCTCGTCGAACCCGAGCGCCTTGATGTCCTCCCAGGCCACGTCGAACCGCCCGGCCCATTCGGACAGCGTGTCGGCGTAGTGCTGGCCGAAGCGGGCGATCTCCCGCCACTCCAGGCCGGCCTTGGCCGTCTCCTCCCGAAGACGCCGTTCGCTGGGCAGCATGCCACCCGGGAAGATGTACTTGCGCATGAAGTCCGAACGTGTCCGGTAGACGTTGAAAAGTTCATCCCGAATGGTGATGATCTGCAGCCCGGCATGCCCGCCAGGAGACAGGACATTGCGGATCTTGCCGAAGTAGGCTGGCCAGTACGCCTCGCCCACAGCCTCGAACATCTCGATCGAGGCCACCCGGTCGAACCGTCCCTCGACGTCGCGATAGTCCACAAGTCTGATGTCGGCGCGTTCCGCGAGACCCAGATCGAAAAGGCGCTTCCGGGCGAATTCGTACTGCGACGGCGAGATGGTGACGCCGGTGACCTTGGCGCCGATCTCCTTGGCGGCGAATTCGGCGAAGCCACCCCATCCGCAGCCGATCTCGAGAACGTGGTGATCCGGTCGCAGTTCGATCTGCTCGGCGAGCGACAGGTACTTGTTCCGTTGCGCCTCCACGAGCGGCTGACCGGGCTGCTCATAACGCGCGGAAGAGTACGTCATGCTGGCGTCGAGCCAGCGCTCATAGAAAGCGTTGCCAAGATCGTAGTGCGCATAGATGTTCCGGCGGGAGCCCGCCTTGGAGTTGTGGTTGAACATATGCGCCAGAAAGTTGATGGCGCGCATCAGCGGGTTGCCCGCCACCAGTTGCTCCAGGCGGTCGAAGTTCAGGGTGAACACCTCCAGCAGGGCGGCGAGGTCCGGGGTGTCCCACTCACCGGCCATGTACCCTTCGCCGAAGCCGATGTCCGCGGAGGCCAGCACCCGGGAGACGAAACGGAAATCCTTCACCACCAGGCGACCGTCGGGCCCCGGAGCGCGGCCTTCGATGCGAAGTTCACGCCCCGACGGCAGCACGAAGGTCAGAGAGCCGAAATCCCAGTTCCGCCGGGATATCGAAACCGCGGTTCTGAAGGCCGCAGGGGCAGCCCGCAGTTCCGGGTCGTGGAGGCTGATCTCGGCGGAATCGTGACCGGCCGGCCCCGGCCATAGCGCTCGTGTCTGGGGTTTCACATCGTTGCGGTCGGTTTCAACAGTGGTCGTCATCAAAGTCTCTCATAGGCGGCCAGCGCTCGGTTGCGCGCCTCGCCGTGGTCTACAATGGGAAAAGGATAGGTCTCGCCCAGCCGAACCCCTGCCGCGGCCAGAATGTCGCTCTCCGCTCGCCAGGGCTGATGGATACAGGCGTTGGGCAGGCGTGCAAGCTCTGGGACCCAACGCCTGACGTAGTCTCCCGACGGATCGAATTTCTCGCCCTGTAGGACAGGGTTGAACACCCGAAAATAGGGTGCGGCGTCTGCCCCGCAGCCAGCCACCCACTGCCACCCGCAGACATTGTTGGCGAGGTCTGCGTCCAGCAGCGTGTCCCAGAACCAGGCCTCGCCGCGACGCCAGTCCACCATCAGATCCTTCACCAGGAAGGACGCGGCGATCATCCTGACGCGGTTGTGCATCCAGCCGGTGGCCCAGAGCTGCCGCATCCCCGCGTCGACGATGGGAAAGCCGGTGCGCCCCCCTCGCCAGGCGTTGAGGCCTTCCGTGTCCTCCCGCCAGGCGAAGTCCGCGAACCGCGGGTTGAAGCCGTTCGTTTGAATCAGAGGGAAATGGAACAACAGGTGGTGATTGAATTCCCTCCAGCCCAGTTCCCTCAGGAAGGCCTCCGCCTGCGGTTCCGGCGCATCCCCGCGCGCAACGGCCGACTGAACCGCTGCCCAGACACGGTGCGGACTGATTTCGCCGAAGCGCAGATGGGGTGACAGACGCGACGTCCGCTCTGCGCCCGGCCGATCGCGCCCATGGACATAGTCCGCCGCGCCGTCATCCAGGAACGCGTCCAGCCGGGCCATCGCGCCGGCCTCGCCCGGCCGCCAGTCTCCAAAGCCCGCGGACCAGTCGGGCTGACAGGGGTGAAGCCGCCAGGATCCGAGTCGTTCGGAGCGCAAGGTTGCGGCGCCGACGACGGCCGGCAAGACGCCAGCTGCCGGGGCGAGGTTGGCGCTCATCGCCCGCACCGCACGCCAGTAGGGCGTGAACACGCGATAGGGACCGCCGGCGCTGGTCTTCACCTTCCAGGGTTCATGCAGCAGGGACCCGTTGTACGTGTGGCAATCCAGACCCTCGTCGGTTAGGGCGGCCTTGATCTCGGTATCTCGTGCGATCGAGGCGGCGTCATACTGCCGGTTCCAGTAGGCCGTCCGGGCTCCGCTTTCGGCGGCGACATCGCGCAGGACCTGCAGGCATGGGCCGCGCCGAAGGATCAGGGGCGCTCCGAGTGCAGCCAGTTCGGAGGCCAGCGCCGCGAGCGACCTGCCCAGCCACCAGCGTGACGCCGCGCCCAGGGCCCGCGGACCGCCGCCGTCATCGAGAATGAACAACGGGATGATGGGGCCACGCGTCGCGGCGGCGGCGAGCGCCGGATTGTCCCTCAGACGAAGGTCGTTGCGGAACCAGACCACCGCAGGCGGGGGCGTCGACATAGGCGCGTGTCTCCGATGGCGCGGCCGCTTGCGTGAACTTGAACTTGTGTTCTCTTCTACGGCGGTCCACGAGCGGCGGATCAGGGAGAACGATGATCATGGAGCCGAACGCCGTCATCGCGCTTTCGACGGCGACGGGGATCGTCCGGATCGGCAACGGCGAACGCCTCACGGTCATCGCCGGCCCCTGTCAGATGGAGAGCCGTCAGCATGCGCTGGAAACAGCACACGCACTTCGCGACATCGCCAGACGGCTGGAAATCGGCCTTGTCTACAAGAGCTCCTTCGACAAGGCCAACCGCACCTCGGGCTCGAGCGCCCGCGGCGTCGGGCTCGTCGAGGCGATGCCGATCTTTGCCGAGATTCGAGAGGTGACCGGCCTGCCAACGCTCACGGACGTTCATGAGATCGCCCATTGCGCGCCGGCCGCCGAGGTCGTGGACGTCCTGCAGATTCCCGCCTTCCTGTGCCGCCAGACCGACCTGATCGTCGAGGCCGCCCGCACCGGCGCGGCGCTGAACATCAAGAAGGGTCAGTTTCTCGCGCCCTGGGACATGAAAAACGTGGTGGCCAAGGCGCTCGCCGTGGGGAACGCGAATGTCATGGCCTGCGAGCGGGGGGTTTCCTTCGGCTACAACGCTCTGGTCTCGGACATGAGGGCCCTGCCCATCATGGCCCGGATCGGCTGCCCGGTGGTGTTCGACGCCACCCATTCGGTTATGCAGCCGGGCGGGCAGGGCGACCGCTCCGGCGGACAGCGCGAGTTCGTGCCGGTGTTGGCCCGGGCGGCCGTCGCGGTCGGCGTCGCGGCGGTGTTTCTCGAGACTCACGAGGATCCCGACAACGCCCCGTCAGACGGCCCCAACATGGTCCCGCTGGCCCAGCTTGAAGGGCTGCTGCGGGGCCTTCTCGAATTCGACGGACTCGCCAAGCGATCCAGCCCGGCTTGACGGCGGCAGCAACGACGAGCCAATCGTTGGTCCAGATGGAAACCACCGAGCCGGAACGATCGCTTGGCGACCGCGGAAACGTGGCCGAGGACGCCGCAGGATGACGCGGTCGACCGTCCTGGTCACCGGCGGGGCTGGATTCATCGGCTCCAATGTGGCTGCCAGCCTGATCGAAAAGGGATATCAGGTCGTGGTCTGCGACCGCCTCCGGGAGTCGGCGAGCGGCAAGTGGCGCAATCTGGCCAAGTATCCGATCTGGGATCTCGTGGCGCCCGAGGGGCTGGCCGACTGGCTGGCGCGACGGGGGGACGACCTCGATCTGATCGTGCATATGGGCGCCGTGTCCTCGACGCTGGAGGTCGACGCTGACCGGATCCTGTCGAACAATTTCGCGCTGTCCCGGGATCTGTTCCGCTGGTGCGCTGAAGCGGGGCGCCGCTTCATCTACGCCTCGTCCGCGGCGACCTACGGGGCCGGCGAGCGGGGCTTTGATGACGATCAGAGTCTCGGCGCCCTCACTTCGCTGCGCCCGCTCAACCCCTATGGCTGGTCGAAGTCCCTCTTCGACATCTTCGCCGCCCGACAGGCGGGCCTCGGCAAGGCCCCGCCACAGTGGACAGGCCTGAAGTTCTTCAACGTCTATGGACCCAACGAGGGCCACAAGGGGGCCATGCGCTCGGTGGTCGCCCAGATCTGGCCCACCGTTGTGGCGGGCGAACCGGTAAGACTGTTCCGTTCCTATCGACCCGACTACGCAGACGGAGCCCAACTCCGCGATTTCGTCTATGTGCGGGATGTCGCCGACTGTGTTGTCTGGCTCGCCGAAGGGCGGGCGGTGAACGGCGTGTTCAATCTCGGGTCGGGCCAGGCGCGGTCGTTCGCCGATCTCGCCCGGGCCGTCTTCGCCGCGTGCGGACGGGAGCCTCGGATCGAGTTCATCGACATGCCCGACAGTCTGCGGGGAGCCTACCAATACTTCACTCAGGCGGAAATGGGGCGCCTGCGGGCCGCCGGATGGACGGGGCGGACGACCAGCCTCGAGGACGGAGTCGCCGATTATGTGAAGCGCTACCTCGCAACAGCGGACCGGTATCGCTGAACGTCCGTCGCGTTGCGGCGTCGCCGGTCGCCCCGACGACCGGTGTCCTGGAGGCTGTCGGGCCATGAGATCGCCCGGATCGCTGAAAGCCTGGACGGTGCTGGCGCTGGTCGGGCTCGCCGCACTCTCGCTGACGGTCCTGTCCATCTGGCGCAACGATATCCTGCAGGCGCTGCTCAACCCGCAGCTTCCCTACACTGTCTACAGGCCACCGCCGCCGCCCGATTATCGAACCGGGACCGCCTGGGCGCTTGATCCGGGGCCCCTGAGGTCCGGCGACCCTCACGCCGACGTATTTTTTATCCATCCGACGACTTTCGACGGCGGACGCGACTGGAACGGTCCGATCGACGCGCGGGCGGCGGCAAGGGTGCTGACCCGCGACATGCTGCCCAACTACGCCGGTCCGTTCGCCTCCAGCGGACGGCTGTTCGCCCCACGGTATCGCCAGGCGAGCCTGTACGCCTCTCTGACCCTTTTCGACGACGCCCTTGAGGCCAGGGAGTTCGCCTATGGCGATGTCAGGGCCGCCTTCGCCGAGTTCATCACCCGGACTCCCAGGGAGCGGCCCTTCCTGCTTGTCGGGGTGGAGCAGGGAGGGACCCTGGGCGACCGCCTGCTGCGGGAGGTGATTGCTGCGGACCCGGCCCTCAGACGTCGCCTGGTCGCCGCCTACCTGATTGAGGCGGCGGCTCCCGCGGCGGACCATGGATCCGAATCCCCAACGCCGGCCTGTGACAGTCCCGCCAGAACCGGATGCGTGCTGGGGTGGACCTCCGTCCCTTGGCTCGATTTCGGCCGCGCCCAGAGGATCGTGAACAGGAGCGTGGTCTGGGGCTCCGCCGGCCATCTTGTCGGGCTGACCGGTCGCCCGCTGCTTTGTGTCAATCCCCTCCTGGGTCGTGTCAGCGACGCGGAGGCGCCGGCTCGACTGAACCTGGGGGCGGCCAACGCGACGGGACTGGAATGGGGAACCCGACCCGGCTTCATGGCCCGCCAGGTCGGCGCGCGTTGCCTCGCGGGTGTGCTGCGGATCAGCCGGCCGCGTTCGGCCTCGCTTCTGCCCTCCGGGGGCTGGGCCAGACGGCTGCGCGTCGCGCCCTACAACCTCTTCTGGGCTGACCTTGAGGCCGATGCGCAGCGGCGCCTCGCCACATGGTTTGCTTCTCGGCCCTTGCCGGTCAGTCCGCCTCGCTGAGCGGACCGTCTGGGCGCCAGTCGAAGAGCTCCCTCAGGATCTGCAGAGCCGCTCCGCGAGGCGAGGCGAGACCGGGATCGCGAGACAGAATCAGCCGGGCGTCATCGGCCGCGACCGCGATCAGGTCCCGGTGGGCCACAGGGTCGGCCAGGCGGTAGGCGGGAAATCCGCTCTGGGCCAGACCAAGGGGGTCGCCCCCACCGCGCAGCTCCAGATCTCGCTCGGCGATCAGAAAGCCATCATCGGTCTGTCTAAGAATGTCCAGACGCCGTGTGGCGGCCTCCGACAGCGGCGGATCGTACAGCAGCACGCAGCTGCTCGACTTCGCGCCCCGACCCACCCGTCCCCGCAACTGATGAAGCTGCGCCAGGCCGAAGCGCTCGGCCTGTTCGATGACCATGATGCTGGCCGCCGGCACATCCACGCCCACCTCGACCACCGTCGTGGCCACCAGCACCGCCAGGGTCCCGTCCACGAAGCGGGCCATGACCGCGTCTTTTTCGGCGCCGGACAGCCGTCCGTGCACCAGGCCCACACGTTCGCCGAACACGGCCCGCAGCGCCGCATAGCGGGCTTCCGCGGCCGCAAGGTCGACAAGATCCGACTCTGCCACCAGCGGGCAGATCCAGAACGCCTGGGCGCCCCCCGCCACGGCCTGGCGCAGGCGGCCGACCACCTCTTCGAGACGGTGCATCGGCGCCGCGCGGGTGGCGACCGGCGTTCGTCCCGGCGGCTTCTCGTCGAGATTGGAGACATCCAGGTCGCCATAGAGCGTCAGCTCCAGAGTCCGGGGTATAGGCGTCGCCGACATGGCCAGCAGATGGGCCGACTCGCCCTTCGACCGCAGCCGACCGCGCTCGGAAACCCCGAAGCGGTGCTGTTCATCAATGATGGTGAGCCCAAGGCATCTGAACTCGACGGAGTCCTGGAAGAGGGCGTGGGTCCCGACCGCGACCTGCGCCGCGCCTGAGCGAAGGTCGGCAAGCCGGTCCTCGCGCGCCGCGCCCTTGCTTCGGCCGGTGACCAGAACGGCCGTCACGCCCTGTGCGGCCAGAGGCTCGCGGATCGTGTCGAAGTGCTGGCGGGCCAGAATTTCCGTCGGCGCCATCAGCACCGACTGCAGCCCGGCGGCGGCCACATCCATCATGGCCAGCAGCGCCACCACGGTTTTTCCGGCGCCGACGTCGCCCTGCAGAAGCCGGGTCATCCGGCCGCCGGAAGCGAGATCGCCTCGGATGTCCGCCAGCGCCCGGGCCTGGGCGCCCGTCAGACGGAAGGGTAGGGCGGCCTCGGCCGACAGGGACCGGCCGCCCGGTGCGATCCGCGGGGCGGGAACCCGGCGGCGCATCTGCTTGCGCTGAGCCAGCGCCAACTGATGGGCGAGCAATTCGTCGTACGCCAGCCGCCGTCGCGCCGGGCTCTGAGGCGCCAGGTCGCTTTCGCCGGACGGGTTGTGCAAGGCCAGCAGCGCCTCGCGCCAGGGCGGCCAGGCCTGCGACCGGCGCCATGCCGGGTCGAGCCAGTCTGGAAGGTCAGGGACGCGCTCCAGGGCGGAGCGCACGAAACGGCGGATCGCGCGCGAGGGCAGGCCCACGGTGGCAGGATAGACGGTCTCCACCGGAGGGACGTCCGTCGCCCGTTCGGGTGCGACCAGGTAGTCGGGGTGCACCATCTGCCAGTTGGCGCCCAGCCGCTCATGCTCCACCTTGCCGCTCGCCACTCTCACCGAACCAACCGGGTTCCGTTCCTCCAGGTGCGCGCCATAGCCCTTGAAATAGGTCAGCGAGATCGCGCCGGTGTCGTCGCGCGCCCGTATCCTCCAGGGGTGGCCAGGGCGCCCGGGCTTCTGATGGGCCTCAATGGTCAGGGTAAGGGTCTGCACCTCGCCGTCGACGAGATCGGCGACTCGCCCCGGTCGGCGACGGATGAGTCCCTGGGGGCTGAGAAAGACGAGGTCTCGCACGCGTGGTCCCGCCATGCGTTCCAGCAGGGGCGCCACGCGGGATCCGACACCCTTGACTGTGGTGATCGGGCCAAACAGGGGAAAAAGAATCTGGGGCCGCATCCGGCCACCATAGCCGATCGCGGGTCGCGTGGCGTAGCGGCCGACGGGGCGGGATGGACCGGCGCGTCGGCACTCTGTATCAGACGCTCCGGCCGGCGCCGCCACGACGCCCAGATGGTTCCCAGGTTCATGAGCGACACCCCACCAGACCGCCTGGCTGTCGATCCCGACAGCCCCCACCACGACGCCGATATCCTGGCGCGGGGCGTTGGCATCCGGTTCAAGGGGGTCGAAAAGACCAATGTCGACGAGTACTGCGTCAGCGAAGGCTGGGTGCGATTGACTGTGGGCACGACGGTCAACCGGCACGGCAAGCCGATGACCATCAAGCTGCAGGGCGAGGTCGAACCCTATTTCCGCGACGCCGAGTCCTGATGGCTCAACCTCTGGCGCGGCGCCGACGGGCGCACTATACCCGCCGCCTCCATGGATGACTCGCGTCACAACAGGATCAGGTTCCGGGCTTGGCGCCGGGGCTTTCGCGAAGCGGACCTGATCCTCGGGCCGTTCTCCGACCGATACGTCCGCGCCTTCTCTGATGACGAACTGGACCGTTTCGAGGCGCTTCTCGAACAGTCCGACCATGACATCTACGCCTGGATCCTCGGCTCGACTCCCGTCCCTGAGGCGTTCGACAACGACATCATGGGCCGTCTGAGGGCCTTTCGTCCCGTCGCTCCCGACGGCAAAGCGGACGCCTAGACCCGCCTTGGCAGACCCCCGCGAAACCAGGCTCGTAACCGGCGACGCCGGAGCGTTGACGCTGTCCGGCGCTCCTGAGGGTTTCGACGCCCTGGTCATGGGCGATATCTGTCGGGCCCGGGGCGGTCTGAGCCTCTTTGTCGCAAGGGACGCCTCGCGCGCTTCGGCTTTCTCCGACGCCCTGGGGTTCTTCGCCCCTGAGATCGAGATCATCCCGTTTCCGGCCTGGGACTGCCTTCCCTACGATCGGGTCGGGCCCTCGGCGGGTGTCGCCGCGCTGCGTATGGCGACGCTGACCCGGTTGGCCCGGGGGCTTGATCCGAAGGCCCCGGCCTTGCTGCTGACCACCGCGCCGGCCCTGATGCAGCGCGTCCCGCCCCGATCAGCGATCGGCGCCGCGGGTTACGCGGCCACCGTGGGCAATGTCGTCGACATCTCTCACCTGGAGCGCTATTTCGCCGTCAACGGATATCAGCGAGCCTCGACCGTGTCCGAGCGCGGGGAATTCGCCGTCCGCGGCGGCGTGATCGATGTCTTCCCGCCCGGAGCCGACGAACCGGTGCGGCTGGACCTGTTCGGTGACACGCTCGAATCCATCCGGGCCTTCGACCGCGAGACGCAGCGGTCGACACGGCAGTTAAAGTCGGTGGATCTGCGGCCGGTCAGCGAGACGCTTCTCGATGCGACAGCTATCGCGCGCTTCCGATCGGGCTATCTGGCCGCCTTCGGCGCGCCCGGCGATGATCCGCTCTACGCCACGGTCAGCGAGGGCGGCCGTCGGGCAGGCATGGAGCACTGGCTGCCGCTGTTCTACGACCGGCTTGAAACCCTGTTCCACTATCTTCCGGACGACGCCCTGGTGGCGGTCGACCATCTGGCCAGGGAGGCGCGCGACGAGCGCCTGGCGGTGATCGCCGACGCGTTCGAGGCCCGGGACCAGACCGAACGAAAGACCCACTATCGAGCCCTGCCGGCGGCGGCGCTCTATCTGACCGCCGTCGAATGGGATCAGCACATCGCGGTGAGGCCCAGCCGGGAGTTCAGCCCCTTCCACGGCGAGGCTGCCGCCGGCGTCGTGGACATGGGCGCCAAACTTGGCAGGTCTTTCGCGGCCGAACGGGCGCAGGACAGCGTCAATCTCTTCGAGGCCACGGTCGACCACGCCCGCCGCATGGCCGCGGCCGGCAAGCGCGTACTGTTCGCGTCGTGGTCGGAAGGCTCGTCGGATCGCCTCGGCTCGATGCTGGCGGATCACGGCCTCAAGGGCATCTCCCTGGCCCCCTACTGGCAGGCCGCCAAGGCGGCCGACCCCAGAAAGCCGCAACGCTGCGTGCTGCCGCTGGAAACCGGCTTCGAGACCGACAATCTGGCGGTGATCTCCGAGACCGACATCCTCGGCGACCGCCTCGCCCGCCCACGCCGCAAGCGCCGCGCCGCCAACTTCCTGGCCGAGGCCTCGGCCCTGTCGCCCGGCGATCTGGTGGTGCACGTCGATCATGGCATCGGCCGCTACGAGGGCCTCAAGACCCTCGAGGTGATGGAGGCCCCACACGATTGCCTCGAACTGCACTACGCTGCGGACTCGAAACTCTACCTGCCGGTGGAGAACATCGATCTGCTCACCCGCTACGGCGCTGACGGGGAGGGCGCCCAACTCGACCGCCTGGGCGGAGCCGCCTGGCAATCGCGCAAGGCCAAGGCCAAGGAGCGACTGCGCGAAATGGCCGAGGGCCTGATCGCCATCGCCGCGGCGCGGGCGACGAAGAATGTCGAGGAGGTCGACCCGCCACACGGTCTGTTCGACGAGTTCTGCGCGCGATTCCCCTATGACGAGACCGACGACCAGCTCAACGCCATCGGCGATGTCCTGTCCGATCTCGCGGCCGGCCGGCCGATGGACCGGCTCATCTGCGGCGATGTGGGTTTCGGCAAGACCGAGGTGGCTCTGAGGGCCGCCTTCGTCATGGCGATGAGCGGTCGGCAGGTGGCGCTGGTCTGCCCGACGACACTGCTCGCGCGCCAGCACTTCACCACCTTCACCAATCGCTTCCAGGGCTGGCCGGTGCGGGTCCGTCGCCTGTCGCGGCTGGTGCCGGCCGCCGAGGCCGCCGAGACCCGCGCGGGCCTGGCCCGGGGCGAGATCGAGATCGTCATCGGCACCCATGCGGTGCTGTCCAAACAGGTGGAGTTCAAGGACCTCGGCCTGGTGATCGTCGATGAGGAGCAGCATTTCGGGGTCAAGCACAAGGAAGCCCTCAAGGCCCTGCGGGCGGAGGTGCACATGCTCACCCTGACCGCGACGCCGATTCCGCGCACCCTGCAGATGGCCCTGTCGGGCATCCGCGAGATGTCGATCATCGCCACGCCGCCTGTCGACCGTCTGGCGGTGCGCACCTACGTCACGCCTTGGGACCCGATCTCCATTCGAGAGGCCCTGCTGCGCGAAAAGTATCGCGGCGGTCAGGCCTACTACGTCGCCCCGCGACTGAAAGACCTGCCGGACCTGGAGAAGTTCCTCACCGAGCAGGTGCCCGAGATCAAGTACGTGGTCGGGCACGGCCAGCTGTCGCCGACCCAGCTGGAGGACGTCATGAGCGCCTTCTACGAGGGCCGTTACGACGTGCTGCTCTCGACCACGATTGTCGAATCCGGTCTGGATGTGCCCACCGCCAACACCTTGATCGTCCATCGCGCCGACATGTTCGGGCTTTCACAGCTCTATCAGCTGCGCGGCCGCGTGGGACGGGCGAAGGCGCGCGCCTATGCCTATCTGACCACGCCGTTCGAGAGGCCCATCACCCCTCAGGCGGAAAAACGCCTGCATGTGCTCCAGTCACTCGACAGTCTGGGCGCGGGTTTCCAGCTCGCCAGCCACGATCTCGACATCCGCGGCGGCGGCAATCTGCTTGGCGATGAGCAGTCCGGCCACATCCGCGAAATCGGTGTCGAGCTCTATCAGCAGATGCTCGAGGACGCCGTGGCCGAGCTGAAAGCCCGGGCGGTCTCCGGCGACACCGACAATCCGGAGCCGGACCGTGGCTGGTCTCCCCAGATCAACACGGGCGCCGCGGTGCTGATCCCGGAGGCCTACGTCCCGGATCTCAACGTCCGCCTGGCGCTCTATCGACGACTGTCCGAAGCCGAACGCTCGGACGACCGTGAGGCCCTGGCGGCCGAGCTTATCGACCGCTTCGGCCCCCTGCCGGACGAAGCCGATCATCTCCTGAAGGTGGTCGCCATCAAGGGGCTCTGCCGGGAAGCCAACGTCGCGAAGGTGGACGTCGGTCCGAAGGGAGCGGTGGTGGGGTTCCGCGGCGATCACTTCGCCAACCCCATCGGCCTGGTGGCCTTCGTACAGAAGAACGCCACCGTCTGGCGACTGCGACCAGACCACAAGGTGGTGATCAAGGGTGAGTGGGAAACTCCGGTCGATCGCTTGAAGGCCGCGGAGCGGGTGCTCAAGGAACTCGCCAGCCTCGCCAAGGGGGCGGGTCCCGCGCCGCAGCTCTTCGCCTGGGCCGCCCCGCTTCCTCCGCCTCCGCCGCCGCCCCCGGCCAAGCGGGTCGTGGTCAAGCCTCGCCCCGCACTGAACCGGCCCGGCTTCCGACGGGGCTTCTAGCCGGGTCCGACTCGCCAAAGTCGCTGTCAAACGGCATGCGCGGGCCCTTGCCTGACGATGGGGCAAGCCCTGTGTTAGTCTCGTCACCGGGATCGCATGTGAACAGGCGTTCGGAACGCCGTGAATAGAGGAAACACCGACATGGCTAATGGCCCCCTTTCAGGCCTCAAGGTTCTGGAATTTGCCGGCATCGGGCCGGGACCCTTCTGTGGCATGTTGCTGTCAGACCTCGGCGCGGATGTTGTGCGCATCGACCGCAAGGGGGGTGGACGCGGCGCGGCGACCGACATCACCTCGCGCGGCCGCAAGTCGGTGGCGCTGGACCTCAAGTCGCCCGCGGCCGTGGAAGCCTGCCTGAAGCTGATGGAAACCGCCGACGCCGTGTTCGAAGGCTTCCGGCCTGGCGTCATGGAAAGGCTGGGCCTTGGTCCGGATGTCGCTCTCGCGCGCAATCCGAAGCTCGTATTCGGAAGGATGACCGGCTGGGGCCAGACCGGTCCGTATGCTCAGGCCGCAGGGCACGACATGAACTACATCGCCATCAGCGGAGCGCTGGGAGCCATCGGCACGGCGGAAAAGCCGATACCGCCGCTCAATCTGGTCGGGGATTTCGGCGGAGGCGCCCTCTATCTCGCCTTCGGATTGCTGGCCGGCGTCATCCACGCCCGCGCCACAGGTCAAGGGCAGGTCATTGACTGCGCGATGAGCGACGGGGCCGCCTCGCTGATGGCCATGTTCTACGGCTTCAAGGCTGCAGGCGGCTGGAGCAACACACGGCGCACAAACCTGCTGGATGGCGGGGCCCACTTCTATGACACCTACCAGTGCAAGGACGGCGAGTGGATCGCCATCGGCTCGATCGAGCCGCAGTTCTACGCGCTTCTCCTCGAAAAGACCGGCATCGACGATCCAGCCTTCAAGGCCCAGATGGACCGCAGCCAGTGGCCGGCGCTGCGCGAAAAGCTCGCCGGCGTCATCGTCACCAAGACGCGTGACGAATGGTGCGAGATCATGGCCGGCTCCGATGTCTGTTTCGGGCCAGTGCTCAGCCTCGATGAGGCTCCCCGGCACGCCCACAACGTCGCCCGCCAGACCTTCGTCGAAGTGGCCGGGGTCATCCAGCCCGCGCCTGCGCCGCGCTTCTCGGCCACACCGGGCGAGATCGCCGGTCCGCCGCCGGCCATCGGCGCCCACAACCGCGAGGCGCTAGGGGCCTGGGGGTTCTCAACCGCCGATATCGGGGCTCTGGAGAGCGCCGGCGCTCTCTGAACAAACTGTCAGACTCCGTTCATCCTCGGTTCAGGCAGGATTTCATAGAAAGGCGATGTTGATTGCCGCCGCGCTTTCCCGTCCCTCGCTACGGCGGCGTCAACCAGGACGAGGAATATATCTTCCTGGCGGCGCGTCGTTCCCCCCCAACGACGCGCCGCATCCTCGTTTCACAGGCCCCCGACGGCCTGCCCCGCACATGCCTGATCACGCGCAGAACCCCGGGGCCCGATCCTTTCGCAGGAACCGATGCGGACACCGAATCGGGCTCTACAGGGTCGATTCCAGGGCAAGGTCTCTCTGACGAGCTGATTCCCGGGACTAAACATCTAGGGACCCGAGGCGACGGGCGCCTTCAGCAACACGGTGATCTCTTCGCCGCTGACCTCCACGCTGACCACCTCCAGCCCGGCCTCGCGGGCGAAGTGCGGCACGTCGATGCGCGCCAACGGATCGTCCGCAAGCAGCCGAAACACCGCCCCGGACGGCGCGTTCTGCCAGGCCCGCCGGAGTCTGAGCGTCGGCACCGGACATTGGTGCCCTCGCGCATCGACCAGAATTTCAACAGATTCCACGATTTCCTTCGCAATTGAAAACAGGTCGCCGCAAACCCGCCACCTCGGCGCCGTTTGTCCCCCGCCGACACTAGTGGACCGACGGCAAGGCCGATACATCGGCGCGCTGACGAACCTGGAGCGCGATCCGATCTTGGACAAGGCCTGCGAGCTTACGGTGGTCATTCCCACCTTTAACGAGCGCGAGAACGTCGCGCCGCTGATCGATCGCCTTAGGGCGACTCTTCAGGGCGTGGCCTGGCAGGCGGTCTTCGTGGACGACAACTCGCCGGACGGAACGGCCGAGGCGGTCAAGGCGATAGCCGCGGTCGACGCGCGTGTGATCTGTCTCAGGCGCGTGGGCCGACGCGGACTGGCCGGCGCCGTTCTCGAAGGGGCCATGGCCAGCGCCGCGCCCTATGTGGCGGTGATCGACGCCGACCTGCAACACGACGAGACCCTGTTGCCGGGCATGCTCGCCAGCCTGAGAACCGGCAAGGCGGACCTGGCCATCGGCAGCCGTTTCATCGTCCCTTCAGGGCTCGACAGGGGGCTCTCGCCGATCCGTAAACTCGGAAGTCGGCTGGCCAACGGTCTGGCCCGCGTCGTCCTGAAGACCGACGTCAGCGATCCAGTCAGCGGATTCTTCATGATACGGCGGGACCTGATCGACAGGGTCGCCCCACAACTGTCCAGCCACGGCTTCAAGGTGCTGTTCGACATCATCGCCTCCCAGTCCCATCCGCCGAGAATCAGCGAGTTCGCCTACGAATTCGCCGAGCGTCAGGCCGGAGCCAGCAAAATGGACGGGCGCGTCATCATCGAATATCTGGGATTGATCTTGACCAAGCTGACCGGAAATCTCGTCCCGCCCCGATTCCTCCTGTTCGGCCTGGTGGGGGCCAGCGGCGTGGTTGTGCAGCTGGCCGTGGTCAGCGCGTGCCATGCCATCGGGCTGGTTTTCATGCTCAGCCAGGTGATCGCGGCGCTCACGGCGATGACCAGCAACTTTCTGATCAACAACATCATCACCTATCGCGACCGGCGACTCAGCGGCGTCAGACTGCTCACCGGATACCTGCGTTTCTGCCTGCTTTGCAGCGTCGGGCTGATCGCCAATGTCGCTGTCGCCAATCTGGCGCACGAACACACCTCGATCTGGTGGCTGGCCAGCGCCGCTGGCGCCGTGGCCGGGGCGGCCTGGAACTATGTCAGCACCTCCGTCGCCGTCTGGTGACGTCATCGGTCCGACGCGGGCCTTGCCCTGGGGGCTGATCGGCCTGACGGCGGTCATGCTGACCGCCCGGCTGATCGTGGCCGGCAGCCTGCACCTCACCGAGGACGAAGCCTACTATCGCCTTTGGGCGCAGGCGCCGGCCATGGGCTATTTCGATCATCCCCCGATGGTGGCGTGGTGGATCTGGCTCGGTGTGCGCCTTGCCGGCGACACTCCGCTGGGCGTCCGGCTGGCGCCGATCCTCGCCAGCGCCCTGACCAGCGTCCTGGTCTATGATTGCGCCCGGATCGCCGGCGCATCGGCTGTCGAAAGCGAGCGGGCCGGCGTCTGGTACAATGCCACCCTGTTGGTGGCCGCCGGCGGTTTCCTGGCGGTTCCCGACGCCCCCGCGACCTTGTTCTGGGTGCTCGACCTTTGGTTGGTTCTGAGGGCCCTGCGCTCAGGCGCCGCAGGATGGTGGCTGGCCGCTGGTCTGTCGGCGGGACTGGCATGCCTGTCGAAGTATTCGGCCCTGTTTCTCGGACCGGGGATTCTCACCTGGCTGCTGTGGACGCCAAACGGCCGCGCCGCCCTGCGAACCCCCGGGCCCTGGCTGGCCCTGCTCCTCGCCGCCGCGATCTTCGGCCTGAACCTCGCGTGGAATCAGGCTCACGACTGGCAGACGATCATCAAACAGTTCGGCCGGATCGCTCCGCGCCGGATCGCGCCACGCTTCGCGCTGGAGTTCCTCGGCGCCGAACTCTTGCTGTTCAATCCCCTGATGGCCCTGTTTCTCGCGCGTCCGGGGCCGAGCCGGTCGGCGCAAGGCGCGTCGAGGCGGCAACCCTTCCTGGTCACCAGCCTGCCGTTCATCGGCTACCTGCTGCTTCACAGCCTGCACGACCGCATCGAGGCGCACTGGCCCGCGCCGGTCTATCCGGCGATGGCCGTTTGCGCCGCATTGGGGGCCACGGCCGCGTCAGGTGTCTGGGCGTGGCTGCGCTCGGCCACGCCGTGGGTGGGACTGGGCGCCGTGGCGGCCGCCGCGCTGGCGATCACCCTCCCAGCGATGGGTGTGCCGCTGCGGCCCGATCCGGCTCAGGCGATTCGCGGCTGGCCACAGTTCGCCGCCACGATCGAGGGCCTGCGGCGCGACCACGGCGCTGCGTGGGTGGGCACGACCAGCTATGGTCTGGCGGCCGAACTCTTGGACGAACCGGGCATGACCGCTCCGGTGGTTCAGATCAGCGAGCGGGTGCGGTGGAGGGCCCTGGTTCAGGGGCGGGAAGCTCCGGTCGAACGGCCGGGGGTGATCATCGATCTGTCCCGCCGGATCGACCCGGCGCTCCTGGGCCGCTGCTTCACCACTGTGCGGGCGCTGGGCGCAGTCTACCGAGGGCCCGCAAGGGAGATGAAGCGCGCCTACACGGCCTTCCTCGTTGCCGGGCCCAGACGTGACATCCTCGGCAAGGGCTGCGAGGGGGACGCGCCCGAAGCGTCGTGATCCGACGGCTTCAGCGACGCCGGTGGGCGCGCGCCAGCCGCCGCTGTACCGGGGTCTGCGGCAGGGCGTCGAGGGTCAGGTATCCGCGTTCCTGCGGATCGAGAGCCGAAAAATGCACGTCGGCGAGTTTGAGGAACTCAGACTTGGTGACCAACCCCCGAAACCGGATGTCGGCCGCGGTCACCGGTTCGGGTTCATCAAAAAAGCCGTAGGGGGCCGCGCCCTTGCCGGAAGCATCATAGGGACGCGATCTCCGACCTTCATCCGGGCCCGCGTCCAGAGTGCCGGGGTCCACCGATGTGCCGGGGCCTGAGGCGCCGCCCGGGCGGAAGCTCCCGGTGCCGCCAGGTCCGAGACCGCCGGGGATTCCTTGCGTGCGCCACAGGCGGGCCTTCGGCGTGGCGACACCGTCGAGGCTCACCTCCACGCGCATGCCCAGAACCTCCGGCGCGATCCGCTGCTCATAGAAGGCGACCTCCTGCGGGCTGATCACCCCGTCGCCGTTGCGATCGAGGAACCCGAAGAAGGCCACGGTGTCGGCGAGGAACTCGGCGTGGTCGATCTTGCCGTCCGCATTGGCGTCAGCCAGTTTGAACCAGTCGACGACGGGGTAGGGGGCGCCTGGCTTGGCTCGAAAGGGCCGCCCGCAGGGGCTGAAGAACACATTGCCGGGGTCCTCTCCGCCGCCGAAGTCTCCGGATTGCGCCCACAGCACGCCAGGCGTCGTGACCGCCAGCGCCGCCGGTCCGAGCAGCAGCGTCCGGGCAAGTTGACGGCGGTTGTAAGGCATGACGATCTCCAGGCGACGGGTCGGTTGCCGACCTCGACGATCCGAGGGCATACGCCATGGCGGCGGGACGGCCAACTCGGAACCCGGCCACCCTGGGCGCGGGCGACAACGCCGGCGTCGGAGACCCTTGTTCATGCCCTCATGCTACACTGACAGAACCAGCCTGTTCCCCGGCGAGACCGTCTCGATCCACGCCTCATCGACGACGCCGGATTGCCATCTGGAGATCGCGCGGGTGGGAGCCGAACGCCGGGTGGTGCTCAATCTGCCGGTTCAGGTGGGGGCGCATGCGCGGCCGGCGCACGCCGACCGGGATGGCTGCGGCTGGCCGGTTGCCGTCGAGGTGCGGGTCGGGGACGACTGGAGCAGCGGTTACTACGACCTCCTGCTCACCGACGCCGCCGGTGCGCAGACCCATCACTACATCTGCGTCAAGTCGCCCGCGGACCGCCCCGGCGCGCGGGCGGTGCTGGTCCTGACGACAAACACCCTGCAGGCGTACAACGCCTGGGGCGGCGCGAGCGCCTACGCCGACGTGGAGGCCCTGATGAGCCGTCGCGCCACCCTGCCGGAGGCCATGGCCGGGGCGATCGGCCGGCTGTCCACCCAACGGCCCTTTCCGCCGTTGCTCCTGGCGCCTCCCGAGGACATGCCCCGCCTGGTCAACGGCGCCAAGCGCGGCTTCGAGGAACGTCCATGGGCCGGCGCCGACCCGGCCTGGTCGCGCGCGCACGGCCAGAGTCCGTACGACGGCTCCGCCGGTTTCCTCCACAAATGGGAACATCATTTCGTCCGCTGGGCCGAAGGCGAGGGGCTCGCTCTCGACTACCTGACCGACTATGACCTCGATGCCGCCCCCGCCGCCCTGGCGCCGTACGATGTCGTCGTCCTGGTCGGCCACAGCGAATACTGGTCGGGTCCCCAGCGTCGCGCCATCGACCACTTTGTCGAGTCCGGGGGGCGCCTGGCCTGTTTCTCCGGCAACACGGCATTCTGGAAAGTGCGTTGGGAGGACGGCGGCCGCACGCTTGTGTGTCACAAATGGAAAGGGTTCGAGGCCGATCCGCTGGCTCTTTCCGATCCGGCAGAGGCGACTCATCTGTGGTCCCATCCGGCTTTCGCCTGGCCGGAGGCGGCCACCACCGGCCTCTCGTTCCTGTTCGGCGGCTATCACCGCCTGGGGCTGTGCGCGGCGCGCGGCGCCGGCGGTTACACCGTCTACCGCGACCGCCACTGGGCGCTGGAAGGCTGCGATCTCTACTACGGCGATGTCTTCGGGGATCAGGTCCCGCTGCTCGGCTATGAAAACGACGGCTGCCCGATCACGATCGGCGAGGACGGCCTGCCAGCCCCGGTGGCGCGGCTGGGAACGCCGGAGGGACTGGAGATCATCGCCATGGCCCCGGCGGCCTTCGCCGAAAGTCCGAGCCCTTACCGCCCGTTGATCCCGCCCGAACAACTCGAGGTGGTGGCCGAGATTGCCTATGGTTCGGCGGACGCAGATGCGCAGGCGCGGGTATTGCGTGGCCACGCCGTCATGGCCTCCTTCCGCAAGGGGCAGGGCGAGGTGTTCAACGCCGGAACGACCGAGTGGGTTCACGGTCTGGTCGCGCAGGATCCCTTCGTCACCCGCATCACCCGCAACGTCCTGAAACGGTTTCTGGACGCCCCTTCCAGAGTGTGACGCGGGCGTAGGCTCTCAGACGGGCACGCCGAGCGGGGTCGAGTTGAAGATCGCCCTCTCCTCGTCGGTCATTTCGGTGGGCACGTTTTCGAACAGCGGCGTGCTCAGGTAGCGCTCGCCGGTGTCGGGCAGCATGCACAGGATGTTCGCCCCGGGCGGCGCCTGGGCCGCCACCTTGAGCGCGCAGGCGAACGTGGCGCCCGAAGTGATGCCCACGAAAATCCCCTCGCGCCTGGCAAGCTCCTGGCTGCAGCGGATGGCGTCGGGGCCGGCGATAGGAATGATCTGATCGATCACCTTGAGGTCCACGGCCCCCTGGGTGATCTGCGGGATGAAGTCCGGGGTCCAGCCCTGCATCGGGTGAGGCGACCAAGCGGGGTGGCCGGAGGCGGGAGAGCCGTCAGCGTTGCGAACCTGGGTCTGCCCGCTGGCCAGAAGTTGAGCGCTTTCAGGTTCACAGACGACGATCTTCGTGTCCGGACTTTCCTTCGCCAGCACACGGGCGACCCCTTTCAGGGTGCCGCCTGTGCCGTATCCGGTGACCCAGTAGTCCAGACCGATATCCTTGAAGTCGTCGAGGATCTCCACCGCGGTCGTGCGGGAGTGCATGTCCGGATTGGCCTCATTCTCGAACTGCCGGGCGAGGAACCAGCCGTGGGCGGCCGCGAGCTCCCGCGCCTTGTCGACCATGCCCACCGCCCGCAACGCCGCCGGCGTCAGGATCACCTTGGCGCCGAGGAAGCGCATCAGTCGCCGGCGTTCAATGCTGAACGTCTCGGGCATGCAGACCACGAGGGGATGGCCCTTCTGGGCGCAGACCATGGCCAGGCCGATACCGGTATTGCCGCTGGTCGCCTCGATCACCGTCTGACCGGGCTTAAGTTCTCCGGACGCTTCCGCCGCCTCAATGACCCCCAGCGCCAGGCGATCCTTTACTGAGCCCAGTGGGTTGAAGGCCTCGACCTTGACCCACAGATTCACATGGGGTGGGGCCAGGGCGTTGATCCTCACCACCGGCGTGCGCCCGATGGTCTTCAGGATGTTCTCATAGCGCGCCATGGCTGTCCTCCGGCATTGCGGCCGTCAGATTGTCAAAGGCCGGCCGTCGGGTCCAGTGCATCCTCCCGCGTCAGGTGGCGGCGCGGGCGTCGGCCTCAACCTTGGCCCGCGGAATCAGTCGGATGGTCGAGCTCGCCTTGGCCAGAACCGTCCCCCGGCTGTCGAGTAGCCGTCCCTCGGTGAAACAGGTGCTGCGGCCAACGGTCTCCACCCATCCCTCGGCGATCACCCGGCCGGGCCGGGCCGGGGCGAAGAAGCTGACTTTCAGCTCCAGAGACATGGGTGTCGTCTCGAAGCCCGTCCGCGCGATAGCCGCGTGGGCCATGGCCGAATCGAGCCAGCCGCTGATGAAGCCGCCCTGGACCACGCCGCCTGAATGGCACATGTGCAGGCCCGCCTCGTATTCAAGCACCGCTCGCCCCGCCGGGTCCATCTCGACCCGCCGGACCAGCCCGAGCGCGCGGTTAAGATCATCGGCCGAGGCCGCGTCGATAGTCGTCATCTGCCCGTCCACCCGTCCATGTTCCGCAGAGGCTCCCTCTAGCCCATTGCCCCTGCGACACCTCAAGCAAAGGTCGTCTCGGGCCCGGAACGGTCGCGGCGCATACGGCCGCCTGGCGGCGCGAGGCGCGGGCAAAGGCTGACTGCCCCGCACGGTTTTGGCCGGGTCGGCGCACGTCCGGACCTGAGTCTCAGACGCCGAAAAGCCAGACCAGGAAGGTTCCGAACCCCAGGGCGGCCACGCCGGCGTGGGCGGCCAGCGAAAGATCGGCGGTGTGGCGGGAACGGCGGGCGATCAGTCCGGCGATCAGGCCCGACAGCATGGCAAGTCCGATGATCGCCACCGATGCGACGCCGAACGGCCCCGCCCTGAGGGCTCGCCCGCTGGGAGTGCCATGGACGACCATTACCATGATCTCCGTGGACGCCGCGCCGAGCAGCAGGTGAAGGCCGATCATCACCGGCCGGTTCCGGACCCGTCGGAGGTATTGCACCCCAAGATAGACACCAAGGACTACGGCCGCCGTAAGTAGCGCCAGTTCCGGAACGGCGATCGGGTTCATGCCGGAATCGGCCGAACGGCCAGCGGTCAGGGTGGCCGGGAAGGCCTAGCGGCGCAGGCCGCGCAGGCGAGGCAGGTTGGTCCAGAAGTAGCGACCGGCTCCGAGCACGGCGAGGACCACCAGCAGGCCGGCAAAGAGATTGGGGCCGCCCGTCGGGATCATCAATATATCCCCCAGAACGAACAACAGGCCGTAAATACCCGGACCTTGAAGGATTTTCTGGATTTGCGCGTTCATGGGACCCGGTCCTTGAAAGGCTGACTGAACGGTCCGCCGCACGTGGACACCGGACCGCGATTCACCGGGGCTTCGGCCCCCTCAGTTACAATAATCCAAAGCCGGCGCTAGACAATCGCCCATCCAGACCTGGTCCAAACAAGCGCGCCCGGCCGGCCGGTTGACCTCCGCCGCCATCCTGCCAGACTGCGCCGTGACGGACGGCCGGCGAAACCGGGGAAACGCCTATGAGCCTGGTGGAGCCGCCCAACACGATCTCGGACAGGACCCTGATCACGTGGTCCGCCTACGGCCTGACTGCGATCGCGGCGGCGCTGGCGGTGGTTCTGGCGGTCGTGCGGGATGCGGGGCAGGGTTGGTCCGTGGCCGTTCTGCTGCTCGCCTTGCCAATGGCGGTGCTGGTTCTGGTGCTTCTCGCCCCGCAGTTCTTTGAGATCCGGACCCGCAGCGGCGCCCGCGCAATCAACTTTCTGCTTGTCGCACCGGTGCTGGGGCCGGTCACCTTCAGCCTGCAGACGCCGCTTCTTCACCCAGAGATCGGCTGGACCGCCGCGGCGGCAGGCGCGCTGGCCGGCGCGCTGGTCTCCTTCTGGCCGGCGTCCCGCCCAGAGGTGAGCGGCCGAGGCGCGATCGGACTCTTCCTTGCGCTCTACGGCGCGGGGTACGCCTATGGCGCCCCGATGCTGACCAATCTGACGTTTGACGCCGCAACGCCACGGGTGTTCCAGGCTCCGGTGCAGGATCGCAACGTCACCTTCGGCAAGGGCGGGCGTCGTTATCATGTCCGGATCGGCCCCTGGGGGCCGATGACGCACGCCGTGACCGCCGATGTCCGGCAGCGGACCTATGACGCCCTGGCGTCGGGCGCCATCGCCTGTGTCACCCTGCATCCCGGCGTCCTTGGCGTCGCCTGGTACAAGGTGGCGGTCTGCGGCGCTTGAGTCCGCGACCGCTCCGCTTCGGGCCCGGCATGCGCCAGATCAATGCGCCCGGTCTTCCGCTGTCGTCACCTCCGCGCGCGCCTTAGGCCCAGAACCCGACACCGGAGGATCGCCATGCCCATTTTTGTCCATGATCGGATGCTCGAACTGATGGAGGCCGAGGGTGTGAAGACGCTCTTCGGCATTCCGGATCCCAGTTTCGTGGCCATGTTCATGGCCGCCGAGGCCCGCGGCTGGCGCGTCATCGCGCCGCATCACGAACAGGGCGGCGCCTTCATGGCCGACGGCATGTGGCGAATGACCGGCGTTCCCGGCGTCATCGTCGGCAACCAGGGGCCGGGCGTCGCCAATCTCGCCGCCGCCGCCATCTGCGCGGCCAAGGAGAACATCCCCACGGTGTTCATCGCCGGTCAGCGGCAGCGGCTGTTCGAGCAGCGGGTGCGCAAGGGCCGGTTCCAGTACACCCCCCAGCCCCGCTATTTCGAGGCGGCCATGAAGTATGTCGGGGTGATCGAATTCGCCGAACAGGTCGACGAGATTTTCCACGAGGCGTTCCGCCGGGCGCTCTCCGGCACCCCCGGGCCGGTCTACATAGAATTCCCGATGAACGTGATGACCACGCCGCTGGATCTGCCGCCGGCCCCGCCGCCCTCGGCCTACCGGCTGACCCGCCAGGCCGCCGACCCCTACCGCCTTGCCGAGGCGGTCGACCTCATCCGTGACGCCAGTTCGCCAATCCTGCTGGTGGGGCAGGGGGTGTTCGTCTCCCGCGCGCACGAGGCTGTCGCCGAGCTCGCCCGGACTCTGCAATGCCCGGTCATTCAGACCCCTGGCGGCCCGGTCGTTCTTCCGGGACTCGACAGCCGAAGCTTCCCCTACGCCTCTCCGGTGGGGGTCGAACTCGTCGCCCAGGCCGATCTGGTGATCGCCGTCGGCACGGAGATCGGCGAGCCGCTGCACTACGGAGTGGGCCGGCACTGGGCCAAGGGCAAGACCGATCGCAAGTGGATCTATATCGAGCGCGATCCCCTGGCCATCGGCGTAAACCGGCCGATCGACGCGCCCCTGGTGGGCGACCTGCGCGACGTCGTTCCCCAGTTGACCGCGGCGGTTCAACCGCTGGGCCGCACCACTTCGGCGGCTCTGGCGACAGCCGAAACCGCCTTCGCCGCGTTCAAGACCGAACTGTTCGCCTCGGCGCCCACCCGCTCGACGCCCGTCCACCCGGCGCGGTTCGCCATGGAGGCCACGCGAGGACTGCCCCAGGATGCCGTGCTCGTACGGGACGGAGGTTCGGTCAGCATCTTCACCTGGACCTACAGCCGCCTGGCCGCGCGCGACAGCATGTGGAGCCAGAACTTCGGTCACCTGGGAACCGGCCTGCCCCACGCCATCGGCGCCCAGCTTGCCGTCGGCGACAGTCGCCGAGTGGTGCTGATCACCGGCGATTCGTCTTTCCTCTTCCACATCTCCGAACTGGAGACCGCGGTCCGGAAACAACTGCCCATCGTCTGCATTGTCGGCTGTGATTACAGCTGGGGCATGGAGGTGGCGGTCTACAAGAGCGCCTTCGGCATGCAGTCGCCGGAGACCGAGGCCCACTGGGGCAGTCAGGTGCGCCTCGACAGGATCGCCGAGGGCTTCGGCGCTTACGGCCAATACGTCGACGCGGCGGAGGACATCGCCGAGGCCGTGCAGCGCGCCCTGGCCAGCGGTCGCCCGTCGGTCATCCAGGTGCCCATCGACGCTCTGGCCAACGCCACCGAGATCCCCGGCTTCGAGGAGTTCGGTTCCTGGTACGGTGACGGCGGGTACTGAGCCCGCGCACAGCTCCCGACGGAATCGAACAAGCCGACGGGCCTGACGGTCAGGACGTAAGTCGCGGCCAGTCCGGCAGTGCGATCTTCACCGGCCGGCCCTCGATGGTCGTGGCCAGATGCAGCAGGAAGCTGGCGATCCCGGCCGCGCCCTGCATATAGCCGGTCTGGCTTTCGAGGAAATCCGGGCGGTCGCGGTGTTCCGCCTGAAGCCAGCTGCGGGCCCCGTCCGCCTGGACGCTGGCGTGGAGGATCACCGCCGCGCAGCGCCGCGCCAGGTCGACATAGCTTTCGTCGCCTGTCCGGGCGGCCATCAGCAGGGCGAACTCCCCGACCCCGGCGTCGCCACAGCATTGGCCATGATTGTTCCAGAAGCCCTTCGAGCGCGTCTCCGGCGCGCCCAGATGGGTCAGACCCCGCATCAGCGACCGCGCCGCCTCAAGCCAGGTCGCCTCGCCCGTGATGGCGTGAAGTTCCAGCATCAGCCGCCCGGTTCCGGGGGGGCCGTGGCAGGCCCCCAGGTAGAACATCGGCCGCGGGGCTTCCTCGGTGTGGCAGACCAGCTGGCCATCGCCCGCCGCGGCGGCCCGGCTGAGCACGTAGCGAGCCGCCGCCGTCGCCGCGTCGAGGAAGCGAGTCTCGCGGGTGACGCTGTAGAGGCGCGCCATCAGATAGCCGACGCCCGCGCCGCCGTGGGCAAAGTTGGGCGCGGTGAACGGGAAGGGCATGTCGGACATCAGCCTCCAGCGCAGCCCCTCCGGTGTGGGTTCGGCCACCTCCAGCAGACGGTCGGCCGTGGCGACGGCCCACTCCAGCGCCTTGGGGTGCAGGGCGTCCTCATGGGCGTATAGCAGGACCAGCGCGGCCCCCGCGGCCCCGACAGACTGATCATAGATCTCGCGGTCACCGGTGAACCCGGTGATGTCGGAGAACGGCATTGGCTCGATCCAGCCGATCCCCGCGCCCAGGTCAGACGCCTGGCCGCGCAGCCGATCGAGGCACGTCGCGGCCAGGGCCCGGAAGTCCGCGCGACCGCTGACCCGCGCCAGTTCATTCAGGGCGAAGGCGTAACCTGGCCAGCCGTTGGCCACGCTCACAGACAGACGCTCCGACTGACCCAGATGGGCGGCGACGGCCTCGCCGGCCTTCACCGCGGTCTCCAGGACCGCCTCGTCACCCGTGGCGGCGTGAAGCTCCAGGTGCAGCAGGATGACGCCGCAGGAGCCGTGATAGAGCCCGAAATCCGGCCGCCTTCGACCGGACGCGCGCCGCCAGGCGTACTGGCCCTCCAGCCGCTGACCGGCGATGAATGCGGCGGCCTCCCGCGCCGCCGTGGCGTATGGACTCATGGCCCTTCCTCCCTTGCCAGCCGCCGATGGCCTCGGCTTGCGGACGACTATCGCACAGGAAGTCGCCGCGTGCCGACATGTCCGGGGTCGTGTGAACGCGATCATCAGGTGGCGTTCATCTCCCAGCGCCCAGGAAGAGGCGCGTCACCGCCGGGCGCAGGTTCCAGGGAACGATCCCAACCATGCCGCGCCGCCGGTTCAGACGCCTCGCCGTCGCCGCTTCGATGCTGTGTCTGCCGTTGACCGCGTCGGCCCAGGGCCAGATCGGCGCCGATCCGACCTCCGACTCCCGGCGCAACGCAGAGCCCGCGGAAGGGCAGGGAGGCTGGACGGACGCCGCTCACGCCCGCGATCGGCTCGATGCCGTGCACGGCGCCCCGGAATTCGCCGAGGAGGAGGCGCGGATTCGCGCGGCCCTGGACTCGGCCCGCGCGCAGGGCTGGATCGACCACAACGATTTCCTGATTTTCGGCCGGCAGCTGCATCAGACCGAGCTTCACGAGGCGCGCGAGATGCGGCTTCATCGCGGCGCACTTCCCCGGAGCGAACGGGCGCTGGTCCAAAGCAATCTGGAGGAGCTGATCCGACAGATCAGCGAGGCGCGGCGTCAGCGGTAGGGGAGCCTTCCGACGGGGCGATCTCGATCCGGTCGCGACCGGCGTGCTTGGCGGCATAGAGCGCGTCGTCGGAGGCCTTGATCAGCGCCGCGGGCGTCACGCCGTGCAGCGGAAGCTGCGCCAGGCCGGCCGACACGGTAACGCCGGGCAGAGTCTGGTCCTGCAAATGGATCTGCCTGAGGCGTATCTCGGCGCAGACCGCCTCCAGGCGCTTCCTCGCCGTCGAGATGTCGGTGTCGGTCAGCACGAGCAGAAACTCCTCTCCACCGTACCGGCAGGCGATGTCGCTCTCCCGCACGCCCTGCCGCAGCACCTCACCCAGGGTCCTCAACACCTCGTCGCCCGCGGCATGACCCCAGGTGTCGTTGAACGACTTGAAATGATCGATGTCGATCATGGCGACCGAAAGGGTCGAACCGCGACGCCCGGCGCGACTGGCCTCCCGCGGCAGGGTCTCGTCGAGGTAGCGACGGTTGAACAAACCCGTCAGCGGATCATGAATGGCCTGCTGCTGCAGATCGTTGCGCAGGGCCAGGTTCGACAGCGACAGCTTGACCAGGTCGCAGAACATGATGAGCAGATCGCGGCGACCCTCATCCACCGCATCGTCCGCGGCGAAGGCGAAGTGCAGAAGTCCGATCAGGTTGCCAGCGACCATCAGGGGCGCGCAGATATAGCGCCCGGCGGGGGGTGAGGTGAAATGGCCGCACAACGCGCCCTTGCCCGGAGCATTGCCCTCATGCACCTGACCCCTGCGTAACGCCCAGCAGTCGTGGGTTGAAAAGTCCGCGGCCAGATCCTGCGCCGGGCCCCACTGCACACGGGTGCGAAGATCGCGGCGATTGTCCGCGCTGGTCGCCAGTCCGCCGCTTGCGCCGGGAAACAACGCCTCGGCGGCCGCGCTGACGATGGGATAGACCTCGGACTGGGATTTGCAGGACTGGAGGGTCTCATTCAGTTCGTTCAGCAACAGCATGTCGCTCTGGCGACGCTCCAGGATCTGCACATTGGCCACCAGATCGTCATGCAGTTGCGTCATGTCGCGCTCGCGGCGGGCGCGTTCGGTGACGTCCTGCATCGTCCCGACCATGCGGACGGCCTTCCCCTGGGCGTTGAGATAGACCTGTCGGCGACTGGCGACCGTTCGCTCCTCGCCATCGGGGCGAACTATCCTGAACTCCATTTCCTGGGCACCAGCCGCGCCGCCGGCGGCCATGTCGGCGCGCGCCGCCGCCGCGAGGCGACCGAGGTCGTCCGGATGCACATGGGCGACGAAGTCCTGGAACCTGCGAACCGAGTCGTCCTGCGGGACGCCCATCAGCCGATAGGTCATCTCCGACCAGATCTGGGTGTTGGATTCCAGGTCCCACTGCCAGCTGCCCACCTGGGCCACGGTCTCGGCGTTCTTCAGCAGGTCGCTCGTCGTGCGCAGCGCATCCAGCGTGTTCTTCTGGGCCGTGATGTCTCGAGCCGCCGCGATGAAGTAGGACGGACGGCCCGCGGCGTCGAACACCGGCGCCGCCCGCCCTTGAACAAAGATCAGGCTGCCGTCCTTTCTCACCATCCGGAACTCGTTCTCAGTGACCGGAGAGGTCGGATCTGTGCGGCGCATCGGTTCTGCCGCGGCCGCAACGTCTTCGGCGGCGACACTCAGTTCCCATCTGCGCCCGATCAGGTCCTCCGCCCTGTCGAAGCCCAGCAGACTGGCTGTGCGGGGGTTGGCCATACGGATGACGCCACTGGCGTCCCACATGACGGTGGCGTCCGGCGACACCTCAAAGAGGGCTCGATAGCGGGCCTCGCTGTCGCGAAGGGTGTCCTCAAGGCGTTTCCGGTCGGTGAAGTCCTGAACGGTGCAAAGCATTCGTGAGAGCTTGCCGGCGGCGTCGCAGAACACCTCTCCCCGGCTTCGGACCACCCGTTCGGTCCCGCCCGGGCGCACCATCCGATAGTCCATGTAGTAGGGATCGGCGCCGCCGGTCAGGTCGGCAATGCCAGACTTCACGGCCGCCACGTCGTCGGGGTGGACGCGGACCATGAAGTCCTCGAGCGTCCAGGACGGATCGGCAGCCTCGTATCCCATGATCCGGAAGAGCCCTTCCGAGCCGGTCGCCCGCCCCGTGACGAGATCCAGTTGCCAGATGCCGATCTCGGCGACGCGCTCCACAGCCGAGAGGAGATCCTGCACGAACTCCGGGGCCACTTCGAATCGGCTGGGTCTTTCGGTGTCTGCCATCGGGTCGACGGGTCGGCGCCTCCTGCTGAGCCGCCGGTCGCTGACCGCGGCTCGCCCCGCCCTGATCAGCCATTCTGTAGGCTGGCCTCAGGTCGGAATCCGGCAAAGGAAACCCGGCGGCCC
This sequence comes from uncultured Caulobacteraceae bacterium, assembly GCA_903923135.1. Classification (GTDB taxonomy): domain Bacteria; phylum Pseudomonadota; class Alphaproteobacteria; order Caulobacterales; family Caulobacteraceae; genus Acaudatibacter; species Acaudatibacter lapponiensis. Next base: position 5,424 of record CAIXWN010000178.1, on the reverse strand, counting down.
GGGGCGAAAAGACGACCCGGTCCCACTTCCTCCCAGATGCCCCCCGGAATCTGACGTCACCCTACGCCGATCCGGCGGCCGACGCCAATCGGGTCCGCGCTGTCAGCCCGGCGCGCGCGACCCTGACCCGTCCCGCCTGAAGCGAAACACCCCGTAGAGGGCGAGGACTCCGGCGAGGCTGACCAGGCCCGACATCACCTCGGGACGACGCGCCGGAATGAGCAGCATGGCGCAGAGCACGCCGATCATCACTGCGACCGTGGCGTAGCTCAGCCAGGGGAACAGCCAGACCCTCAATCTCAACCGGTCAGGCGCCGTACGCTCCAGCCTGTGTCTGAGGCGGATATGGGCCAGGGCGGTGAGGATGTAGATCAGCAGCATCACCGAGCCGGCGGCGTTGACCAGAAAGGCGAAGACCCGCTCGGGCGAGACCACAGAGGCGTAGACAGCCACATAGCCGAACAGGCTGGAGAACAGGATCGCGCGCATGGGAACACGGCGAATGTTGAGCCTGACCAGGGCCTTGGGCGCGTCTCCTCGCGCCGAGAGGGTGAACAGCACCCGCGACGTCACATAGATCGCCGAGTTCAGGCAGGACAGGACGGCGGTGAGCACGATCAGCTTCATGCCCAGGGCCGCGGCCGGAATGTTCATCGCCTCGAGAGCGACGGTGAAGGGTGAGTCTCCGGAGCGGATCTGGTTCCAGGGCACGATCATCACAATCAGGCTGATGGATCCGATATAAAACAGCATGATCCGGAGGATCACCGAACCGGTCATCCGGGCCACGGCCTTGGCCCCGTCAGGGCTCTCGGCCGCGGCGATCGTGGCGATCTCGGCGCCGCACAGGGCCAGGATCACGCTGACCACGCCGCTGAACATCGCCGCCGGGCCAAAGGGCGAGAACCCGCCATGCGAATAGAGGTTGCGCACCTGGGCCTGGGGGTCGTGGCCGAGCACGAAGACCAGCCCCACCACGATGAAGACCACGATGGCGGCCACCTTCACCGAGGCGAACCAGAATTCGAATTCGCCGTAAGACCGCGTCGAAAGCAGGTTCACCGCCGTAAGGCTGGCGAGCAGGCCCCAGCCGATCGTCCAGACGGGAAAGCCGGGCAGCCAGTCATGGATGATGCGCGCGCCGGCCAGCGCCTCGATAGCGGCGATTATCGCCCAGTTGAACCAGTACAGCCATCCGCTGGTGAAACCGGCCCAGTCGCCCAGGCCCTCGCGCGAGAATTCGGTGAAGGCGCCGATGTGCGGGTGAGCCACGGCCATCTCGCTGAGCATGCGCATGACCACCAGGATGACCAGCCCCGCCAGACCGTAGGACACGATGATCGCCGGTCCGGTCGTGGCGATGGAGGCGCTCGAACCGACGAAGAGGCCGGCGCCGATGATGCCGCCGATGGTGATCATCGTCACATGGCGGGGGCGAAGCGACTTGCCCAGTTGCGGAGCCGCCTCGGCCAGACCTTCAGTGGCGGTCAAATCAGCAACTCCCCGTGTGGCCGGCGTGGGCGCCGCGGGGACCGCGGCGGCGGAGTCCGTTCATAGGGACGCGGGGAGCGGCGGCAAGGGGGTATGGCGGGCGGGGGGGCGCGGGATCGCCGCCTGCTCACGGATCGGGCGGACGGAGCGGCTCACCGGACGGCGGGCGCGTTCAGGCCGTGGCCGTTCGGCCCGGACTCCCTGCGCCAGAGGGCGGCGACCGCGAAGAAGCCGGCGAGGCTGAACAGGAAGAACATCCACAGCATCGGGGCGTAGCCGCCCGGATTGTGCGGCCCGGCGCCGGCCTGATCGTTCAGCCATCCGGCCGCCAGGTTGAGGGCGCCCATGCCCAGACTCTGCAGCACATTGATCAGGCCGAAGGCCGTGCCCAGCCGCCGGGGCTCGACCAGCATCGCGGTCGACGGCCAGATCACCGCGGGAATCACCGAGAAGCTGAGGCCCATCAGGGCGGTGGAGATCCACAGGCTCCAGTGCGTCAGGCCCAGGATGGCGAAGGTCATGGGCACGAGCGCGGCGCCGAAGGTGAGCATCATGGCCCGCCGGCCGAACCGGTCGGCGACCAGGCCGAAGACCGGGGTCGCGAAGATGGCCGTGAAGAACACCCAGGAGTTGACCAGACCGGCCTCCGCCAGGCTCAGGCCCTTGGCGTCCTGGAAGAAGACGATGGCGAAGGTGGATCGGAACGGAAAGAACACCGACGCGAACAGCACGTTCAGGCCCATGATGTAACAGAACGACCGGTCGAAGCGGATCAGGTCCCGCCAGTCGAACCGTCCGTGCCCGCCGTCGGCGATCTGCGCGCCGGCGACGGACGCCGGGCGCAGCCGGTCGATCCTGAGATAGACGATGGCCGCCACGAGGCTGATTCCGGTGATGGCCGCCGACAGCTCCAGGGCGGGGCGCCAGCCGGCGGCATAGATACCGGGCGCCCATCGTGGCGAGATGTCAGACATGTAGGAGCCAACCCGCGCCATGCTGAAGAACAGCGACATGGCCACAGCAGCGCCACCGCCGGCGAACCACTGCGCCACGCCGGCCAGGAGGGAGATGAACAGCGTCTCCTCGCCGATGCCGAAGACCAGTCGTCCGAAGACCATCAGCGCATAGGGCTGGCCGATGGCGGTGAGCACCGAGCCGATGAAGCAGAAGGCCGCCGCCAGAAGGCTGGCGCGGGCGGGACCGATCCGGTCGATCAGCAGGCCGCCGACCAGGGACAGCGGGATGTTCGGCAGGGCGTAGATGGCGTTGAGCATGCCGATCTGCGACTGGCTGAACCCGCGTTGACGGCGCAGCAGGTCCGCCACCGGCGCGATGACATCGAAGGCGTAATAGTTGCCGGCGATCACCACGCTGATCAGGGCCAGCACCCACCATCGGCCTCGAATGTGCAACGCCGTCCCCCTAGCCGGTCATCGCGTCCGGCGTCGAAATCCTCAATGAAGTCGGGCGCCCTGCCGTCTCAGTTCATCCTGGACGCGCGCCACGTCCAGATCGGCGAAGGGCGTGTCGGTGGCCACGGAGATCGCCGCGGCGACGCCGGCGCCCTGGCCGGCCACGGCGCAGCACATCATGTTGCGCACCGCCGCGTGGCTGGTCTTGTCGCCGCCGATGCTGCGGCCGGCCAAGAGCAGATTGTCCACGCCCCGCGGCAGAAGGCATCGATAGGGGAGGTGGAAGTACCGGCCCGTGGTGGGCAGGATCAGGATGCCATAGCCGTCGATGAACTCGGGGAAGATGCCGATGGAATCCTCGAAGCGGGCCTCGTGGCGCACGTCGTCCGAGGTCATGTTATAGACGGCGTCGATCTTGCGCGTGTCCCTCACCCCCAGGGTCATGCCGAAGTTGCGCAGCTTGGCTCCCTCGCAGCCGGGCATGTACCGCTTGAGGGCCTCGATCGCCTGCATCGCCTGGCCGCGCCCGTCCATCTCGGCGGTGGTCAGGTCGTCGGGGTTCGTGCCGTCGAGGCCGGCCAGTGCCACCAGATTGAGGTAGGTCAGGTCACCCTGGTCCGACACCGCGCCCCAGGTGCCGGCGATGGTGGACAGGTTCGGGGGCAGCAGCCCGGCCTCGAGCGCCTGCTTGAACGGCTTGCGCAGGAACGGGGAGAACAGTGCGTCCTCCTTGCCCGTGGTCTCGATGTTCCACTCGCCGTTGCCCTCCCAGTCCTTGTAGGTCTGGGGATCGGCCTTCACGGCGTCGAGGAATCGGCGCTTGTCGACGCCGCTCATCGAGAACATCACCGAGGTGGCCATCATCTCTTCCTTCGGCGTCTTCACCGTCGGGGCGCCGGCGCGATAGGCGATGTCGGCGTCGCCGGTGGCGTCGATCACCCGCCTGGCCAGGATCGCCTCGCGCCCCGCCTTGCTCTCGGTGAACACGCCCCGGAGCGAGCGGCCCTCCATGATCGGCGCCGCTCCCATCCGGTGCAGCATCGGGGTTATGCCCGCCTCGCGCACCAGGACATCGGCCACGTGCTTGAAAGCCTCCGCGTCGAGGGCGTGGCTCAGGGACTGCGGCTCGGGCATGGCCGCGCCCATGGCCTTGGCGCGGGTCTCGAACTCGATGCCGATGCCTTCGCAGTCGACCGTCTTTTCGTGCCGGTACCAGGCCAGCCCCTCGACGCCGACCTGGGTGATGTTGCCCCCGAAGCAGCCGTTGCGCTCCAGAAGGACGGTTTTCGCCCCCGCGCGGGCGGAGGCCAGGGCGGCGGCGAGGCCGCCGGGCCCGCTGCCCACCACCAGCACATCGGTCTGGACGATCACGTCGACGGCGCGGGCCGGCTCAAGAACTAGGGTCATAAACAGCCGTCATGGGAACGCGCCACGGGCGCGGGGCGGGGTTGGCCAGACTAGCCCGCCAAAGGCACAGTCCTGTGACAGTGTCCGCGCCGTTCCGGCGGGCGGGAACGACCCCGCCCGCCCGACCGTTACCCCCGGATCCGGACCAGCCGGTCGGTGAGGATCGAATCGGCCTGGGCCATGATGTTGCGGACAACCTCGGCGCAGGTGGGGATGTCGTGGATCAGCGCCTGGCTCTGGCCGGTGGTCCAGATGCCGCCGTCCAGATCACCGTCCTTCAGCACGTTCTCGCGACCACGCACGCCGGCCATCAGTTCCCGCACGTCGGCGAAGGTCTTGGAAGGGTCCTTCTGGATTTCCGCCACCTGCTCGGAGATGGCGTTGCGGGCGACGCGGGCGGTGTTGCGCAGCGAGCGGCCGACCAGGACGGTGTCGCGCTCGGTGTTCTCGACGATCGCCTTCTTGACGTTGTTGTGCACGCCGGCTTCCACCGTGGCGAGGAAGCGCGTGCCCATGTTGACGCCTTCGGCGCCGAGCGCCAACGCGGCCACCAGGCTGCGGCCGTCGGCCATGCCGCCGGAGGCGATCACCGGCACGTCGACGGCGTCGACGGTGGCCGGAAGCAGAACGATCAGGCCGATGTCGTCCTCACCGGGGTGACCGGCACATTCGAAGCCGTCGATGCTGATCACGTCGACGCCATGCTTCACCGCCGAGACCGAGTGACGGACAGAGGTGCATTTGTGGATGACCTTGACGCCGAATTCCTTGAAGCGCGGCAGGTGGTCGGTCGGCGCGCGACCGGCCGTCTCGACGATCTTGACTCCCGAGGCGATGATCGCTTCACGGTATTCGTCATAGGGGATGGGGTTGATCGACGGTAGCAGCGTCAGGTTCACGCCGAAGGGTTTGTCTGTAAGGCTCTGGGTTTTCTCGATTTCCGCCAGAAGCTCCGCCCCCGACTTGAACATGTGTGCGGTCAGGAAGCCCAGGGCGCCGGCGTTCGCCACCGCCGCCACCAGATCAGCGTAGCCGACGCCGGTCATGCCCCCCATGACGATCGGGGTTTCCACACCGAACATTTCCGTGATGCGCGTTCTCATTGTCCGAGATC